>NZ_AZCV01000005.1:0-93566 GCF_001434555.1 Amylolactobacillus amylotrophicus DSM 20534
TTGACTTCGCTTAAATCTTTAGGGGTTTGACCCCCCGCACACTTAAATCGAAACTTTGTTCAGTTTTCAAAGGTCTACTGTGTCGCTTTCAGCGACTTGATAATTTTATCACATTATTGCGATTATGGCAAGAAAGTTTTTAAAATAATTAACCTTAAAAGACTTGCTTATTTCGCTCAATTTCTCGCTTAGCAACAGTTAATTATGTTACCAAAACCATTGCCCGAATGCAACAAGTTTTTTAAACTTTTTTGCATCCTTGTTACCGCTAACAATGCTTTAAAAGCATACCAAAACCAGAAAAGTTAATCAAGTAATCTCAATGATTTTTTTAACGAAATTTCTGGCCGTCGTACTTGACGACTTGAACAATGTTATCAGTTGAACGGAGTACCGTCAAGCATTTTTGTATTTTTTTAGTGCTTCGCAGACGAAGCCATTCATTTCCGAAGCAAGAGGTGCAAACCCCAGGCGGGTTTTACGCTGTGTCCAGGTATGCTTTGATCCGTACTTACGAGGTGTTGGTCGTTCCTCCATCGCTCTTAAGGACAGGCTGATCTGACCAGAGTATTCATCAATATCGATGATCATCGCTTGGACAGTTTGGCCAACAGTAAAAAGCTGATTAATATTTCCTACATAACCAGACTGACACTCAGAGATATGAATCAACCCTTGGCGTTTATTTGGGAGAAGCAGGAAAACACCATATGGCTGAATACCCTTTACAACTCCGGTAATTTTTTCTCCAATTTTCATCAAAACAATACCTCAAACTCAATTCTAATCTATTTAGCACTTGATTAAAAGAATGAAACTCGTGAACATTAATGTTAAAGTTGATATCACAAAGTCAAAAAGGTGGCAAATATTCATGGAAGAAAATTATGACTTAGCAATTATTGGCGCTGGCCCAGTTGGCCTGTATGCCGGATACTTTGCATCTCTGCACGGGCTTTCTACTGTTATACTTGAAAGCCTTGCACAAGTTGGCGGGCAACCTGCTCAAATTTATCCAGCCAAGGAGTTACTAGATATTCCGGTTTTTTCAAGAATCACCGGAGACCAGCTAACTGCAAATCTTAGTAACCAACTTAGCACGGAATCAGCAACAATTAAAACTAATTACAAGGTAGAGACAATCGATCAGAATAAGGCGGCTGCTGGCTTAATTATAAACGGTGAGCTCTCTGCTAAGAGTATAATTATTGCAACTGGGCTAGGAGCGTTCTCTCCAAAGAAACTGCCGCTCGATATCCCTGAATCTGCAAGACCGCATTTCCATTACTTCATCAAGGATCCAGCTGCCTTCACCAGCAAAAGAGTTGCTGTACTCGGTGGTGGTGACTCTGCCTTGGATTGGGCTGACCTACTTCAACAAAATGGGGTCGACGTTGCCGTCATTCATAGAAGAAACAAGTTCCGTGGTCTCGACAGAACCATCGCTCATTTGAATGATAGTGAGCATGCTGAGCTGATCACGCCTTACCTCCCCATTCAGGTTACGAGCACTCCATCCGGTCAAATTAAGCTCTCGCTAAAGGATGTCACTGAAGGTTCAACACTAGAAGAGACTTTCGACGAGGTACTTGTCGCATATGGATTCAAGACTAAGAATGACTTTGTCGACGATTGGGGCGTCAAAACAGACAACGGTTTTATCCATGTCAATCGCCAAATGGCGACCAACCGACCAGCCATTTATGCAATCGGCGATGCTGTAACTTATGAAAGTCGCGTGCCCATCATTGCCCTCGGTTTCGGCGAAGCCCAGATTGCCATCACCGACATTATGCGCAGTCGTTTTCCAGAGAAGAAAATCACGCTCCATTCAACGAGTATCAAATAAATAATAGAAAAGGATAATAATATGCCAGAACATTTTTACGATAGAACAATTAAGCTACTTGAAAGCAGAGGAGTGACGAAACGCGACTTTGTTGACCTAGTAATTTTTCTCCAGAAAGATTACATCAAAACATTAACACCAGAGATGATCTATGAAAGTCTCGACCTCGTATTGCGGAAAAGAGAAGTACAAAATGCGATCATGACCGGCATTCAGCTTGACCTACTAGCAGAGGAAAAGAAACTATTCTCACCACTACAGGAAATTATTGAGAAGGACGAGGGGCTGTACGGAATTGATGAAGTAATGTCATTCTCAATCACTAATCTTTATGGCTCAATTGGCTTTACAAATTATGGCTATATAGATAAAGTTAAGCCTGGTATTCTAGCTATTCTAAACGACAAATCAACTGGCAAAGTTAATACTTTCTTAGATGACATTGTTGGGGCAATCGCTGCAGCTACCGCCAGTCGTCTTGCTCATAAGAATCCGAAACTAGAAGACGACAACATCTATTCCAACTAAGGAGCACGCATGCAACTAATCGACTTCATATTAAATATTGACCAACATCTCGTTGGAATTGTAAATAACTTCGGTAATTGGACTTATCTCATCTTATTCCTCATCATCTTTATCGAGACAGGTTTGGTTGTCTTCCCCTTTCTACCGGGTGATTCCCTGATCTTCGCCGCCTCTGCTATGGCAGCAAACCCGAAGTACGCCCTAAATATCTGGTTGGCCTACTTCATCTTTATACTCGCTGCCATCCTGGGCGACACGATTAACTATGAAATTGGTCGTTGGTCAGCTAAAAAAGGAAGCGAGAAAAATTGGTTCAATAAGCTAATCAATCAGGACAAAAGAGCAGCAGCGGAACACTTCTTTGAGCAACACGGCGGGAAGACGATCGTAATTGGTCGTTTCATCCCTTTCATCAGGACTTTCGTCCCCTTCGTTTCGGGTGCGGGTAAAATGTCTTACCGTCACTTCATCGCCTATAACTTTCTTGGCGGATTTCTCTGGGTCAGTCTGTTCAGTATCATCGGCTACTTTTTTGGCAACTTTCCCGTTGTCCAGGACCACTTCTCACTAATTGTAGTGGCAATTATCTTAGTCTCTGTCGTTCCAATTATAATTGTCTATCTTCGCAAGAAAATCACACAAAGGCGCCAACTTCGTTAAACAGGCAATAAAAATAAAGCATGATAAATGAGCTAGTTCTCACTCGTCATGCTTTTTCGTTTGGTGCTGAATAGAAAAGAGCCGAAGTAGATTTCATATAATACTAGAAACATTACGAAGCAACTCGCGAAAAAGTTCTCCGACAAGACATTAATAATCGGATCGGTCACTGGATCAAAGAGCCAGTCGCTGTTGTGAAAGAATATTCCGTGGAAAAAGACAAAGAATGCATCGAAATTCATTGACGCAAAAGGAACGACCACCACGGGTAGAACCATGAATAACAACGCCATTTTTTTATCTAAGCGAAAGTCAATTCGCTGATACTTAGCAATAATGAGCGCTGCCAATAACAGCAAAAAGATTGCTAACACCAGTTGAAAAAGATTCTTCACCTCATAAAAATGACTGGCAGCAGAGACTGATGTTGGTAAATCGCGCATTCTTAGTGTTTTAACAAATGGTGATAGTAAGTAAGCCATTAAATCATTATAATTACCCATTACTTGCTTAACCGATAAGGAAACCAACTTGTTCAGGTGCTCACCTTTCAAGAACAGGTAGAGGAGTGGCCAGCTCAATAAGATAGTACCCACAATTGCTGTCACGAAACCAAACAGCAATTGCGTTAAACTGCGAAGGATGCCCGGTTCACGCGTTCTCATAGTTTCCACTCCGTTAGGTCATTAATTTCATAAGTTGGTTTAATCGGTTGTTGGGCCACCTGATTTTTCGTTGACACACCAGTGTAGACTAAGAGGCTATCGAGTGCACTGTTGATACCCGCCTTAATATCAGTGTCATAGTTATCGCCAACTAGAATGACATCATCTCTTGCAACGTCCAATTGTTTTAAGGCCATATCTACAATAATCCGTTCAGGTTTACCAATATATAACGCCTTTTTCTGGACGGCTGCTTCAACGAATGCGATCACCGAGCCAGCACCGGGCACCAGTCCCTCTTCATTTGGTAAGTTTTTATCGGCATTAGTACCAATGAAGTTACTACCGCTTCTGATAGCCAGAACAGCCTTCTTGACCTTGTCATACGTTAGGTCGTTGTCGAGGCCCACGACAACGTAGTCAGGGTGTTCGTTATCCAACACAAATCCGGCCTGCAAAAGCGCCTGATAAAGGCCAATCTCGCCCACGATATAGACCGAAAGTGGTTTCTTAGTGTCTGCTTTGTCTAGTAGGTAATCACGTGTGGCTAAACTCGGCGTGTAGATTTGGTCGACGGTGGCAGTAATCCCATGTCCTGCCAACTTATCCACCACCATTTGCCGCGTTCTGGTGGTGTTATTTGTCAGGAACAAATAGGGAATTTCTGCGTCCTGTAGTCGCTTGATAAAGTCTGTTGCTTCCGGTATTGACTCGGTACCCCGGTAGACTGTACCGTCCAAATCAATCAGATATCCCCTGTACTGTTTATGTTTATGATTCACTTGTGTCCCTCTTCTTTATGACGAAGCTGTGTCGTCTTCTTTTGGTTGTTTTCTCGGCAACTTTACCTGTTAAATTGGTTTTCTTCACAGGCTGCTCGTTGTGCCGTTTCTTATTTCTTGCTGGTACCTTAATTTTTTTCGGTGTTAGTGACTCCAAGACAAAAAAGGCGACACCTGGATTCAGATACTCGTAAATGTAATCCTCTATCGTTTCAACCCGCTTATCCAGGTTGATCTTATTCGATGTTCCCTTGAAAAAACCCTTTAGCCGCAGTTTATCACTAGAGACATCGCCCACTAAATAATCATATTTGTCCAAAAAAGGATCAAACTTTAATTTCAATAATTCGCTATCTAACGCATTGCGGTAATTCGTTACGACGCGGTACTTTAACTGGTTAATGACGACAAACTCCGGACTCACTAAAACTACATCTGCCGGTGCATGCCTGACCTTAACCTTATTTTCTTCTTGATTTGACACCCTATTCATCCTCTAATTTATATTTGTGACTCAGATAATCGGCAACCACTTGCCTGAAGAACTTCGGAAAGTAGAATTTCGTTTCTCCCATAATTTCAATGGTGGGAAAGAACGGTATAAACACGTAATGATCAAGCAGCGCAATGTAGTAATCACGCTCCGTATCAATCTCTTGTCCTTCTACATAAACTGTTCTCGTAGCTTGATCAACCTCAATTCCGAGGTACTTAATCTCACCAAATATTTTCCCCCGGAAGCTCATACCCTTGATTTTAAAATTCCGCAAAAAATTACGGTTTTTCTCCATCTCCATGACTAAACGCCAGAGGTCTTCACCGCGTAGCTTAACCCGAACAACATGCATCGGATGTGGTAAGCCTTGGTGCAAGTCGTTCATTGTTAATAGTCCTGGCTGTAACTGTTGCACGAATAATCCCGTGTTTAAAATAGCTAAGTTTGTTCCAGCGGTTTGGGCAATTGCATGGAGCGCGTCTGCCATCTCTGTTTTTTTAGCAGCATATGAGGCTGGTAAAGTTGCGACGTGCTCATGCGCGAGTAATGCTTCACCCCGTTCAACATAGCCCGCAATTTCCTTTGCATCCCCCGGAAGAGTTTGCAAATCCGCCGTTTTAACTGTATTAACCTGCTGCTGCACCAATTGGTGATTGACATCGAACTCTAAGCGAATATCACCAATATACCGGCCCCACTTTCCAGCAGCAGCAAGCATCGATTGATTCACCACTAGACCGTTCTCTAACAGATGGTGTGTGTGTGAACCGATAATGAGATTTAGTTCCTTAAACTCATTAGCCAGATACTTATCCATGGTAATGCCTAGATGGCTCAGCAGGATTAGGTAATCATACTGTCCCCTAAGTTCGGCTAGCAGTCCTGGCAATACATCCGTAATCAAATGGATGTCCCACCCGTTTGGTTCGTACGTCAGGGGATATGCAGCCGTCAAGCCGAGTACAGCAATCCTAGTTCCCATTTTTGTTGTAATAATCTTGTAGGGCTGACAAAACGCCGGTCGTTTGCCATCTTGCTCAAACAAGTTCCCCAATAAAATATCGAAATTTGCGTGATCGAACAGGTGCTCAAGAATTGCATGCGGATTACCGATGCCTTCGTTATTGCCAATGGTCGCCCCATCATAGTGCACATTATTCATCAACTCAATGTTAATACCGCCATCAGTTGCATCGGTCAGAGGATGACTCCTATCCATGAAATCGCCCAGATCAAAAGTAAGTGTCTGGGAAACAGTCTCATCCTTTTGTGCGCGTTCGATGTAACGTCTAATCACCGGCCAGTTTTCAAAATGTGAATGCAAATCATTTGTATGCACAATGCGAATTGATTCCATTATAACTCCCTAACCAATATGGTTCGTCTGTAAGATAAGGTTAAACGCATCGGCAATCGGTCCCTCTGGTTTAGCCCACTCTTCCCAACTAGTTAACTGTAAACTTGGAAATTGATAGGTCTCATTGATATACTCCTCATAAGTTACTAGACTTTTACTACGGGGAATATTTAGTTGTAAGATTCTGACACTTTTGATTAATCCCTTAATTGCCGCAGCCTCCGCCACGCCATTCATCATGATATTTGCAACTTCGTAGTAGCGCGTTCCGTCAACACGCGTAATCTCTTCAATTAGATCAAATGTCTGATATGTTTCTGCCACAAGAATCTCCATCCTTCAAAAAATTCATCTGAATTGCGAAATAGAAAAAAAACGGCATCCATGCTACAGTAAATATCTGTAAGGTGGTGAAACAGATGCGTAAATTCTCTTTTTTTGTTTTTGCATTAATTATCTGGGTGACCCAAAGTGGGTTCACCGTCGTCGGTCATCGTGGAAATCCCGTCAAAGTTGCAGAGGAGACAATTGCTAGTTTCGACTCAGCATTCTCCGATGGTGCGGACTATGTCGAATTGGACCTTCATGTTTCAAAGGACAATCAATTAGTAATTTCACACGACCGAGATTTACAACGAATCACCGGTACATCTGCTATTGTATCACAAAATAATTTCGCCTATTTAAGTACATTACACCAGGCTAACGGCGAACCAATGCATACCCTCAACCAGATTTTCGCTTACTACGCAGAACGTCCCGAGACTAAATTCCTTATCGAGACTAAGAAAACCAAGTACAACAATCCAAAGAACATGGAGCAATTACTGGTGGAGACGATTGAGCAATATCACATGGCAGATCGAGTCTTAGTCCATTCCTTCAGCTACAAGAGTCTGAAATCACTCAGCAAACTCATGCCTGGCCTACCTTTAATTTTCATCGTTGGCTCTCTTAAACGGATCAACTTTGATGTACTATCTTATGTTGACGGCATCAACATCTCATCGAAGCTAGTGAATAGCAAGCTAATCTCGCAACTTCATTCATTAAACAAGAAAGTCTTTGTTTGGGATGAGATGCAGGAAAATCCGGCACAGTGGAATTGGCTAGTTAACTTACCCATTGATGGCGTCGTGACTAACTACCCCTCGACAGGATTTCAGTACAAATTGGCCAAGGATGGCACCAAAGAGTATCGGGTTGACCGAGATGCAGTCGTCGTTTCTAAGGCGCCGCTAACCACACGGGTGAATCCCTACGTCGATCTTGGTACCAACAAGACCGTTCCACCATTTAGAAAAGTTCACGTAGACTCTGCGGTCATCGTCAACCATCGCACATTTTATCAGCTCGAAAATGGTGAGTTTATTCCCGCAGACACGGTTAATTTCAATCTCGATGAGAGAAACTATCTCCCTTACATCAATCAGAAAATAATCTTAAAAGCTGGCGGAGCTAACTCCCTTTATGATAATCCGCTCACCCCCACCAAGGTCGTTGGTAAGCTAACTGCTAATACCCCATTAAGTATCGTTGGCATGAACACCTCCGGCGGTGAGACGTGGTTTGAAACTACCCACGGGTGGATACAGGGAAAAAACGTGCTAATCTACGGGATTTTTCCGGACGAACACGCGGACCTATCCACTCAAATATTTTTTGCTCAGAAACCCGCAAAAAGGCTTTCAAACATTAGCTTACAACAGGCGATTGTGGCTCCTTTAAACCAGTTAAACCAGAAATTTATTAAATATTTCGCTATTTCGAACCTCGCGTTTAGTAGTATTAATGATAGAATTAAACTATCGAAATTTTAGGAGGTACTAGAGCATTGACATTAGATTACAAAAAGTTAGCTGAAGAGAAACGCACAGAATTAATGCGCGATTTAAAAGACATGGTTGCAATTGATTCATCGCGCGACCTGGCAAATAAGACAGCTGAATTTCCTTTAGGACCTGGTCCTGCAAAGGCACTAGCAAAATTCTTAGAAATTGCTGCGCGAGATGGCTTTAAGACCGCCAATATTGAAAATGTGGCTGGTCGGGTCGAGTTTGGTGAAGGAGACGAGACTCTCGGGATCATTGGTCACATGGATGAAGTTCCTGCAGGTGATGGTTGGGTCACGGATCCATTCACTGTGACAGCAAAGGACGGTAAGCTGTACGGTCGTGGTGTGGCTGACGACAAAGGTCCTAGCCTCGCTGCCTACTACGCATTAAAGATTTTGAAAGAACAGGGCGTTAAATTAACTAAGAAAATTCACTTCATCGTCGGTACAGATGAAGAAAATGACTGGACCGGGATAAACCGTTACCTTGAAACGGAACCTAGACCTGACTTCGTCTTCTCACCAGATGCAGAATTTCCAATTATCAATGGTGAGAAGGGAATTGTATCCTTTGAACTAACATTCAAAGGTGTTGCAAACACCGGCAAGGACAAGCTGGTTTCCTTTAAATCTGGTCTGGCAGCAAACATGGTTCCGCAAACTGCTCAGGCAACCATTAATTCGGCTAACTTCGCAGCAATCAAGCCGGCATATGAAAAATTCCTGGCCGAAAATCAACTAACCGGAACATTTGAACTTAACGGTGATAACGCAACAGTTGTGCTAAACGGCCAAGGTGCTCACGGATCAGAACCAGAACTTGGTAGAAATGCCGCTACTTTCTTAGGCCTCTTCCTCAGCCAATTTGATTTTGCTGGTCGTGATTTAAACTACCTAAAGACAATTTCCTCCTTCTTGCACGAGGACTTCACGGGGAGCAAATTAGGCATCAATCATCATGATGACTTGATGGGTGAACTATCCAGTGCACCTAATGTCTATGACTACGATTCTGATAATGCCACAATCTTAATTAATGTTCGTTATCCAAAAGGAACTACACCAGACGAGATGGTGACTACCATTAATGGTAATCTTGGAGAATTCGCTACGGCAGCAGTCAAGGGACATAATCAAGGACCACACTACGTCAGTGGTGAGGATCCGCTAGTTAAGACCCTACTCGCAGTTTACGAACACCAGACCGGTAAACCTGGTCATGAGACAATCATTGGCGGTGGAACCTATGGTAGAATCTTCGATCGTGGTGTAGCATTTGGGGCCCAACCAGAAGATCAGCCAAACGTCATGCACCAACCAAACGAGTATATGCTGGAAGAAGCATTAATTGATTCTGTGGCAATTTACACGGAAGCAATCTACGAATTGACCAAATAGTATGTTAAAAGACAGTTACATCTGTCTTTTTTTATGCGGCAAAAAAATAAATAAGTTATAATGGAAACACTAATTCAAAAAGGGTGTTAAATTGAATAAAATCAACGAACTATTGGCACAGGTCAAACAAATTGCAATGAGGATATGGCACCAGCTTAGTGCGGTGTTTAACCGTTTGCGACAAAGCATCATGACCCTACCAAGGGTCAGCAAATACGCCAACGAGAGTAACGCTAGCAAGGGCCAATTTTACTTAGGTACCGTGTACCTAACTATTAAAGGTATTGTTAAACGTTTTTTTCTTGTGCTCATTTTCGGTGCCTTTCTCGCTTTGGGTATTGGAATTGGCTTCGCCGTCGGCCTACTTCAAGATCAGCCCGTACCCTCGATTGCCCAACTAGATAAGCAGATAAACCATCCGGAACAATCCTCCACACTCTACTATGCTGACATGCAGAAGATTTCCGACATCAAATCGGATATTAAGGCGACCCATATCAGCAAAAATAAGCTTACACCGCTAGTTAAACAGGCGGTCATCTCCACCGAGGATGAGACATTTTACGATCATTCTGGTGTGCTTCCTAAGTCACTAATCCGCGCTATTTTCTCCGAACTAACGGGTATCGGTGTAAGAACCGGTGGTTCTACCCTCACCCAACAGTTGGTTAAGATGCAGTTTCTCACTAACCAAACCACTTGGAAGAGAAAAGTAATCGAGATGTTTTTTGCCAAGAAGATTGAGGCACACTTCAGCAAGGACGAAATCCTGAATGCATATCTAAACGTTGTCCCGTTCGGTAAGAACAGTTCCGGCCAGAATATCGCGGGAATAGAGGAGGCTACTATAGGGATTTTCGGCAAAAAAATTGCGGATCTTACCCTCCCACAGGCTGCCTTTATTGCCGGCCTACCTCAAAGTCCATCTGCCTACACCCCATTCACCATCACGGGAAAATTAAAGAAGGACTACTCACTTGGTTTGAAACGAAAGAACATCGTCCTTTTCCGGATGTACCGCAACGGAAATATCACAAAGAAGGAATACACAGCAGCAAAGAACTATGACCTCGCACAAGATTTCGCACAGCCGCAAAAGACTTCACAAGTCAATGGCTACAATAATTACCTCTATAATCTGGTCGCTAATAAAAGTGTCGAGTTGATCGCAAAGTCGCTCATCAGGCAGAATAAAGAGCGAGTAGCTGATGTTGTCAAGGACGAGGCAGAATACAACCAATACCTTGCTCAAGCTAGCGAAATTTTGAAACAAAAGGGCTATCACGTCAAGACAACTATTGATAAGAATATGTACGCTATCATGAGTCAGACTGTTGCTAATGCCGAACTAGGAACGGTGCACACGACCACCAACTATGACACCTCACTGAATCGTAACGTCAATATAACCGAGAAAGCACAGAACGGCTCCGTAATGATTGATAACGAGACCGGCCGAGTAATTGCTTTTGCTGGTGGCGTAGACTTCGAGAATTCACAAGTCAATCATGCATTTAACACGTACCGTTCTCCCGGTTCATCGATTAAACCCTACCTTGTTTATGCTCCCGCAATTGAGAACAAATTGATTGGTACGAAGACAGTATTACCCGACTTTCCAACCAACTATGGTAGCTATATACCAACCGACTATGGCCAAAGTGTTGAGAATCGCTTCATCAGTGCCGATGAGGCCCTAAGAATGTCCTATAATCTGCCCGCTGTTAGTTTGTTCAACGAAGTACGCAAGCAAACCCCAGTTCAGGAATATATGCAAAAACTTGGTTTCAACATCGAGAATAGCGAATTTAAACAGCTAGGACTCGCACTTGGTGGCACTAAGTATGGCTTCTCCGTAGCGGAGAACGCAGCTGCCTTTGCCTCTTTCTATAATGACGGTGCAAGAAGTGAACCATATTATATCGATCAGATTACTGATCCTAGTGGTAAAGTAATCTATCAGCATCACACAAAGAAGACGAAGGTCTTTTCTAAGGGAACAGCCTATATTATGCAGAAAATGCTGCATGAGGTAACGACGCAGGGTACCGCTGCACAACTAAGTTACGGTTTGAATTTCGACACCAGTAACCTGATTGGCAAAACCGGTACAAGTAACGACTACAGAGATATCTGGTTCAACGGTGCAACACCCGGCGTCACAATCTCATCATGGATGGGCTACGATAACTTCTATGGTCACACGTATACACTGAGCGATAACGCCAGTTCTGTTAACATGAGCCTGTGGACTGAGATGGTCAATCAGCTGTATGCAACTAATCCTAAGATATTCAAGTTAGACAAAGCCAGTGAGAAACCTGCTACTGTACATTCTCATGGAGTTTTGCGTCAAACTGGAACCAAGGCGGGTTCAGTGAACTATGACGGAGCCACGGTAAAGCTCACTGGATCAATGACCACTAGTCTGAGCCTCTCAACACACGCACGAGCAGCATCTGCTAAGTTCTCCGTCGGGGCAAACAAGAAGGATTATGATCTATTTTTTGATTATAAATTAGGCAAATTAAGTAATTATGGAACTAGGCTGTACTACACAGGTGAAACCATTAATACGAAAGAAAATGTTGCTGATCTGTTTGTGGATAACAAGAACTCTGCTCTGAACGAAAATTATTATGGAACAAACATTACACCTCCTTCTACTCCTAGTGCCAATACTGAGGTTGAAGGAAACGACGAAGAACCACAGACCACAGGTGGAACACCACCAACTAACTCTAACGAGAACCAACCGGCTGGTAATACGACTACCAACCAAACAGGTGCAGGCTCCAATGCAGAGTCACCGAACCAGAATACCCAACAACCTAGCCAGCAAACGAATCCGCCAGAAACAACTGGCGGCAACAACTAGTTTCAGCTGGTAGTTGCGCCGCAATGCAAAAAAAAGGAATTAACGTTTTGCCGTTAATTCCTTTTTTTGTTATCTGTCAGTGAGTTAATTATTTAGTACTATTACGCTTTGAAATAGAATATGGCAATGTAACATGCTCCTCATCGAGTTCCTCGTTATTAATCAATTTAGTGAGCATTCTCATACTTACAGCGCCGATATCATACAACGGCTGTTTGATAGCAGTCATACTTGGTCGGACAATTTTAGAGATAATCGTGTTATTGGCAGAAATGATCTCTAAATCGGCTGGTACGTCCACCCCGGCGTCCAGGGCGGCATTCATTAACCCAGCAGCGGTCACATCTCTCGTCACAATCATTCCGTCAACATTATTTGCCTTAATCTTCTCATACAAATCGTAACCATCTTCGTAGCCAAAGTTATTCGGGAAGATCAAATCAGCGCTGTCGGTCAATCCTAGTTTGGTGGTAGCTTCAGCGAAGGCCTTCATTCTGTAAGAACGGTTAATATCCGCATCCTCTTTGCCAACAACCAGGGCAAGTTTCTTACGCCCATTGTTAGCCAGCAATTCCACTGCCTCAGTAATTGATGCTTGGTAGTCGATATTGACAGTTGGTAACTTAGATTCAGCATCAACTGTACCGGCTAGGACAACTGGCGTCCTGGTACGCGTGAAAGCGTCTCTTGCAATCGTAGAGAGCTCATTTGTCATGTAGATAACTCCATCTACCTGCTTGCTTAAAAGCGCTGAGATGACATCTTCTTCACGATTTACGCTAGTATCAACACTTGTAATAATAATATTGTATTTATACATAGTCGCAATATCGTCAATTCCCTTCGATAACTCGGAGAAATAAAGGTTATTAAGTTCAGGCACAACTAGACCAATCATTGTCGTTCTCTTACTTGCTAGTCCGCGAGCAACCGCATTTGGCTGGTAGTTAAGTCTATCAATAACAGCAAGTACTTTTTGACGTGTATCATCACGTACATTCTTATTACCGTTAACAACACGGGAAACAGTTGCCATAGAAACTTTAGCTTCTCGAGCTACGTCGTAAATTGTTATTTCTTGTTTTTCCATCGTTATTCTCCGCTTTCAATCGTCTGCACTTCTCTAAAATAACAAACATACCAAAAATTTGCAAGCGGTTACTAGCTGTTTTTTCGTTTACTTGCAGATGATTATGCTATACTTTTATTATCACGAGAAAAGAAGGTTACAAATTATGATACAACTTGATAAATTACAGAAATGGCTCCAGGATACTAACACCGATGTGGCGTATATTAGTGATCCCGTCAATGTGAATTATTTCAGTGGCTACGGTTCTGACCCAGAGGAACGTGTGCTTGCACTCTTTGTTTTCAAAGATGCAGCCCCATTTCTATTTACCCCTCAACTAAACGTCGAGGAGGCTAAGAACTCCGAGTTTGATTCCGATGTATACGGCTACCTTGACCATGAAAATCCCTTTAAGATTATAGCAGAAAGAATTAAAGAGCGGACAAATCATTTTGAAAAATGGGCAATTGAGAAAGATAATTTATCGGTTTTCCGTTATCAAGCAATCAAAACAGCTTTTCCAACCGCCTCATTCACACAGGATGCATCTCGTTTCATCGAACAGACGCGGCTCTATAAGACACAACAAGAAATTGCCATCATGGAACAAGCCGGTGCGGACGCCGATTTTGCCTTTGAGGTGGCTTTCAACGCGGTCCAAACAGGCGTCTCCGAGCGTGGTCTGGTTGGTCAAATTGAATATGAACTGAAGAAACGCGGCGTGATGGAAATGAGCTTCGATACAATCGTTCAGACCGGTGCTAATGCCGCCAATCCACACGGTGGGCCAACTTTGAGTACAGTTCAGCCTAACGAACTTATCCTGTTTGATCTTGGTACTGTTAAAAACGGCTATATGAGCGATGCAACCAGAACGGTCGCTTATGGTACACCAAGCGATAAGGCGCTAGATATCTTCAAGGTTTGTCTTGAGGCGAATCTCACCGCGATGGATAAGGCTAAGCCTGGTATCACCGCTGCTGAGCTAGATGCCGTTGCGCGGGACATCATCACTAAAGCCGGTTATGGTGAATACTTCAATCACCGTCTCGGCCACGGTATTGGTAAATCGACCCATGAATTTCCTTCACTCATGGAAGGTAACGACATGGAGTTAGAACCAGGAATGTGCTTCTCAATCGAACCAGGTATCTACATTCCAGGTGTTGCCGGTGTCAGAATTGAAGACTGTGGGCACCTAACAGAAAATGGCTTCGTACCATTCACACACACGCCTAAAGAGCTTAAAACAATTGCAGTTCACTAAAACAAAAAATCACACAATCAAATGTGTGATTTTTTGTTTACCAGAATAATTAGTCTTTATCTTGCTCTTGGTTTAATTCATTTAAAATTCTGTCATTGTCAGTCGGGTCATCATTGAAGGCCTCTGTGTCATCGATGATGATATCGTCGAAATCTGTTAACTCTGAATCATCGTTCACAACCTGTTTAGGAAACGATTGTAACTGACTCTTAATCAGATCAGTGGAGTTATCATACTTTTTCTTGAGATTGTCAAGGGTTTCACCAGACACACTGGACACCTTACTCTCGGCTTGATTCTTTAAGTCTAGAGCCTTGTCTTTTAAATCCTTCGTCTGGTTCTTCACTGAATCAGTTAATTCTTCAACAGTATCGGGTGTGAGCAAGGTTGTGGCAACGAGACTTGCAGCAGCACCGACCACCACACCAAACACAAAACTTCCAAATTTAGACATATGCATTCTCCTTATTTAACTTCTTCTGAATTTTTCTTCTTTGGCATCACTTTTTTTAAAATCGTACCGGCAACACCAGCCTTCGTAGCCGTTCCGCTGAAACCTGACACACGATGAACGATATTCTTAGAGCTCGTGTTAATATCAGAGACGCTCTGACCAAGGTCAGCAGCAGCAACGAATACAGGATCAAGCGTTTGAACCTTACCGTTAACGTCATTCAGTAAAGTATTTGACTTAACCAGGAGACCTTCGACTTGTTGTGATAAGGCATCGACATTGTTAGTCACCTGCTCCACCGTCTTATTAGTGGTAGCAACGGTTCGGCTTACTTCCTTCATGGTCTTTGCAGTCCTAACCAAGACTGGAATTAAAAATAAAACTAAAATAAGAAATGCAACGGCTGCAATTAGTCCTGCTAGTGCACCAAGCGATATATCCATGATTAAATCCTCCAGATTTTTTCTATTATTTAAAGTCTAGCATTATTCAAACGTAGTCGCAATTTTATTCGTAGCGGATTCAAAAATAAATTTGTAATTTTATAGACGGGGAAATTCGAAAGATAATTCTTCAACCAGCTTAAATTCGCGTGTATAA
This sequence comes from Amylolactobacillus amylotrophicus DSM 20534, assembly GCF_001434555.1. Taxonomy (NCBI): domain Bacteria; kingdom Bacillati; phylum Bacillota; class Bacilli; order Lactobacillales; family Lactobacillaceae; genus Amylolactobacillus; species Amylolactobacillus amylotrophicus. The sequence continues at coordinate 15,841 of NZ_AZCV01000005.1, forward strand.
TACTGTACCCGAAACGAGTCGGCAGCAACATCGATTATGGCGTAAGTACCACCAATTCTCGCATATTCTCCCCTAGGTAAACTGATTGAGCCAGGATTAACAATGAGTACGCCATAATCAATCATCGTCAGCAGTTGATGTGTATGCCCGTAGATAATGATATCTGCATCCTGCTCTCGTCCCGCTAAATAAATAGTATTAAGGCCGAAGTTCACGTTATATTTATGGCCATGGGTCACGAATACCCTTGCTTCTGGTAAATCTAAGTTAATGGAAACGGGAAAGTCGGTTCCATAATCCATGTTCCCAACAACAATTTGAAAGTCCGCGATCAGCGGATTCCGAGGGTAAAACTCCGAGTCACCGGCATGAATCAGCACATCGACCTCACCCGCATAGCGCTTTGCTAGCGCTGTTAGAATCTGGTCATCACCATGTGAATCACTCACAACCAATAACTTACTCATTTACGTCTACACTTTCCAACCATTGGGGTAAGGCAGCCACTAAAGCACGGATGGCCTTGCCACGGTGGCTAACTTCGTTTTTCTCCATCGCAGTCATACTAGCAAAGGTTTTGCCCTTATCCGAGACATAGAACAGCGGATCATAGCCAAAACCGTCGCTACCCTCTGGCACAGTCAAGATTGTGCCCTTGGCTTCACCGGTCACGACCAAATCATCGTCAAATTTTCCCGGCCAGCTAAACACAATCACTGTTTTGAAACTTGCGGTACGCTTATCTTCCGGCACACCGCCCAGTTCAGCCAGCAACTTTGCATTATTACGGGCATCGTTATGTCCCTCACCGGCATAACGAGCAGAATAGATACCCGGTTGACCATTCAAGTAATCAACCATCAAGCCAGAATCATCCGCGATTGTGGGTAGTTGAGAATAGTTGGCCAGCTGATGAGCCTTTAACGTGGCATTTTCCTGGAAGCTTCTTCCTGTTTCGTTGACCTCTGGCGGATTAGTTAAATCCTGATTAGTAATTAGTTGATAGCCCATTTTTGCAAAAACAGGAGCGATTTCTCGGATCTTTCCCGGATTATTCGTGGCAAACAATACTTTTTTCATTTCAAATTATTTCCTTTACAGTCACTTTATATCTACGCATCTAGCACGACCTTGTTTGCCGTCAAATTCTGGTCGTGTAACCACTTTTTGGCAACTAGGGCAAAATGAGTTGGTTCACCGGTGGTGAAATACTCCCGCTCCACATCGTCGCCTGTCCGGAGCAATCCTCTCTGGCGCAGAACATTTCTGGTGTAGATCGCTGTCTGATCTGCTGGATCAACCAACCGCACTTCACTTGAAACATTCTTTTGAATCTGCTCCGCAATCAGTGGATAATGGGTGCATCCGAGCACTAGAGTGTCAATATCACTATCGGCAAATGGTTGTAAGCTATCCACCAATTCCTGATTGATTGGCGTCACTTCGTTACCAGATTCAATCAACGGTACCAGTTTGGGTGTAGCGAGACCCATTACTTGGGCACCTGCAAGTCTAGAACCGATTTCCCTCTCGTAGGCCATTGAATCGATCGTTGATCTCGTCCCGATTATTCCCACGTGACCGTTTTGCGTAACCTTAGTTGCTGCTAAGCTTCCTGATTGAATCACACCAATAACCGGAATGTCTAATTGCGGCGCAATCTCATCGAGAGCGGCGGCTGTAGCCGTGTTGCAAGCGAAGACAATTGCCTTAACGTTTTTTTTCAATAAAAAATGAACCATCTGCCACGTAAATTCCTTAATTTCTGCTACCGAGCGGTCACCGTATGGTAGACGAGCCTGATCAGCAATAAAGACCAAGTTTTCCTCGGGCATTAGTTCAATAACTTTTCTCACGACAGTCAGGCCACCTAGGCCGGAGTCGAGTAATCCAATAGGTCTATTTTCCAATATATCACCAGTTTCATCTTTCTGTTTTTATTATTGTGGATTTAGGGTAAAATATCAAGTTATAGACGTGATTTTAGGAGTGAATACATTGACTGTATCTGAAGAGCAAACATATTTTCTGAACCAACTTTACCGTGATTTCTTATTACCCACCATTCTCGGTTCAGATAATCGCGATATTCTCTACTGGGCAGGTAAGAAACTAGCTAGGCAATATCAACTCGATAACGTAAAAGACCTCCCGGACTTCTTCACCATTGCCAGCTTTGGCACACTAAAATTGATTTCTACTAAGCCTAAGAAGCTGCAATTTGAACTTTCCGGGACCGTAGTTACGGACAGAATTGCCGCTAAATCAACAGAATTTAGTTTAGAAGCAGGTTTAATTGCCGAAACAGTCTCATTAGAGAACGGCCACACTGCAGAGTCCCAGTTCACTATCGATGAGAAGAGCCATACCGTTACCATTGATGTTGTGATTGATTTGAAAGATTAAACGCTACATCCATAACAACCATAAAAAAGGCGTCAATTGGCAAAAAGTCAATTGACGCCTTTATATTGATTAATCTGTGTATTGGTTTAAGATTTCCATTAATTTCTCTTTTGGTGTGTAACCAACGAGTTTGTCAACGACTTCTCCATCCTTCTTGATGAGCAAAGTAGGAATTGCCATGATCCCAAATTCTTGGGGAGTCTTTTGGTTCTCATCGACATCCATCTTAACGAATTTCACTTCGTCCATTTCCTCGGCAAGCTTGTCCACAACAGGACTCTGCATCTTACATGGACCACACCATGTTGCCCAGAAGTCTGTGAGTACAACGCCTTCACTTGTCTCATCAACGAAATTTTGATCTGTTACTTCTGTAACCATTTTTATTACCTCATCTATTTCATTTGTATATTTTTTATTCTACCATGTCGCTTACTTTTTGCAAGTTAACTGCTCAGAGTACTGATTAAATAACTTTCTTACTTGAATTCGACGATCGTCGCACCGGAACCACCTGAACCTTCAGGCGCATAGCCGAAGCTCTTGACGCGCTTATTTCGCTTCAGATACTGCTGTACTCCCTGTCTAATAGCGCCGGTCCCGATACCGTGAATAATTGTTGCACTATCGATTCCTGCTAGTAACACAGAATCAATATAACGATCTAGCTCTGTCATTGCCTCATCATAACGCTTACCACGTAGGTCTAGGCTCGAGGATGTACTGCTTCTCTTAAGCGGACTAGTATGTGAAATCTGGCGTTCAGGTTGTTTGCCGGTTTTTGCGACTTGATTTGTTTTTTCAAGATCGGCTTTTTTAACTTTGACCTTCAAGGCCCCAATCTGAACCTCGAACTCTGCATCAGACAGTTTCCGTGTTACCTGACCAAACTGGCCGTAACTCAGTACCTTAACCTCGTTCCCCACCTTAATCTGCTGCTGTTTCTTCGCCCGTTTCAATACCCTATTGTGTGCCAGATTCTGATCACGTAACTGATTCAACGCACCCTTTGCGGCAATTAACTTATCATCCTTGACCGTTGCCGCCCCTTGGTCGCGTGCTGCTCGTAATTGATCAATAATCTTATCTGATTTATCTTGGGCATTTCTAATGATCTCATCAGCCTTTTGCTTAGCGGCGTCCAGCTGTTTCTGCTCTCTTTGGTGATAGAATTCGAGTGCCTGTGTCAATTCATCCCGTAGTTTAACGGTCTGCTCAAGCCTTGATTCATACAATTTCTTAGCCTGAGTTGCTCCCTTTGTCTGTATATTCAATTTCGTGATCATCGAGTTCAAATCACTATCATCACTATTCATGAATCCACGTGCCTGTTTTACAATGGCTTTTGGCATCCCTAGACGCTCCGCAATCGCGAAAGCATTACTGTGACCAGGAATTCCTATTTGCAGGTTAAATGTCGGCGACAAGGTGGCTAAGTCAAACTCCATGCTAGCATTAGTCGTTCGCTTACGGTCATATCCGTATAACTTCAGCTCTGGATAGTGGGTGGTTGCGGCAACCTTACTATGTTTCGCCCTGACCGTATCCAGAATAGCGATTGCCAGCGCCGCTCCCTCTTCAGGGTCGGTTCCAGCGCCAAGTTCATCGAACAAAACAAGGCTATCCTCGTCATTTTGAGCAAGAATCTTAATGATGTTGTCCATGTGCGAGGAGAAAGTACTCAGGCTCTGCTCAATCGACTGCTCATCACCAATATCCGCAAAAATTTCCGTGAAAACACCGACCTGACTGTTCTCGTGTGCCGGAATGAATAAGCCAGACTGCGCCATCAACTGGAGCAAACCCAGAGTTTTCAAAGTAATTGTTTTACCACCCGTGTTCGGGCCAGTAATAAGCATCGTGTCGAACTTCAGGCCGAGATTAATATCGTTTGGTACAACCTTCTTTGGGTCAATCAAAGGATGTCTTGCCTGAATCAGATTAATTTGATGTGCGTCATTAACTTGTGGTTCCGTGGCCCGCATTTGATCCGCCAAACGGGCTTTTGCCTGCAAGAAATCTAGTTCTACTAGTGCATCTGTCGTTACCGTAATTTCTGTGACGAAATCACCCGCCATTGACGATAATTCTGCCAGAATCCGTTTCACCTCAGCGCGTTCTTGAGCCACAATTTCCTGGAGCGAGTTATTAAACTCAACGACGCCCTTTGGTTCAATAAATAGGGTCTGACCACTGGCGCTTTGATCATGGACCACACCGCCAAACTTATACCGGTATTCCTGACGGACAGGAATGACGTATCTTTCGTCTCTAATCGTGATAATTTGCTCACTTAAATATTTACTCTCGGAGCCGTGCAAATAGCTGTCCATCTTCTGCTTAATGCTTGCTTCCATCCGGACAAAGCTATGCCGAATTGAACCCAGTGCGCTACTTGCTGTATCTAGAATCGTTCCATCAGCTTCCAATGAGTCTTTCAGTCTCTTGTACAACTTTTCGGGAATCACAAGCTCCTGTTGCAGTTGATCTAATGCTGATAAATCTAACTCGTCGTGATCCGCTAAAAAGCGTTTGACATCAGTTGCAATTCGCAGAACAAGTAAGATGTTTCCTAACTCATTGGCGTTTAGTTCTGCCCCGATCTTCAATCGTTTAATTGCTGGCGCAACGTCTTGAAAGTTCACTATTGGTAGACTACCCATTACGCGCAGGACATTTGTCATCGCCAACGTCTCATTAATAGCAGACCGTACTTCTTCTAAATCAGTCTGCGGCATGAGTGCCCTTGCACGCAATTTTGCCGCATCGGTCACCGCTAGTCCGGCTAAGCGGTCTAGAATCTTTGCGAATTCCAGTGTATTTAATATTTTTTCGTTCATAATTTCCAATCTCTAACTTAAAAAAAGACCATGGTGGTCTTTTAGATTATTCCAATAAATAGTTTTGTATAAAAAGCAGACCAAGGGAATGTGGCACGAGTTAAGAACTTAGCCAAGAATGAGTGTTCAATCATCCGTTGTACCCCTTCAAGCGGAATCATCGATAGCAACGCCAGTACCAGGCTAATCAGTGCTCCAGCAACTATCAGGCCTAAAATTATTGCCAAAATACTACTTAGGTTGTGTTGAAGACCAATATCCACATACCGTAACTTAGCAAATCCCCTCAGCAAAATACCTATTAGCAGCCAAATCAATAAGAGTACTACGGAAAAGGCAATCCCGGCATAAAATGCTTTATCTAAGTTTAATCCAAGTGTTTGCGAGAAGAAAACAAATTTGCTTGCAGCAGTTGCCGAGGGGTAGGGTACCCACAACGAGACGAGTGGAATGAACAATCTGTACAGAAGTGCAGCTAAGAGAAAGCTGACCACAAATGTGATTGTGATGACTCCCTGGTAGATTAACCCACGTCTGTACGCCACATAGCCAAAGATGATAAAAGTAATGATGATTAATAAACTTAACATGTATTAGTCTGATTCCTGCTTCGTTAGTTTTGCGGGGACATTTGAATCGTCGAATAGATCACCATCGATCACCGAGTCACGCTTGTCCTCCCACTGGGTGTTTTTTGGTGCGTGCGCGTGATCCTCAGAATCGACCCGATCCTGTTTCAAGAAAGTGCTCACGGCATTGAATGCCAGTAGGACACTTGCTTCTTCCAGGGTAATTCCGGGCGAGAGACGTTTTAACTGCGCCAGCTGTTCATTGAGGTAGTTTGTGACGGCCGCCATATGTTCCTCACTACCCGGTCCGACAATGATATAATTCTTCTCACCAATTTTGGCCTTGTACCTTCTTTTCTGCATCGCACACCTATCAAATTTGTCTCAAGTACACATTTACTGAATAAGTACATTCTAACTCTTTTAGAATGTTGACGCGACCACAGTTTTTATCCGTAAAAAAAGACTAGTCGTAACTAGTCCTCATTTCTTACTCACCACTCAAACGATCATCATCTAGGAAAGTATTCAAGACACCTTCAACCATGTCCCATTCCGCTTCCGTCTCAATCTCGTGGAGGTCACCACTTGTTGCGTCACCTGCTTCATCCGCGTCAAAGCTAAATGCTTGAATCTCCACGTCTTCTTCATCAACAGTCGCTGCTGGGTAGAGTAAGACGTATGATTTCTCATAATCGTCAGAATAAAATGTGAAGAGAACTTCAAATAATTCTTCATTGCCCTTCTCGTCAACCAAAGTAATTTGACGATCTTCCTCGGGTAGGTTGCTCTGATCATTAATTTTAACAGCCATTAATTTACTCCATTTCTTTGTTGGTCGAGATAATTCTGTAGGATGAGCGTTGCCGCTAACTTATCAATCACGAGCTCTCGATCTTCGCGACGGACATTCCCCTCTTCAATTAGCATCCGCTCTGCTTGAACGGTCGTTAATCTTTCATCGTTGTAGAACACAGGTAAGCCAAACTTAGTTGCCAGCCGCTTGCCATAACTTTCCGCCTTCAGAGCACGCTCTCCAACGGTATTGTTCATGTTCTTCGGCAGGCCGACTACGAAACCGTCAACTTCATATTCTCTGACCAGTTTCTTCATTCTGCGCATGCCGAAGTTCTCGGTCTCTTCATCAATCGGAATTATCTCAACACCCTGGGCAATAATACCCAACTGGTCACTGACAGCAACACCGACTGTTTTGGACCCGACATCTAACCCCAATAAGCGCATTACTTCGACTTACCGAGATAGTTCTTGACTAGTTCTTCAATTATTTCATCACGTTCATGTTTCAGAATCATGTTCCGTGCGTCATTATGCCGTGGAATATAGGCGGGATCACCAGACAGTAAATAACCAACAATTTGATTAATTGGGTTATAGCCCTTCTCTTCCAAAGCAGTATAAACATCGGCAAGTGTATCATGCACATTCTTGCCTTTATTCTCGTTAAAATCAAAGTGCATTGTCTTATCTAATGAGCTCATTTCTATACCTCCCCATTCATTGTTCATTCTACTGTAAACGCCTTATGAAAACAATTATTTTTAGTTTTCTTCGATTAATTTAATTGCTTGCGTGATGGCAGCCGGTAAACCTGCGGGGTTCTTACCACCAGCTTGGGCCAAGTTTGGTCGGCCACCGCCGCCACCGCCGAAGGTTGCAGCAACACTCTTAATCATCGCACCGGCTTTCAGACCACTTGTTAAGGCCTGGTCATTCAGTGAAATAATCATGTTTGCCTTACCATCAATGGCTGCCGCCAGAATTAGAACATCAGACTTACCTTGACTCTTCCAATCATCAGCGAACTGTCTCAGATCGTTCATGCTTGTGACTTCAATCTGCTTTGCAATCACCTGCAGACCGTTAACTTCCTGCACGTCATCGAAAATATCACCGGTCTTGCTGCGGTTAATTTCCGCCTGTAGTTGCTCGGCCTCTTTTTGACTCGACTTTAGTGCAACTTGTAACTGGTTCACCTTCTCAGGCACATCCTGGACCTTCGTCGATTTAACCTCATCCTTAATCTGTTGTAACAGGTTCGAATGCTCGTTCAAGTATTCAAATGCCTCTTTACTGGTGATGGCTTCAATCCTCCTGGTGCCGGCACCAATCGCCTGCTCTGACACAATTTTGAATAAACCAATCTCACCGGTATTCGCCACATGAGTTCCACCACAGAACTCGATTGACCAACCGCCGATGTCTACCACGCGTACTTCATCGCCATATTTCTCACCGAATAACGCGATAGCACCCATCTTTCTGCCAGTCTCCTGGTCGGTAATCGTGGTCTCAACCGGAATTTGCGCCCAAATTTTTTCGTTGATCATTTTCTCTACCGCAACGAGCTGGGCCGGCGTAGTTGGCTCAAGGCTAGTGAAATCAAAGCGGAGGTATGTAGGTTCAACGAGGGATCCGGCTTGATGTGTATGATCCCCCAACGTATTCCGCAGCGCCTGATCCAACAGGTGAGTAGCGGTATGATTGCGCTGGACTTTTCTTCTAAACTCTGCGTCAATCTTCAATTGATATCGCGCACCCTTTTTAAGTGGCAAAATCACATCGACGTAGTGGAGATTCTGACCATTTGGCGCATGCTGCACATCGGTCACATTAGCAACTACCTCGCCAGACTCGTCAAGAATTTGTCCGACATCGGCCACTTGTCCACCCATTTCTGCATAGAACGGTGTTTTGTCGAAAATCAATTGAGCATGATCGGCGTTCGTTGTGTCAACGACCTGATCGTTAACTACAATCTCTAAAAGTTCGGCGTCATCAATCTCGAACGTGCCGTAAACGAATTCACTGTTATCCTTCAGCGCCATCAAGGTCTCATCCTGTGAACCCATGGATTGTGCCTTAGTCCGTGCAGAACGGGCCCGTTCCCGTTGGGCAGCCATCTCTTGTTCAAAGGCCGCTTGATCGACGGCCAGCCCGGCATCGGACGCATATTCAAAGGTCAACTCATACGGGAAACCATATGTATCAAACAACTTGAATGCATCTCGTCCAGCGATTACTTGTTGCCCACTCGCTTTTGCATCCTCAATCAGGTTATTCAAGAGACTTAATCCATCAGCCAACGTTTCCTGGAATCGCTCTTCCTCAAGCCTGATTACTTTAGCAATGAAATCAGCCTGCTCTGAGACCTCTGGGTAGTAAGACTTCATTATTTCACCAACCACTGGTACCAGTTTGTACAAAAATGCACCTTTTATACCCAGCTTTTGTCCATTAAGAGCCGCGCGCCGAAGCAAACGCCGCAAGACATAGCCCCGCCCCTCATTTGATGGCAAGGCACCATCACCGATGGCAAAGCTCACAGTCCGTGCGTGATCCGCAATGATTTTGTATGATACATCTGCGGTTTGGTCGTTCCCATACTTAGGACCACTGGCCAACTCCTCCGTTGCGTGAATTATTGGTAAGAATAGATCAGTCTCGAAGTTTGTCTTCGCATTCTGAATGACCGAAACCAGGCGTTCAAGGCCCATTCCCGTATCGATATTCTTATGTGGCTGCTCAACGTAAGTTCCATCAGGTAGGTGATTGAATTCGGAGAAGACAATATTCCAGATCTCCAGGTAACGTTCATTTTCACCACCAGGATAGCTCTCTTCATCGTCTTCGCTCAGATTATTAAACTCCTGACCACGGTCGTAGAAAATCTCTGAGTCGGGGCCACTAGGTCCCTCACCTATATCCCAGAAATTATCCTCAACTTTGAAGAGGTGATCCTCTGGCAAGCCGACCTTCTCAAGCCAGATCCGCGCAGCCTCTGTATCTTTCGGGTAAACAGTCACATAAAGTTTTGCCGGATCAAAATCAAGCCATTTAGGGCTGGTCAAGAATTCCCACGCCCAGGGAATAGCGTCCTCCTTGAAGTAATCACCAACAGAGAAGTTCCCAAGCATCTCAAAGAAAGTATGGTGGCGCGCCGTCTTACCGACATTCTCTATGTCATTCGTTCTAATCGACTTCTGCGCATTCGTAATCCGTGGATTCTTCGGGATTACTGAACCGTCGAAATACTTCTTCAGCGTGGCCACACCAGAATTAATCCACAGCAAAGTGGGATCATCCTTTGGGATGAGTGATGAACTTGGTTCAACCATATGATTCTTACTTTTGAAGAAATCGAGAAACATCTGTCTGATTTCTGCACTTGATAATTGCTTCATACTTGCTCCTTCACAAAAAAACACCCTTGCACACAAGGACGCGATTGCGCGGTACCACCTTGATTGCAACAGTGTTTTGTTACCTCTTTAGAGTTTATTTAATTATTTAACTTATGGGTAGCACCTGACCACTAATTAGGAATCTTTCCACCGCCGATTCTCTCTGTGCTAATCATTTAGGCCAAGCATGTCCCGTAACTGTTATATTTTACAATGACAAAAAACGCGTGTCAATGCTAATCTTCTCTACCTTTACGTGCGCGACGTGCATCACGAGCAGCCTGTCTTTGACTAATCTTGCGTTTCTGCTGCTGATCACGCGCAATCGCCGTCTTGATCCGTTTTTTATAACCAGGTTTTCTCTTAATCTTGGACTTCTTGACGAGTCCTACTAATTTAGGATCAAGCTTCTCATTCGTTGCCTCGCGTTTCTTTCTGCGACCGAAATCAGCTCGATCAACGAGTTCACCGTTCTTGATTGCCTTAATTTCAAACTTGATACCTAGGTGCTCCAGTTGATGCACGGGCTCCATCTCGTCAGCAGTTACCAAAGAAATGGCAGTTCCCTCCATGTTGTTTCGACCAGTCCGACCGACACGATGAATGAAGAATTCTAAATCTTTTGGTAAAGCAGCGTTAATCACCAGTGAGATGCCCTCAATATCAATTCCACGAGCTGCCAGGTCTGTTGCGACAATGTATTGATACTTCAGATCCTGTACATCACGCATTACTCGTTTGCGTTCACGAACCGAAATATCACCGTGAATCTTAGCGACTACGAGCCCTTTTTTGCTGAGATAATGATGAATCTCATCAACATCACTTTTCGTGTTGGCAAAAATCAGGACCATGTATGGCTGACCAATGTTTAACAAATCGTAAATAACACCGTTACGGCTGCGACCACCAATGTCAATCAAGTAATTATGAACAGTTGGGGAGATCACCGTTGGGTTATCAATCACGATATACTCCGGCTTCTGGAGATACTTGTTCAAGAACGGCTTAAGCCGAGCAGGAATGGTTGCTGAAAAGACGCTGATGTTAACATCTTGATTCAAGCGTGATGCAATCTCATCGATATCATTCAAGAAGCCTAAATCGAGTGTCATATCGGCTTCATCAATAATCATAGTTTGGACATCTTCAGCCTTAATTAACTTCTTCTCAATGAAATCCTTGATGCGGCCTGGTGTACCAATCACTATCTGTGGCCGCTGGTGTTCCACCTTTGCCATCTGTCGTTCGCGGTCAATGCCACCGGCCAGATGCATGATACTCACCGCAAGTCCACTTCGTTCACGTAAGTCTCTGGCATTATCAAATAATTGCTGGGCCAGTTCCCGACTTGGGGCAGTAATAATTGCCTGCGTCGTCTTTTGTGCAGTGTCAATCGTGTTGAATACCGGAATCATGAAGGCATGTGTCTTACCCGAACCTGTCGCTGCCTGGACCACCAAATTATTTCCGTCCAGTAGCTTAGGAATCACTCCCGTCTGAACTCGCGTTGGTTCGCTAAAGCCTAGTTGCTTAATGCCGGCCCGTAGTTCCGGCCTAATGAGTTCGTTTTGAAAAATATTATTCGCCATGTTTCTCCTTTTTGTAGGCTGCTGAGGCTTCAATTAACTCTTGGATGATTTGCTGAACTTCAGTCTGATCCTTCGCGTTTGCGCCACTAGCTAGAGCGTGACCACCGCCGTCATGCTTCTTCGCCAATTCATTCACGATTGGACCCTTCGAACGGTAATGCACCCGATAGCTGCCGTTCGCTTTTTCCACGAAAATCAACCAGGCCAGAACTTCCTTCAAACGGCCCGGTCCACTAACAACGGCATTGGCACCCTCTTCGTCGACACCAAGTTCCTGTAACTTAGCCTGACTAATGACGACGTATGCAGCGCCGCTCTTGTCGATCGTCAATTCATCAAGCGCAGCATTTTGTAACTTAGCTTGAGCAAATGTGACAGACTGAATATTCTGGGAGATTTCGTTATGATTGATGCCCGTTTCAACCAACTTTTGGGCCATCAAAAAAGTACTTGCACTAGTGGAGCTAAACAAGAATCTCCCTGTGTCACCGACGATACCAGCGTACAATGCGTATGCAGAATCAGCTGTTAATGATAACACACCATTTGAGGATTCGATCAACTCAGCAATTATTTCCGAACTGCTGGACGCCTGATCATCAACGTATTGCATGTCACCGTATGAATCGTCATTTGGGTGGTGGTCGATCTTGATGAGCTCAGCTCCTTGAAGGAAGCGTTGGTCACTAATTCTCGGTGTGTTTGCTGTATCCACCACGATGACCAGGGCGCCAACGTAATCGGCATCTGCCACGTTGTCCATCGTCGTAATCCAATCAAGATCACCAACTGATTCGCCGGCCATTAAGACCTGTTTCTGTGGAAAAGCATGCCGTAGTACAAGCGCAAGCCCGCTCTGTGATCCAAGCGCATCTGGATCCGGGCTTTGATGCCTGTGAATAATTATCTTATCATATTCCTCAATTTTGGCTAAAATCTCACTAAATTTATTCATAAATTCCATCTTCCTAGCTCTTAAGCAACTATTGTGTTTCAAATAACGGTAGTGTTAGTTCTTCCACTTGATCATCAATGAAGTTTGTTGTTGAAATACCGAGCAAACGAATACCAAGCTCTAAAAACTCGGGAAACTCGTCTAACAATGAAACTGCGGCTCGGTAGATCACATCCTCATCCTGCGTAACCTCTTTAATTGTGGTGCGTTTCGTCACCGTCTCAAAGTCCTTCGATCTAATCTTCAAGACGATTGTCTGGCTGCGTAAATGTTTCTCCCTTAGAATCTGCGCAATGGAGCCGGTAAAGTCCTGCAAGTAAGGCAGAGCCCGTTCCCTGTCCACAATAACCGGTTCAAACGTGCGCTCCTTCCCCACGGACTTTCTCTTACGCTGACCGATTACTTCTCGTAAATCGATTCCGTGCGCATGTTGCGCATAATAATAGCCAGCCTTCTTGAACTTAGCTATCAACCAGCGCACGTCCTTTTGTTGAAGATCATAACCAGTGTTGATCCCAATTTCGTGCATCAACACGGCCGTTTTCTTACCAATGCCCGGGAAATCCCCCACATCTTTGGTCGCCAGAAACGCTTGCGCCACATCCGGCAGAATTATTGCTCTGCCAAACGGTTTCGCATACTCAGAAGCCAGCTTAGCCAGAAATTTATTGTAACTGATCCCAACGGAGCATGTTAAGTGTGTTTGGCGATAAATCTCTTGTTGTAAAAATTGGGCCAGCTCAATTGTGGTCAACTTGCCCAGCTTGTTCTGAGTGACATCCAGGTACGCCTCATCCAGTGCTACTGATTCTACAATGTCGGTTACCTCATGCATGATCGCATGAATAGTGGCCGAGACCGCCCGATACTTGACGAAGTCGGGTGTAACAAAGACGAGCTCTTTTGCCGGTATGTTGTCCAATGCTTTTTGCGCGGGCATGGCCGAGCCAACACCATATTTACGAGCGCGATAATTAGCCGTGGTAATTACGCCATGACCACGATGCTTCCGTGGGTCGTGTGCAATTACCAGTGCCTTCGTCTTCAGGACAGGATTATCCCGCTCCTCGACTGACGCGTAGAAGGCATCCATGTCTAAGTGAATTACTTTTCTATTTGTGTCATTTGGTGGCAATAGATCCATCGATGCCATTTGCTTTAAATCCACTTATCGGTCGCAGATTCGAAGATCTGGTTTGCTTCCTTTGGTCCCATGCAAAATGGTGGATATTGATGAAGGCCCTTTTTCCCAGCCTGTGCCCAGAATTGTTCGATCCGGTCGATATACTGCCATGAAGATTTTAGCTCGTGCCAATTCGTGAAATTGGTGCAATCCGCCACTAATGCATCCCCAATCAGACGCTCATAAGCATCCGGCACGTCATCTTTGATGTGCTCTTCGTACTCGTAGATTAGCCTCTGCTCCTTCAAGCCAGCATGTGCAACTCTTTTACCGTTCAACACTAAGGAGATCGTATTAGTTGGGTCAATCTCCAGGGTCAACACATTCTGACTAGCATCGTCATACAGGTTGGTGGTGTTTTTAAAAATGATATTGACCACACTCTGCTTGACAGCCATACGCTTACCTGTACGAATGTAGATTGGAACACCTGCAAGGGGACCGACACCAAACTTAATTTTACCTGCAATGAAGGTCTCGGTACTCGAGTCTGGGCTAACCTGATTCTCAGCCACGTAGGCCAACGTATCTTCGTCGCCAGCATATTGACCACGGACAAAGTCGTGCGCTAATTCCGCAGCATCCGGCTCCACCAGACTATTGAGCACCGCTTGCTTACTTTCATGAATCTCGTGCGCGGTTAGGTTTTTAGGCTCAGGCATTGCTAAAACTGTGGCAATCTGAAAAATATGATTTTGGACCATGTCACGCAATGCGCCTGCGGTCTCGTAGTAGCCACCACGCGCCTCGACACCTAATTGCTCAGCTAGTGTAATCTGAATACTTGCAATATTGTCCGCATTCCAAATGGCCTTCATGATGGGATTACTAAACCTTAACGGGAGAATATCTTGAATCATTTCCTTACCCAGGTAGTGGTCGATGCGGTAGACGTCTTCTTCATCGAAGGATGCATTAATCTGTTTATTGAGCACGGTCGCACTCTCTAGATTATTCCCAAAGGGCTTCTCGATGATCAGCCGGTTAAATCCCCGACCTAGAATGTGTTCATCATGAATGTGTGTCGCAATCGTGCCAAAGAAACGGGGTGACATTGCCATATAGAAAATTCGGTTACCATGAGTCTGATACTTCTCTTCCAGCTGATCAGACAGTTGATTGAGCGCCTTGTAATGCTCCGTATCGGTTACGTCGTGTGATTGATAGTAGAAATGGGACGCAAATTCAGTTACGCCAGTCGTATCGTTTGTACTTTCCTCAATTGCTTCCGTCACAATATTTTGAAAGTATTCGTGGGACCAAGGTCTTCTAGCGGTGCCAATCACTGCGAAATGTTCCTTGATGAATCCCCGTTTATACAAATTGAACAAGGCTGGGTAGAGTTTCCTATGTGCCAGGTCGCCAGACCCGCCGAAAATAATAAATGTTGTTGAAATTTCTGTCTGCATCATTGTTCCTCTTTTATCCATTCTGCTTACATTCTACACTATTACTGATTAGCACGATAATAAAAAAACACCAAAAGGTGTTTTAGTTTGATGCCTGTTTATTAGTTATCTGACTTTTCGTCGTCAGTTGTCGGTTCTGCTTCTGTTTGGGCAGCACCCTCATCCTTCTCCGTAGACTGTTCATTTGTCGTTTCAGTTGTGACAGTCGGGATCACATCCCGGACTGCAGTCTGATTAAAGGTTAGGTAAATGCCATCAGCGTCAATCACAACAGTATGATTGCTATCATTGACTTCATCAATCTTGCCGTGTAGACCACTAATCAAGACAACCTGATCGCCCTTCTTCAAAGCCTTAATCATTTCCATGCGCTTTTGGTTCTGTTTCTTTTGTGGACGGAGCATTGTGAAGTAGGTGAATGCAATCAGTAGCAAGAATGCGAATATCATGATCATGTTACTGCCACCAGCTGCTGCTCCAACTAAAAAAGTATTCAATCTAACACCTCATCTATTTTCTAAAAGTCTCTACTTGAATCATTATAGCCATATTTCTCGAAAAAATCAGCCCTAAATTCTAATAACTCATCATTCATGATGGCAGCACGCACTTTTTTCATCAAGTTAAGTAGAAAATAGACGTTATGATAGCTAGTAAGTCTGATACCGAAGGTCTCATCTGCCTTAATCAAGTGACGGATATAGGCCCGCGTGTAATTGCGGCAGGCGTAACAATCACACTCTGGATCCATCGGTGTGAAATCATGGGCATATTTAGCATTCTTTACAACTAAACGGCCATGACTGGTCATGACGGTACCATTTCTGGCAATTCTCGTGGGTAAGACACAATCGAACATATCGATACCACGAATTACGCCATCAATCAACGCATCTGGTGAGCCAACGCCCATCAGGTAACGGGGCTTATTCTGCGGCAATAAGGGAGTGGTAAATTCTAGCATCCGGTTCATTTCTTCCTTAGATTCACCCACACTCAATCCACCAATTGAATAACCCGGGAAATCGAGCGAGACTAGATCTTGGGCACTTTGACGCCGTAATTCTTCATGTGGTCCGCCCTGAACGATACCAAATAGGGCTTGGGTATCAGGATTTCTGTGTGCTTTTAGACCGCGCTCGGCCCAACGTGAGGTCCGCGCAACGGATTTCTGCAGGTATTCAAAGTCTGAGAAGTATGGTGGACACTCATCCAAGCTCATCATGATGTCTGGACCAAGATCATTTTCAATTCCAATTGCTTTCTCGGGGGAAAGGAACATCTTCGCACCCGAAATATGGCTCTTAAATGTGACTCCCTCTTCCTTGATGTCCCGCATCTGCGCCAAAGAAAATACCTGAAAGCCACCAGAATCGGTCAGGATTGCTTGATCCCAGTTCATGAACTTATGTAGTCCACCGGCCTCCTTCACGATTTCCGGTCCCGGTCTTTGCCAGAGATGATATGTATTAGCGAGGATTACCCCCGCCCCCATCTCTTTTAATTCCTCCGGTGCCAAAGTCTTTACTGAGGCCTGGGTACCAACGGGCATGAACATCGGTGTCTGGAACGTACCATGTGGTGTTGTAATCTCGCCCAATCTAGCACCGGTTTTTTTATCTTGATGAATTAATTTATACGTTAACGGTGAGCTCACAAATATTTCCTTTCAAAAAAAGATTCACTAGCACATACTAGCGAATCAATGGTGTACAAGTCAAATAATCAGGTTATTTTTCTCCGTACATTAACTATTTGATAAACATTGCATCGCCAAAACTGAAGAAACGGTATTTCTCCTGCACAGCGTGTTTGTAGGCGTTTAGAATCGTCTCTCGTCCAGTAAACGAGGCCACGAGCATTACGAGCGTGGACTTCGGTAAATGAAAGTTTGTGATGAACGCGTCAACAACCTTCCATTCATAGCCCGGATAAATAAAAATATCCGTCCAGCCAGATTCCGCCACGATTTTACCATCATTTCTAGTAGCAATAGTTTCGAGTGTCCGGATACTAGTCGTTCCCGTAGCCACGATTCGGCCACCGTTTTGTTTGACCTCGTTCAGGGTCCTTGCGGCGTCCTCAGACAGGGAATAGAACTCACTGTGCATCTCGTGATCCAGAATATTTTCTTCCGAGACTGGTCTAAAAGTCCCAAGGCCCACATGCAGTGTCAGATAGACTAGCTTAACACCCTTAGCCTGAACTTTTGCCAATAAATCTTTAGTCCAATGTAAGCCTGCTGTAGGAGCAGCGGCCGAACCCATTTCCTTCGCATAGACCGTCTGGTAGCGCTCCGGATCGTCCAGCTTCTCCTTAATGTATGGTGGCAGGGGCATCTCACCCAAAGCTTCTAATACCTCAAGAAAGATTCCTTCATAACTAAACGTAATTTCTCGACCACCGAAGTCCAGCTCCTTAGTCACAGTGGCCTTCAGTGCGCCGTCACCAAAGTCAATCACCGAACCTACCGGAACTTTTTTGGCTGGCTTAGCAAGTACTTCCCACTTATCACCTACGATATTCTTCAACAAAAGCAGTTCAATGTGGGCACCTGTCCCCTCTTTCAATCCATGTAATCTGGCAGGCATCACACGGGAATCGTTCATCACAAGTGCATCCCCGGCGTGCAACTGGTCAATGATATTGTAGAAATGTTGATCCAGTAATTCGCCCGTTTGGTGATCAAGTACTAGTAGTCTTGAGGTGTCACGTTGCTCAATTGGAGTCTGAGCAATCAGTTCTTCCGGTAAATCGTAGTCAAAATCTTCAGTAGTTAACATTAATCTTCTCCTAAAAAATCAATTCCAAGGTGCTTGTACGCCTTTTGGGTAACGGCGCGACCCCTTTGTGTTCGTTTGATAAAACCCTTTTGCAAGAGGTATGGTTCATACACCTCTTCAATTGTTTCTTGGTCCTCACCCACATTGGCTGCGATGGCCTTGATTCCAACAGGGCCGCCGTGATAGTTATTAATCATCATCAAAAGGAGCCGTCTGTCTGTCTGATCTAAGCCCTCGATATCAACCTGTAACTTGTCCAGCGCTTCACGCGTGGTTTCTAGGGAAATCTTCCGCTCGTTTTTCACCTCGGCAAAGTCCCGTACCCGCTTCAACAACCGATTGCTGACCCGTGGTGTCCCCCGTGAACGCCGGGCAAGCTCATCTGCCGCGGACACATCAATTTCAGAATCGAATACTTTTGCGGTTCGTTGCACAATTTTTCGTAAATCAGACACATCGTAGAACTGCATGTGCTCAACAATGCCGAATCGATCGCGTAACGGGGCGGACAGTTGACCAGCACGCGTCGTCGCGCCGATGAGCGTGAACGGTGGCAGTGGAACGTGGACAGGATGGGTAGCCTGCCCCTGACCAACGACGATGTCAATGTAGAAGTCCTCCATTGCCGAATAAAGTACCTCCTCCACCGCCTTTGGCAACCTGTGAATCTCGTCGATGAACAAAACATCTCCGGGATCAAGTTCTGATAAGAGAGCAACTAAATCTCCGGCTTTCTCAATGGCTGGCCCACTTGTACTCTTGATCTTCACCTGTAATTCGTTTGCGATAACCATTGCAAGTGTAGTTTTACCGAGCCCAGGTGGCCCGTACAAAAGGACGTGATCTAGCGCCTCTTCTCTTTTCTTGGCCGCAGAAATATAGATCGCCATCTCTTCTTTAACCTTTGTCTGGCCAATATACTGAGAAAGAAATTGTGGCCTGAGTGATAACTCTAATTTTTCTTCATCCGCATCATAGTTATCTTGTGCTAACAATCTATCGTCCGTCATTTAGTTACCTTTTTCAATAATAAATTTAACCCGAGTTTGATGTAATCCTCAGCGTGATCGAAATTATTCTCCAATAATTTGGGTGTAATCTTATCGACTTCCTTCTGAGTATAGCCTAAGGCAACAAGTGCCAGTAATGCATCATTTAGATCGGGTGAGACAGCCGCCTGATCGAAGATACTTTGTTGTCCTACCGCATAATCACCCAATTTGCCCTTCAAATCAAGCACAATCTGTGATGCGGTCTTCCTTCCGACCCCGGGGAATTTAGTCAAGTACGCTGTCTCGCCGTTCTCAATTGCGTTGGCCAGGCTAGTAGTGTTCTCTGCCGCCATAATTGCCAGCGCACTTTTGGGACCAATACCGGAGACACTCAAGAGCTTCAGAAATAAGGCCTTATCCTCAGCCGAGGCAAAGCCGTACAAGCTGTGCTCCGTATCCCGGATAATTTGTTCAACGAAAAGCTTCGCTTCTTGATTCACATCATAGGTGTAGGGCGTGGGACAATAAAGCTTGTAGCCAATACCAGAAACATCTAACACTAAATAACCGGGGGTAATTGCCGTAATGATACCTTTCAAATATTCGTACATAGTAAAACTCCTCGATTCCTAAGTTGTTGCTGTCAAAGCTAGTCTAGTTCTAATTTAGCAGTTTTTTGGACTCGTTTAAACATCTTCTGCAGATCTCGCTTCGAGAAATGAACCAGAATCAGTTTACCCGTCGGGCTCTGGTATGGTGAATCGGCGTTTTGCAAGTCGTCTAATAAGCTCTGACCAGTTTCTAGATTGAAGCGGGTATTCTGCTGCTGGCCGTGCTGCACGGACTGCTGCACCGCAAACAGCACAACTTGCTGTTTAAAATCCGACACATCACTTCGTGGATTGTTGAAGTAGAGATTAAGCGTAGCTCGAGCATATTTCTCTTCAAAGCCCGCCGGTATCCAATTAGGATGGCTCTTCATGATGAGGCTATTCCGGCCAAAATCCTCTAGTACTAAGCCTACTTCTTTAAACAAATCTAGATGGTCTAGTACTTGTTCATATTCTGTGTTGTTTAACTCCAAGATTATGGGGGTCAACAGCACCTGCTGCGTGAGCGTCAGCTCAGTTAATTCTTGTTCCAGCTTGTTATACCGCAGGCGAGCCATTGCCTCCTTGGCGTCTACCAGGTAAAATCCGCTGGTACTGTCCGCAACAATCAGCCCGTTATGTAGCTGACCGATATATGTTAACGCAGGAAAACCGGCTTGTAAAACCTGATCCGTCGAACCATGCGCCACATCTGTCGCTTTGACCAGTGCACCACCAAATGGCAACAATCCTGTCTGAATTTGGACGTTTTGTGCCCAGCTAGGTGAGACTAGCGACTGATCAGGGTCTGATACCGAAATATTGAGCTCGCTGACCTCAAGTTCTCTATGCTCTACCGTAAATCCAGCAGAATTCTCGTGTACCTCAGCACCCGCTTGCTGGTCGTTCTCTTTTGGGGCTGCGATGTCTGCCGCATTGCTTTTGTTCAGGTTAAACACCATTTGGTCGTAGCTCGTCGTATCTGTTGGGTTGGTTAGATTAGTCAGCGCGTCGCCCGAGTTCGAGTTTCGTTCAAGCGCTTTTGCAACCGTATTGATAATCAGTCTGCTAAGGCTTGATTCCTTTGATAAACGAACCTCCTGCTTCGTTGGATGCACATTGACATCGACCAATAATGGATCCAATTTGATATTCAATACGAAAATCGGAAATTTACCTAGGCCAATTTTCGAGCCATATCCTGCCATAATTGCCTTACTCAGCTGAAAATTCTTGATATAACGCCCATTGAGGAGAATAGAAATGTAATTCCGATTCGCCCGCGTAATGTCGGGTGGCGTCATCAGGCCAGTAATGACAAAGTCTGCATCAGAACCGCTAAATTCAATCAGCTGACTGGCTACGATCCGCCCATAGATGTGCGCCATATCCTGGCGCAAGTCGCCACTACCATTTGTGAGTAGCAAATCTTTCTTTTCACTCTTCAGCGAGATCTTGAGCTCGGGATGACTCAGGGCAATCCGATTGACGATATCAATAATCTTCGTCGTCTCCGTCGTCTCCGATTTGAGATACTTCAACCGCGCAGGCGTGTTGTAAAAGAGGTCCCGCACACTAATTCTCGTTCCCTTTTTCGCAGCAGCTGGCTTTTGCGTCAGCTTCCGCCCATCGGCAAAGGTGGCACTAACACCTGCAGCACCACCAGTATTAGTCAGAATAGCCACATGGGCTACGGCACTAATAGATGCGAGTGCCTCACCCCGAAAGCCCAGAGTGCGAATCTTAAATAAGTCCGCCTTTGTACTAATCTTGCTTGTCGCGTGCCGGCGAAAAGCTAAATCCAACTGATTTGGTGCAATACCACTACCATTATCCTCAATCACGATTTCCCGTAGTCCGGCCTCCACAAAGGAGATCTTGATTTGACTACTACCCGCATCAATGGCGTTCTCCAGTAATTCCTTCACCACCGAACTTGGACGTTCGATTACTTCACCAGCAGCAATTTGGTCACTCAATTCAGGTGATAATTCTTTAATTTCTGCCATATTAATCCTCGTTATTCAACTCTTGTTGCCATTGGCTCACTGTATTCATCAATTCAAGTGGCGTCTTGTCAGCCAAGTACAACGACCTAATCGTGCTGATTACGTCCTTCTCTACGTCACTGATTGTATCTTCCGAATCAAACAGAGCTAATTGTTCCGTATTCTTGGTTGACGCGGAATGTTGGTCCTGCTCCAGCTGATGCAACATCGTCGTGGCTTCTGCAAGTACCGGTTGCGGGAGCCCCGCTAGCTTCGCCACATGAATCCCATAAGATTCGTCCGCTGCCCCAGGCAATACTTTATGCAAGAAAATTAATTCGCCATTTTTTTCGGTAGCACCGACATGCACGTTCTTCAAGTGGGTTAGCGTCTGATCGAGCATCGTCAACTCATGATAGTGTGTGGCAAACATTGTCTTAGCATGAATATTATTATGTAAGTACTTAATAATTGCACCGGCGAGTGCCATCCCATCATAAGTGGCCGTCCCCCGACCAATCTCATCGAAGATCACCAGGGACTTTTTAGTAGCATGCATCAAAGCCTGATTTGCCTCGTTCATCTCAACCATGAAGGTACTCTGGCCAGAAATCAGGTCGTCCGCAGCGCCAATTCTGGTAAATATTTGGTCAAAAATCGGCAGCTTGGCCGTTTCGGCGGGAATAAAAGAACCAATCTGGGCCATCACAACAATCAGAGCTAGTTGGCGCATGTACGTGCTCTTACCAGACATGTTCGGTCCAGTAATCAAGAAAATATTGCTACTCTCATCCATTAGCACGTCATTTGGGATATAGTCCCGTTTGGCCAGAACCTGTTCCACCACCGGGTGACGCCCGTTAACAATCTGAATATTCTGGTCTTTTTCATTGATGGTCGGCTTAGTGTACTGATTCTTCTCTGCTAAAACCGCGAAGTCCGCTAGGACATCCAATGTAGCTATCTCTTGACCCAACTTTTGTAGTTGGGGGATGTATTGCTTAATCTGATCGCGCAGCTTGACGAAAAGTTCGTGCTCGAGGTCCGTTGATTTATTCTCTGCCTCGAGAATTAAATGTTCATGCTCCTTCAATTCAGGCGTTATATACCGCTCTGCATTGGTCAAAGTCTGCTTTCTCTGGTAGCGCTCCTCAGGCACATTTGCCTTGTTTGCGTTAGTCACCTCGATGTAGTAACCAAAGACCTTGTTAAAGCCGATTTTGAGCGTATTAATTCCCGTCTGCTCACGTTCCTTTGCTTCAAGCTCCGCCACCCAACGCTTGCCATTTGTCATGACGTCAACGTAACGGTCAAGCTGGTCATTATAACCCGGACGAATTAGTCCGCCATCTGTGGTGGAAACGGGTGGGTCATCGACCAATGCTGTCGTAATCAGCTCTGCCACATTTTGCATTGGGTCAAGTTGTGAAGCAAAGTCTAGCAGCGTCTTGCTCTGGGACTGGCGAAGTGTAGCGAGTATCAAAGGAACCTGCTTCAACGAGCGGGCCAGCTGCAACAATTCACGTCCATTGACGCTGCCAAAAGCAATGCGGCCAGTCAAGCGCTCCAGATCATACACACCGGCAAGTGCATCTAGAACACTCTCCCGCGTGAAGTAATCGTCTAGCAGAGCTTCGACCATCTCTTGGCGTGCCACAACATCCTGTTTCCTAATCAGGGGGCGGTCAATCCACTGTTTAAGGAGGCGTCCACCCATCGCTGTCTTTGTTTGATCCAACAACCAGTACAGCGAACCCGCCTTTTTCTGTGTTTTGTTGGAATTTAGCAACTCCAAATTCTGCTTCACGACGTGACTCATCTGGAGGTAACTACTTGGCTCGTATGTCTTGGCTATTTGGAGGTGAGCGAGGCTCCTCTTCTGGGTAGCCACCAGATAATCGATTAGCTGGCTCGTGCTTAGACGTTCCTCTTCGTTAGTGAGGTTCTGGGTGACAAATGACGTCTCACTTGACGGTTGTTCCGGTTTAAACGGCTTTGAAATGATGATGTTAGCCTTGGCAAAATAATCTTTTTGCTGATCAGTGAGTGCGCCCGACCAAACAACCTCTTTCGTTCTGAGCGACAGTAATTCATTGAATGTGCTGTCAAAGTCCACTAGATGGGTCGTCTCTATCTCACCTGTTGCGAGGTCGGCATACCCCAATCCATAACCCGCGCTGGTCAGTACAACTGAGGTCAGATAATTATTGGTCTTTGCATGATTGGGCCGATCATCAACCATTGTCCCGGGTGTGATCAGTTGAATGACATCCCTTTTGACCATCCCTTCAGCCAGCTTTGGATCCTCCAGTTGCTCGCTAATGGCGACCTTATAGCCTTTCTCAACCAGAGTATCGATGTAGCTTTGGACCGCGTGATGAGGCACACCGGCCATTGGAATTGGATGTTCAACATTCTTGTTTCTGTGCGTGAGTGTCAGTTCAAGAATCTGTGCCCCCTTCACAGCGTCGTCCTCGAAGAGTTCATAGAAATCGCCCACACGATAAAACAAGAAGGCATCAGCATACTGTGCTTTTATTTTCCTGTACTGTTGCATCATTGGTGTATCTGCTTGTGGCATCTTAATCATCTCTCCTAAAAATAATACTTTCTCATCATTATACCGTAAAATCTCCCCCGCAAACGACAAAAAGAGAACAGCATGCTTGACCACTGTTCTCTAGAATTAACATTAGTATTATTCTTAATTTATTTTTTCAAATTATAGCTGTACGTTGCGACAATAATGTTTTCACGGCGCATAAAAGTCTGCTTCAAACGTAAAGCTGTCTGATTATGTAACGCGAAGTGCCAGTTCTTATTTGGGACGAACTGTGGGATCAACACTGTGGTTGAATAGTTACGTTGCGCTGCGTTGCGACTAATCACGTCCACGAAGCGACTGACCGGCTTCACAATAGAGCGGTAAGATGAGTGGATATCGACGAAGCGAATATTCGGGTAATCTTTCGTGAACTCTGATTGAATTTCCTTCTCTTTATCGGGATTCTCGTCCATCGAGACATGCATTGCAATGACGTAGTCACCGATTGACTCTGCATAACTGAGGGCGTTCTTAGTAACCTGAGTGACGCTTGAAACAAGCACAATCACCGTTGAACCGTCAAATTGGTGGTAGGTTGCCTCATTATCCATGAGTCGCAGTTGTTCCGCCACATTTTTGTAATGCTGGTTAATCTTATGGAAGAGGTAGACGAGTGCAGGCATGATAACGAAAAACGGCCAGATTTCGGCTAAGCGATAGGTAA
Source organism: Amylolactobacillus amylotrophicus DSM 20534 (assembly GCF_001434555.1). NCBI lineage: Bacteria > Bacillati > Bacillota > Bacilli > Lactobacillales > Lactobacillaceae > Amylolactobacillus > Amylolactobacillus amylotrophicus. The sequence goes on from NZ_AZCV01000005.1 coordinate 40,622, forward strand.
ATAGAATTACCAGAATCGCGAAAGAAATCAGCGCACCGACCAGATTGGCAGTTGCACTCCAGACCCAATTCTTTGGCCGCTCGTGCCACCACTTTAATATCATCCCAGTCTGCGATAACGTGAACGGAATGAACACGCCAGCAGCATAGAGCGGAATCAGCCGGGAAACATCGCCACCAAACATGACGATGAGAATACCGGATCCGATCGCCAGTGTAAGAATGCCGTTTGAGTAGCCCAGTCGGTCCCCACGATCCATGTAGTTATGCGGCATGAATTTATCTTTAGCCAAGTTAAAAGCGAGAACGGGAAAGGCGGAGAATCCTGTGTTGGCAGCAACCGTGAGGATGAACGCCGTCGCAAATTGAACCAGGTAGTAGAAGATGTTCTGGCCTCCAAATGTCTTATCGGCAATTTGTGAGAGAACCGTGACCTTCTCCATTGGCACAATGCCGTACCAATAGTTTAGAAAAGAGATACCGGCAAAGAACACGCCCAGAATTGCGGCCATGATGGTCAAAGTCGCCGCAGCGTTTTTTGCACGGGGCTTCTTGAAGAATGGGACGGCGTTGCTAATGGCCTCGACACCGGTTAAGGAGCTTGAGCCACTAGAGAATGCTTTGAAAATCAGTGCGGCAGTCACACCAGGCACGACAGCGCCAATGGGCGCTGCCGCTGTAAATGGAATCTGTCCGGTCAGGATTTTAAATAATCCTGTCCCAATCATGATCAGAATCATGACGATAAAGAAATAGACTGGAATCATCAGGAAGTTCGCAGACTCGCTCATGCCCCGCAAATTGAGAATAGTCAGGATGGTAATAATGACCAAGGAGATGACTACTTGGTGACCATAAAGAGCCGGGATAGCCGCCACAATTGCATTTGAGCCAGCCGACACACTAACTGCAACGGTCAGCATGTAATCAATGAGTAATGAGCCTCCAGCCACGAGTCCTGCACCTTTACCCAGATTATCGCTTGAGACCTTATAGGCCCCACCGCCACCGGGATAAGCATGAATAACCTGTCTGTAAGATAAAGTCAGCGAAAGCAACAAGACAAGCACGAAGGCCGCGATTGGAATAGAGTACCACATTGCTGCAGCCGACAGCGTCACTAGCACAAGAGCAATCTCCTCCGTACCATAGGCCACACTTGATAAAGCGTCTGAACTCAGCATAGCTAATGCTTTGAAGCGAGTGAGTTTCTGTCCACCCTCTTCGTCTGACTTCAACGGTTTACCCAATAGCAATTGTTTGAACTGTCCCATTAATATTTCCTCCAGAAATGAAACATGCATTCTTAGAATAATTAATCAATAAACCACGCAATATTACTCCATCTACATTAAAAAAGCTAGTCTATTTTGTCAGTATTTTAGAAATAAAAAAAAGAAGTAGCAGTGCTACTTCTTAATTATATCTGTTACATCATGCCCATTCCAGGGTTCATACCAGCTTGGGGATCTGCTGGATGTTCTTCAGGAATTTCCGCAACAACAGCTTCAGTGGTCAACAATAATGCTGAAACTGATGCGGCATTTTGCAATGCTGAACGAGTAACCTTGGTTGGGTCAATAATTCCTGCCTCAACCATGTTCTCCCACTTATCTGTGGCAGCGTTGAAACCAAACTCATTCTTCTCGCTCTTCATGCGTTCTACAATAACTGAACCTTCAAGTCCGGCATTCTCAGAAATTTGTCTTACAGGTGCTTCAAGCGCGCGTTTAACGATGTTAATTCCCGTTTGCTCGTCGCCCTCAGCAGTGAGGTCATCAACTGCCTTAATGACGTTAATCAGAGCAACACCACCACCTGCAACGTAGCCTTCTTCAACCGCAGCTCTAGTTGCATTCAAAGCATCTTCAATTCTGTATTTTCTTTCCTTTAATTCCGTTTCTGTAGCAGCACCAACCTTGATAACGGCTACACCACCAGACAGTTTAGCAAGCCGCTCTTGTAGCTTCTCACGGTCAAAGTCTGAAGTCGTGCCTTCAATTTGGTTCTTGATTGTCTCAACACGCTCTGCAATTGCTTCTTTCGTACCAGAACCTTCAACAATCGTTGTGTTGTCCTTAGTAACCGTAACTTTACCAGCCTGGCCGAGTTGCTCAAGCTTAGTATCCTTTAATTCCAGGCCGAAATCATCGGTAATTACCGTACCACCTGTTAATGTAGCGATATCTTGTAGTTGTTCCTTGCGCCGATCGCCAAAGCCCGGTGCCTTAACGGCAACGACATTGAAAGTACCCCGAATCTTGTTTAACACAAGTGTTGGTAGTGCTTCACCCTCAACATCATCAGCAATAATCAACAGTGCCTTACCTTGTTGCACTATTTCTTGCAACATTGGCAAAATGTCTTGAATATTCGTAATCTTTTTGTCGGTGATTAAGATGTAAGGGTTGTCTAAGTCTGCTTCCATCTTGTCATTATCCGTTACCATGTATTGTGAAAGATAACCACGGTCGAATTGCATACCTTCAACCACGTTTAATTCAGTGTCGATTCCCTTTGACTCTTCGATGGTAATAACACCGTCGTTACCAACCTTTTCCATTGCATCCGCAATGAGTTGACCGACTTCTTCACTTGCACTTGAGACAGAAGCAACTTGAGCAATCTGGTCCTTGTTAGCAACTTCGTGGCTAATATTGTGCAATTCAGCGACAGCGGCCTTAGTAGCCTGCTCAATTCCCCGACGGATACCCACAGGATTTGCACCGGCACTGACGTTCTTCATTCCCTCACGAACGATTGCTTGTGCCAAAACCGTCGCGGTGGTCGTACCGTCACCAGCGATGTCATTCGTCTTCGATGCAACTTCAGCAACGAGTTTTGCACCCATGTTCTCGAAATGATCTTCTAGTTCAATCGACTTGGCGATTGTCACACCATCGTTTGTGATGTCGGGTGAACCATATGATTTCTCGAGCACTACGTTTCTACCTTTTGGTCCAAGCGTTGTCTTAACAGTATCTGCCAGCTTATCAACACCACGCAGCATTGCTGCACGAGCATCTTCAGCGAATTTAATATCTTTTGCCATTTGAATCTCCGTCCTTCTTATTATTAGTTCTAAAATTAATTAAGTTAAATATTAATGTGCATGAACATCAGTGATAGTGAGTTTCATACTCACTACTCAACAATAGCGATAATATCTTTTTCGTGTAAAACAAGGTAATCCTCATTATCAAATTTAACCTGACTACCAGAATACTTGTCGTAGTACACGGTGTCGCCAACTTTAACAGTTAATGGTAACTTAGTGCCGTTCTCTGTCACTGATCCATCGCCCACAGCGATAACTTCACCAACTTGAGGCTTCTCTTTCGCATTTGATGCTAGTAGGATTCCTCCAACTGACTCTTCCTTCTCTTCCTGTACTTTGATAATCACGCGATCTGCAATTGGTTTTAACACGTTGATATCCCTCCTATTTCTTTTTTAGCACTCTTAATTAATAAGTGCTAACTACAAAAATTATCTTAACTTTTCCGTCAACCAAATGCAAGTTTTTTGACATTATGAAATTTAAAAAAGTCGCGAAAAGTTTCGCGACTTTAATCTATGATTGAATGATTGACTACTGGTTGTCTTGCTCCAGGAAGTAAATCAACGTCTGTAGTTCAGTTGCCAAGTCAACGTTTTGGACACGCACATTGCTTGGGGTCGAAATTCTAATTGGTGTGAAGTTCATGATGCCTTTAATTCCCGCCTCGATCAACTCATCAGCGGTGGACTGTGCCTGATCTTTTGGGACAGCAAGAATAGCAATTTCAATCTGTTGTTCACTTAACTGCTTCTTCAGATCCTCGGTATGATAGACTGGCACACCGTTCATTATTTTACCAGTTATCTCTGCATTCACATCGAAGGCGGCAGAGATCCGAATGTTATTGGTCCGCTTGAAATTATAATTGAGCAGGGCGTGCCCCATGTTACCCACACCGACCAGCGCAACATTCGTCAGCGTATCCTGATTCAAAATCTTTTTGAAAAAATCAAGGAGTCTCTTGACATCATAGCCATAGCCACGCTTGCCGAGCGCACCAAAATATGAGAAATCTCTCCTGATTGAAGCACTATCAACTTGGACGGCCTCAGATAATTCAGTCGAGGAGACCTTCTCTTTTCCCTCATCGTTCAAGAAGACCAGATACCGATAATATAACGGTAATCTTTTTGCAGTTGCCCTAGGGATTTTAACGTCTTCCATACTACACCTCATTTGTGAACTTTTTCATTAACAATTCTATAATACCTAATTAAGTAGTAAAAGTTCAAGTATTTTTTTCACAAAAGCCAAAAATTTAGTATAATAATTCATTGACTGACTTCAACAACATAATTCACGAACTATGATAGAATGTTCTCTAGGTGATTAAATGATTATTATGCAAGCAAATAACGTCGAACGCAGCTTCGGCGCTACAACATTATTCAAGAATATTAGCTTTGAGATTGACGGGAAAAGTAGGATTGGCCTAGTAGGTCCAAACGGCGTTGGTAAATCAACTTTGATTAAGATTCTCACCGGGCAAGAGGCCCCTACAAGCGGCAATATTGTTAAAAGTAAAAATATCACTTTTGGCTATATTGCACAAGAGAATAACCTCAATCCAGACCAAACCGTTTACGGGGAGATGGCCGAAGTTTTCGCGCCGTTAATCGAGCTGGGGCATGAATTAACCCGGCTTCAACAAGAGCTTGCTACCACAAGCACACCCAATTCGGAAATGCTAGAACAATACGACCAATTACAATTCAATTTCGAGCAACAAGGTGGCTTTACATACCAGGCAGAGATCAAGAGTGTTCTAAATGGCTTCAAATTTGACGAAACAACCTATGACAAGAAAATTAGCGTGCTCTCAGGCGGTGAGAAGACGCGGTTGTCATTTGTGAAGCTCCTACTCAAAAGTCCTGATTTGCTAATCCTAGATGAGCCCACCAACCATTTGGACCTCGACACCCTGGACTGGTTGGAAAGTTTTCTGAAAACGTATAAAGGCGCAATCCTCGCCGTCAGCCATGACCAATACTTCCTGGATGCGGTCGCGACCGATATCCTAGAGTTGCGACACGGTCAACTGAATAAGTTCAAGGGAAACTATACTGCCTATACCAAATTGCGGACGTCATTAGACGATCAACAACAAGAGGCATACGAGCGCCAACAGGCAGAAATCAAGAAACAAGAGGATTTTATTCAGAAGAATATTGTGCGCGCATCGACGACGAAACGGGCACAAAGTCGCCAGAAACAACTGGATAAATTGGAACGAATCGAGCCACCAAAACGCGATCAAAAGGTCCGCATTAACTTCAAAATTGAGCAGCAGACTGGTAAAGAGGTGCTGATTTTCTCTGACGTCTCTGTTGGTTATCCGAACAAAACCATGATTGAGGATGTAAATCTGCAGGTCCGCCAGCAGGATCGCCTCGCAATTATCGGGCCGAACGGAATCGGAAAGTCAACCCTTTTGAAGACAATCGTCAAGGAGCTACCGCTACTGAAGGGAAATATCAAGTACGGTGCCAACCTTAAGATTGGCTACTACGACCAAGAAATCAACCACCTTAACCCAAAGGAGACCGTGCTTGATACAATTTGGAATCGCCACAAGACGATGCCTGAGCGAGAAGTTCGTAGCATCCTAGCTAGTTTCCTATTTGGTCCTGATGACCTCGAGAAGACAGTTGCCCAACTTTCAGGCGGCCAAAGAGCGCGACTCTCGTTAACTGTCCTCTCACTCGAATTCAACAACGTTTTGATTATGGATGAGCCCACCAACCACTTGGACATTGAGGCTAAGGAGGTGCTCGAGAAAGCACTCGAACACTATGAAGGGACAATCGTCTTCGTCTCACATGACCGTTACTTCATTAACCAACTTGCACAGAAAATTTACTCAGTCAACGAAAGACATGGTACTATCTACGATGGCAACTACTCATTCTACCTAGAGAAGAGAAATCAACTTGAGCCAAGTAACAGTAGCGAACAGGATAATGCAACTACTGCTAACGCCAACCAAAGTAAGGTTGATTACCAGCTGCAAAAGAAGAATCAGGCTGAAAAGAGACGTCTGGAGCGGGAAGTGGACCAATTAGAACACCAAATCAGCGAGATTGAGAACAAGATTACGGAGCTACAACTAGAGATGGCACAACCAGAAGTAGCGACTGACTTTGGCAAGTTAGATCCACTCCAAAGGAAGGTTCAAGAACTTGAGCAAGAAAATGAAGCAATATCAGCTAGGTGGGAACAGGCGCTAACGAAACTCGAAACATTTGCTGCCATAAAGTAAAAAATCACAGAAAAATGAGTAACTATTTCAATCGTAAATAGCTACTCCTTTTTATTACTATTCTAATCAAGCATTGATTCTGCATAAGGCAGTTCAAGTGACGGATCAGCGTTCAGCGTTAAATCAGCGAAATCTTGAGCCTTAAACTGGTGATATGCTGCTGCACCAATCATTGCCGCGTTATCACCACAAAGGCGCAGTGGGGGAATAATCACTTTTGGCTGTTGGGGCAACTTACTAATTTTCGTTGCCAGTCTTTCACGTAGTCCCTGGTTCGCCGCTACTCCACCGGCTAAGATAAATGTTTCAGGCTTGTACTCTGCGATTGCACGCAATGTTTTGTGGACCAAAACGTCGATTACACTTGCTTGAAAACTAGCTGCCAGATCATTCTGATCGAGTGTTTCACCTAACTGGTCTGCATGATGGACGGTATTTATAAAAGCGCTCTTTAAGCCACTGAAGGAGAAATCATAATCGTCATCCTCCATCATTGCCCGTGGAAAATGGAATGTGTCGGAGCCCTGATGAGCCATCTCATCAATTGTTTTACCTGCAGGATACTTAATCCCAAGCACGCGACCTATCTTGTCGTACGCCTCTCCTGCCGCGTCATCTCTAGTATCACCGATGATTTCGTAACTATTCTCATCGGTTAGATAGACCAATTCGGTATGACCGCCAGAGACTACCAGAGCCAATGCCGGGTAAACCACTTCATTGTCCAGATTAGCTGCGTTGATATGACCAGCAATATGGTCGACACCAATTAGTGGCTTTTGCTCGACCAACGCCACCGACTTGGCGGCCGCAACTCCGACTAGAAGTGCGCCTACGAGTCCCGGACCCTTGGTCACAGCTACTGCATCGAGATCGTCGTAGTCCACTTGTGCCTCGGCCATGGCCTCAGTCATCACCTGGTTGATTACCTCGATGTGGTGGCGGCTCGCAATTTCTGGCACGACGCCACCGAAACGCCGGTGGCTTTTTATTTGCGTGGCAATCACATTCGAGAGAATCTCATGCCCATTCTTGACGACAGACACGCTCGTCTCGTCACAACTAGTCTCAAATGCCAAAATTAGATTATCTTTCGTCACTTAAATCCGTCTCCTTTCAAGTCTAACACCATGTTTAAACCGTCGACTTTTTCAGTGTAATAGTAGTTTTTCCTGACAATATTGGGTTTAAAGCCCAACTTCTTATATGCCGTTTGGGCCACCAAGTTGTCCATCCGCACTTCTAGGGTAATCACAGTACAATTATTTCTTCTACCGTAATCAATCATCATTGAAACTAGAAAGCTCCCAATCTTTCTGTGCTGGTATTCTGGGCTAATTGCAATATTCGTAATGTGTCCCTCCTGCTCAGAGAAGCGAGCACCAATAAAACCCACCAGCTGTGAACCATCATACACGACAAGATAGAGTGAGTTATGATGTTTCTTTAACTCATTTCTAAATGAAAAGCGGTCCCACGGTGTGCGTCCGCGGTAGACACGTCGTTCAAGATTCAACAGGTCCTCAAGGTGACTATCATTAGCCTTCATAAACTGGAGTGAGAGGTGTGAAATTACTTTCACAAAAGGTTCAAATGAGAGGTCAAACTGTGGTACAGGTTTAAAAAAATCACTAAACTTCTTCAACATACTTACTATCGTCTTTCAAGCTCTTCGCACCGGTCCTATTCTCCCACTCAACCTCAGCCTGGGTTTTTCGCAAATAACGAGGCAAGAGCTCTGCAGGACTAACTGGTGTACTAAATTCCGCTATCCAGCCAATCTGCCCGGCATGAACCAAATTTTCCTGGTCTGTCCCGAAATGAAGCTCGACATCAGTAGAAAGAAGTTGGTCCTTGATTTTAGCTGCATGTTCTGGCGTGAAGTCACCGACGAAGTTCACCCGTGTAAAGTTATATTGCCGGAGCATTTCCTGCACAAGCTCTAATAGGTGCTCCAGGGCCACATGAGCGTCTGAAAGCACCACCGCTGGACCTGAACTCTTGCTAGCAGAGTCCAGCCGATATGCTCCCGCGAAGAAATTATCATTGCGCGCGTCTAGTAGTGCGACCGTTAGCTCAGCTTTGGTTCCAGCAGGCGTCATATTCGCTGCTAGTGCCGCCAAAGTGGAGACACCAACTAGCTTCACGCCCAGCCGCTCTCCCATCACCTTCGCGGTGGTAATACCTATTCTCAGGCCGGTATACGATCCTGGACCCGCGGCAACAGCGATTTGTTCAATCTCGGTCAACTTGAGGTTTGACTGAGCAAGCACCGCCTCAATGGTAGGAATAATATTCACACTATGATTTCTTTGATCAACGATATTGCGCTCTGCTAACGTTTCAATGCCATTATTCACGGCAACGCTCAGATTTTCCGTTGCAGTCGATATACTTAAAGTCTTCAATTTGTATCCTCTGAATCTTGTCTTAATTCACTTTATCTCGTTAAAATTTCTGGTTAAAAAATACTATTATTTAATCTTAACACGTTCTGTCGCTTTTAGAACAATCCAGGTGATTACCATCTGAATCCAAGGAACAATCAGTTCCTTTGGAATTCTTTGGAGGAGCGCGCCACGAAAGTCGAGCTTGTACATAACGGTCAGCCAATATGTGTTGAGCAGGACGTTCACAATAATCGTGACTAATAAAACAGCGCTTATCACCTTCCAAACCACGAGTTTTTGCTCGTAGAAGAAGAGACCGTAGATGATCCCCCCAACAACTGCGGAGATGGTGAAGCCAAAGAACATTCCTCCGCCAACCCCGAATAATGCAGCAGAAAGCACATCAGCTACGCCTGCGCCAATGCCACCCCAAAAAGGGCCAAAATACTTTCCAAGCAGCACCGTTGCGATAAAGCCCAACCCAACTTTGGTGACCGATGTCCCAAATGAAATTTTCTGCAAAATCATACTAATGGCCACAATTAAGCCCAGCACAATCAACTCTCTAAGTTCTAATTTTCTAAATACATTTCTCATTGTCATGGAGTCGCCCTCCGTTCACTTAATCTGCATCATTAACATAAATACAACCGTTTAAATATAACACATTCTTGTCTTAAACCCACATATTTACTATGATATGTTATTGAAAAGAGGTTAACGACGATGAAAAATATTCTCGTTCTACACACCGGTGGCACAATCTCCATGTCAGAAAATGATGCTGGTGAAATCATGCCAAATGAGAGAAATCCCCTCAACCAATTCCAATTAGCTACGGATGTCCCATTGAAACTCACAACTGAAGAAATCTTCAACCTGTCCTCGCCACAAATTACACCGAATGAGATGTTACAAATTCAGCTAAATAAGTTTGTCAGCAATGCCGTATCTTAATGGCGTTTTTTATTTTTTCCAGGTGAAAATCGCCTCGGCTGCCTTACCTGTTCCGTTTTGAATGAGGTGGTATGATTTAAGTTCCTCCTGCTCCTCGACCTTGACCAATGACCTCGGAGAGTCGCCGTAGCGAATCTCCTGGTCAAACTTGATGTCAATGCACTTAATTTGAGCATGCAATACCAAATCCTGTGGGAGCACATCAATCATCCACTCAAAATAATGTGAGTTGTTGACGTGACGGTTCGCGTCAATATCGTAATAACGTACCCGATATTCGACCCCGGAATCATCAAACTTAGGTAACCTAATTCTTGGCAATCGCGGTCCCCGCTTAACCTCTGGTACCGCCATTTTTGCACCAAATTCCGACGTATTCTCGTGAATCTCTCGCTTCAACAGATCTAGCACAATCCACGTACTGGAGACCGTAATCAGGGATTCCCCCTCCTGGGTCTTCACCCAGAAATCTCTGTAACAAAAAAACCGGTTGTAACCGGTCGGTTGCGTGCCAAGAATTATTTCCTCATCCAGTTGTGGTAATCTTTTTATCTCCATGTGATACTGCGTCACGACCCAGCCGAGGTTCTCCCTAGCAAGATTGTTTGTTCCCACCCCCATTGTATCGAGCTGATAGCTTGATACCTTCAAGAGTAGGTCAATTAGGACGGATAATTTAATCTGGTTCAATGCATCAACATCGAAGTAAGATAATTTAGCAGTTTGTTCAAATTTTTCCATGCTCCTAGTTTTACTCCCTTGGTTGATTGTGATAATAATCGTACAATTCTTTCTTACTTAAATGGGCATGCCGTGCGACTTGGCCAATCGCATCCTTCTTACTCTGCCCATCTTCAACTAGTTGGTCAACTACCACCGCCAACTCGGCTAACGTCGCTGTCGGTTTCTCTGACTCAACATAGCCACCCATTAGAACAACCATTTCACCGCGTGGTTCCACCGTCTCGAAGTGCTCTATTAGCTCAGCTACAGTACCACGGAGGTATTCCTCGTGTAACTTTGTCAGCTCGCGGGCGACCACCACTTGGCGGTTTAGACCCACGGTTTCGCCCAAATTAGCGAGTGTCGCTCTAATCCGGTGCGGGGCCTCATAGAAGATTGCCGTCTCTTTTTGTCTGCTGATTTCGGTTAAAAAGTCCGTTTGCTGTTTCTTCTTACGCGGTAAGAAGCCGTAATACGTGAACGGTTGAGCCGTCAAGCCAGAAGCAATCAGAGCGGTGGTGAAAGCCGCCGGTCCGGGCAAACTGACCACCGCAATATTTGCGGCAATCGCAGACTGCACCAGTTCATATCCCGGATCACTAATCACAGGCATTCCCGCATCGCTGACTTGTGCGAGCGAATGTCCAGCCAGAATTTGCGTAACTAATTCTGGCGCCTTCTCCTTAGCATTAAACTCGTGAAAACTGACTAGTTTACCACTGGTCTCAATTCCTAGGAGCCCCAGAAGTTTACCCGTCGTCCGCGTGTCTTCTGCGGCGATTAAATCCACATTTTCTAATGTTTCTTTTGCGCGCAGCGTCATGTCCTTCAAGTTACCGATTGGCGTCGGCACCAAATAAAGCTTGCCTGCTTCGTCATTAAAACTACTTTGAATTTGCATTATTCTTCTTTCCCGCACCACGCTGATGATCGAAAATATCTAGGCAAAAAATACAGTCTTCGTTCTCCACTCTATGAGAGCCGTAATACATATTACAAATATGGTAGCCAGACTGGTAAATCTCTTTCAGTCCGGACATCCCATCCTGAGTCTTCTCTTGGTGTTTCTCCGGAATATTGTTGAACTTCTCCCGTAAGAGCTTATTCTCGATCTTTAACTCAGTATTCTCTCGCAGGGCCTCTAGCAGGTCGTTTTGTAGGCCTTCGACTGTCGTAATCATCGTGTGTAAATTATTTAATACCTGATCAAGTTGTGTGTATGGATCTGTCAATTTGTTCACCTTTAGAATTCTATGTTCAAAATTAGATACTGCAGACAACTACTAAAGCTCACATTAGCAGCAATCATCTTGTTCACATGAAGTAGCTCACTCAACAACTCTTGATTTTGCTTGATGTTCGTGAGCGTCAGCATTTCTCTATCGGCTTGTTGCAGCAGATAATCGAGTATAAATTGCTGCAACTCCTTTTGCTTAGCTGAATCTGCAAGGGTTTTGGCCGTCAGAATCGCCAATGGATTATTCTCCATTAATTCAGTATAAAAACGCTCAGCTAAAGGCGCCAACTCAGCTTGATCATCCTGCAGCTTATCTTGTTCTGCCTCGTTCTTGAATTCATCCGTCACGTTAACTATTTGAACCCGTGACTTAATCGTGGGCAGAATCTGATTAACATTCGTGGTGGTTAAGATTGTCAGCACGGGTGCTACAGGTTCCTCCAGCACATTTAGTAGTGCATTTGCTGCCGACATCGTTAATTTTTGTGCATCAGAGATGATAAAGAAGCGGCGATCGCCCTCCGTGGGACTTTTCGCAAGTTCAATCTTTAATGGCCGCACAGTGTCGATCCCGATACTCTGCTTCTCAGTTTCGGTCACCAAAAAGACGTCTGGATGGTTCAGTTCACTCACCCGCCGGCAATTGGCGCAAGTACCGTCCGGTCGCAAATCTTCGTCTGGGTGCTCACACAGAAATAAACAACTCAGCCAAATAGCTGCTGCAGTTGTTGTCTTTTCGTCACTCCCCAAGAAAAGGTAGGCGTGACTCACAGCATCTTCTTTATATGCTTGTAAAAATTCCTGCTTAAACTTAGCAGGAATGTTGGTAAAACTACCTTCATTTATCATTGTGCTTAATACTGTTCGAATTGGTCAACTGGCAAGACAAACACCGTTGCACCGCCAACCTGAACCTCAATTGGGTAAGACATTGTGGCGTCGCCACCCATGTCCATATTAACTGGCGGTGTCATAAACTGCTGTCTTGCATGCGAGATTTTTTTGATGATGTCCAGCACTTCATAGACCCGCTTATCCTCAATACCGATGATAAAAGTGGTATTCCCGGCCTTTAAGAAACCACCAGTGGTCGATAGTTTAGTTGCCCGAATATCGTTTTCGATAAACTCACTGCTCAATAGGTTGCTGTCTTTGTCCTGTACGATTGCGAGAATTAATTTCATTTGTGTTCTCCTTCACGAAAAATTTGTGGTATTCTCTCTCTTATTATTTTAACACTATCGCTGATTACTTTTGCTAACTCCTGATTAGCATTCACCGCAATTATTCTGGTGGGGTTAGCTTTGATTAGCTCATGATAAGCAGTAGTCACGCGTTCATGAAACTCTACCTGTTCTTGTTCCAAGCGATCTTCCGTCCCAGAGCGACTGTTTGAGATGCGTTGTAAGCCAATCTGCGAATCCACATCGAGGTAGATAGTCAGATCGGGCTGCAGATTGTCAGTTGCAAAGCTATTAATCATCGCCACTGGCGCAATCCCAATCTGGCGCCCGCCACCCTGATAGGCCAGCGAACTGTCCACAAAACGATCAGAAATCAATATCTCACCGCGTTCTAGCGCCGGTTTAATCACCTCAACCACATGTTGTCTTCTGGCCGCCGCAAAGAGCAGCGCCTCAGTCTTAACATCCATTTCTTTATTGTTTGGATCTAATATAATTTGGCGAATTTTTTCGGCAATCTGGGATCCTCCGGGCTCCCGGGTAACTACTGGCTTAGTAATCGTGTTGCCTGCAAGTTGTGCTAGTACACCATTCAGCGTGCTAGTTTTGCCCGAACCATCGGGCCCTTCGAAAGAAATAAATGTCCCTGTCATTTTACGCCTCCATAGGTAAAATTGTACTTGAAATCGTAGTCAACTTAAAGTCAATTCCAAAATAAAAAGCCCAAAACAATTGGACTTAATGTGAAATAACATTGTTCAATCCCTTCGAACTAGTCTGGCGCAATCGGGCTTCTTTAAACAGGAAATTATATTTAGCTTTCAATATCTTAAGAGCCACGATATTCTCGGGCGAATCATCTAGACTGGTTTCTGACAACGTCTTCGTCAATGCAAGCTGTTGTTGCAGATTGGCAATTGAAGTCATTAACTGACTGTCAGCCTGTTCCCTTAAATTATGCTTGCCCATTACAATTCAGTCCTTCCCGTTACTGCTCGTTTTAGCGTGAGGGAATCAGCATATTCAATATCAGAGCCGACTGCTAGACCACTAGCTAGTCGCGTTACCTTGATTCCAGCAGGTTTAATCAGTCGACTGATATACATGGTTGTTGCCTCACCCTCTGGTGTAGAATTCAGTGCGATGATCACCTCATTGACGTCGCTCTCTTGTAGTCGCGTAATCAGTGATTTGATGTTGATGTCTTCAACTGAGACACCGTCCATCGGTGACAGAACACCGTTCAGCACGTGATAGAGGCCATTGTATTCGCCCATCTCTTCAAAGGCCATGATGTCTTTTGGTTGTTCAACTACCAGAATCTGATTTTGGTTACGACTTGCATCCCGACAGATGGCACATGGATCAGTCTCAGTGATGTTGCCGCAGATTGAACAAAAGCGCAGTTTTTGCTGCAAATCAGCCAAACTCTTGGCGAAATCCTGGACTGCACTCTCGGGCATGCCTAAAGTATAAAAGGCAAGTCTAGTTGCCGTCTTTTCTCCGATACCAGGTAGCTTCATATAACTTTCAATTACCTTGGCAATTGGTAATGGATATTGCATTATCTCACCTTTTTACATTAATCCTTTAGAGTATTTCCCCATCTTTTGGGTCGTTGTTTCGTTAATTTGGCTAAGCCCATGATTGACCGCGTCCACAATCAAATCTTGGAGCATGTCCGGATCATCTGGATCGATTACTTCAGGCTTAAGCGCAATCTTCTTTAGGGTACTATCTCCCATGAAAGTCGCAACAACTAAGTCGTTTGCCGCATGACCGATAAATTCAGTCTCGTTGATTTCCTTCTTAGTTTGTTCCATTTCTTTTTGCATCTGTTGTGCTTGTTTCATCAATTTCTGCATATTAGGCATTCCACCACGCATCGTTTACTTCTCCTTTATCTCAGTAAATTAATCTTTAACATCAATCATGTCGTCGCCAAAAAGCTGACGCGCCTGTTCAATTATATCATTCTTTACTACATCTTTTGACTGGCTATTATCGGCCTCATCTGCCTGCGCAGCAGTCTCAGTTTCGTCCACCTCTTGGCGGTTAGTTAATTCTGCCTTATGAGTCTTCAGATAGTCAGCACGCAAAATCGGCCATTCATTCTTCGGCACGAGGACAATCTCGGTATTGGCATGCGTTAAACTTGTTAAGCCATCATTCAATTGCTTCATTAGCTCACTATCACTAGTTGCACGTTCAAACCAAAGTTGGTAGTCAAATGCCACAACACAGGCATCAGGGCCAGCCGCAACGGGCTTTGAAACCTTCATCATCGCTCTTTGCGAAACTTCCAGCTTACTGATTAAATCTGGCCAAACATCCTTCACTCGACTGAGGTCATCTTTAGTGGCGTGTTTCAGCACATGGTATACACTCGCACGGTACTTTGTCTTCAAGTTGGTACTTGCTACGGTTGATTTGACGGAAGCACCAGTAGTAGTGGCAGATTTCATTCTCGGAACGACCCCGGTCTTTTGCAGTGCACCCAATTGTTGACTAAGGTGTTGGACCTGCTTTTGTAACTCCTGCATTTCCTCGCTAGTATCTGTTTGTCGACCACTTTGCTGCTCGTCACCAGCAGGGTGGAAACTAGTCACCTTCACACAGAAAATATCTAGTGGCACGTTTTGTTGTGTGGTAAATCTCAAATCGTTGAGCGCTTCGTTAGCAGTATCGATGAGATAAAGAATCGCGCGATTATCCAGACTCTCTACAGTCTCACTTAATTCATTAGTTAAGAACGCTGAACTTTTTGTCTTGGTCTTTTGACTAATTAATACCTGGGTAGCAAGTTCTACGAGTTCATTTAAAATATTTTGCGGGTTGATACCCGCTGCTAGTAATTCCTTATTCAGGGCTAGTGCCGCGCCGGTCTCTTGTTGTGTAAGCAAGAGAAATAATTCTTCGATTTTTTCTTGGTTTGCAAAACCGGTAATTTCTAGCGCATCGGCGTATGTGACGCCATCCTTCTCAAACGAAATAATCTGGTCAAGAATACTTAACGCATCGCGCATTCCACCGTCTGCAACCTGTGCAATGACTTGTAAAGCTTTATCTTCATAACTAATTTCTTCGGCAACTAGGATCTGCTTAAGACGCGCAATAATCGCATCAAGTGCAATTCTTTTGAAAGTGTACTTCTGTGTCCGTGAGATAATAGTCGCCGGCACCTTCTGCAATTCGGTCGTTGCCAGAATGAAGATGACATGCTCAGGGGGCTCTTCTAACGTCTTTAAAAGTGCGTTGAATGCGCCCATCGAAAGCATATGTACCTCATCAATGATATAGACTTTGTACTTGCCCTCGGTCGGAGCATACTTCACCTTATCCCGGATGTCTCTTATCTCATCGACACCGTTATTCGAAGCAGCATCAATCTCAATCAAATCACTCATCCGATTCTCATCAGCTGCCAGACAGTTGGCACATTCATTACAAGGTTCACCGTCTTTAATATTCAAACAATTAACTGTTTTAGCGAGGATCTTTGCACAGCTAGTTTTACCAGTCCCGCGCGGACCGGCAAATAGGAATGCGTGACTGATTTTATTGATACGAATTGAGTTTCTAAGCGTGCTTGTAATTGATTCCTGACCAATTACATCCGCAAACGTTCTGGGACGCCACTTTCGATAGAGAGCCTGATATGCCATCTGATAACCTCTTATTAAAAAACTCTTAGCCTAAAAGACTAAGAGTGTTGTTGTTCAATTTAAGGGCACATACCGCAACCTGCTTAGTGCTGCTTTCTTCCGAATCTGACACGATTCACAAGAGCAATATTGCCCTTGCCTTTCGGCACTAACTATCATACCTTAAACGCCAATTATTTTCCACCTATTTGCAAACTACTTTTGTTTTTTTCGTGCACGAATCGCGCGGAAAAAGTTCTGGAGTAGCATTGCAGATTTCTGCTCGTACAGACCCGGATAAACCACGGGATGGTGATTGAACTGTGGCACTTTGAATAAGTCGACCACGCTACCGGCTGCACCAGCCTTACGGTCGTGTGCTGCGTAGAACACATTCTCGATGCGACTATTGATAATCGCACCCGAACACATGGGGCAAGGTTCGAGTGTCACAAAGATGGAGCAGTGCTCTAACCGCCACGTCGAAAGGTTCTGACATGCCTCGGATATTGCCAGCATCTCCGCATGTTTAAGTGCATTTTGGTCCAACTCCCGCCTGTTATAGCCGTGCCCAATAACTGCGCCATTAGAATCAACTACCACGGCGCCAATAGGGACCTCATCCTGTTTTTGCGCCAATTCCGCCTGTTCGAAGGCCAACTTCATGTAATTTTCTTTAGCACTCTTTGTAAAAATCACTGTTTAACACTCCGCAAAATATAGTAGCCCTTGTCACGCGCCAAGATATCGCAGTTCCCAAAAGTCGCGGTTAACAGCTTCCTTGCAGATGGGGCCCCCTGTTTCTTCTGCAGGACCGTTACGATTTGGCCCCCCGATAACAAATGATCCAGCGCCTGTTCGTGAATTTGGTTAACCACTTTCTTACCCGCACGAATTGGTGGATTGGTCACAATTAGCGCGTACCGTTCAGTAACGGTTTCATAAATATCTGATGTAAAAATATTAACGTTAGTTATTGCATTGAATTCCGCATTGGTGCGTGCCAGCTCAAGCGCACGCTCATTGACATCAACCAAATCGAGCGCTCTTTCAGGATACTTCTTTGCGAGCATTAAGCCCATTGGCCCATAGCCTGTTCCGAGATCCAGAATCTTACCAGGAACAAGATCTAGTTCCATCACCTGCTTCATCAGCGCAACGCTCCCGTAGTCAATCCGGCTTTTGGAGAAAACACCGGCGTCAGTTTTGAGGTGGAGGTTCAAGTCGGCCAGGTTAAATTCTATCTCATGGATGTCATGTTCAGCATGTGGTTCCTGTGCAAAATATTGTTCAGCCATTTTACTCTCTTTTCAAATTTACTCCCTGTATCATACCAAAAAAGGACTAGCATTGTAACTAGGTCACGTGACGGTAAGAAAATCTGTGATAAAATAAATAACGTAATTATATACGATTTTATTCTGACAAAGCGAGGTAGTAAATTGTTTAAGAACAGAAAACTAACAGCAGGGGGACATCTTATTGTGTTTCTTTGTCGTGCTATTCGCCGCCGGTTACGCAATCACCCGCCAGATTCACGCAAACAATGTGCAGGCACAACCGTTTACGGCATTTAAAAAGGAACACCCAGTCAAGTTTACGGACCAGGACGTTATTGATTCGGACGAATCATTCACTATTCCTGGCAATATCACAATCCCAAACTCAGTTGCTAAGGACAATTATTCCTATGGGTTTTACATGTGGTACAACTTCAAACGCCACACAATTACCTTCCAAAGTCATGAAAGTGATGATTTGCTAATCTACAACTTTGAAGTTTCGCTGAAAAGAGAACGGATAACTTTCGTCTACGCCTACTCTGAGAGTACCGATCCGGACAGTGGCGGCGTGTCCTTCCAACAAAATTATAGGTTAAATCCAGCAAAAACAAAGCTCATAGCGACTACAAATTTTAGCCACATTTACTACCCGAGGAAAGACCATGCGCGCCTTAAGAAGGAAGCCCAGGCTACTTGCAAGGAATATGAAAAATACTTCAATCGGATTTTACAAAATAAAGCGTCCTATACCACTTTGCAGCAGTATGCAGATCTAATAGTCAAACGCCAAAAGAAGGCTGTGCAGCAATCAAAATATGCAGGCACATCAGTCAAAAAGAAGAAGGAAAAGGAAGTACAAGATAATATTACCAATAATATTAATGTTATCGAAAAATCATATCAGGCAAATTTTTCGGATGAAGAATGGCGGAATTATATTTTAAAACGCGCAGAATTACTAAACCTTGCTCACCCTGTGATTGGAATGAAAAAATTACTGACTCAGAGAAGACCTGGTATTTCTCTTATTTCTATGGCGGCACAGGTACCGTACCAAGCAGTTTGAACCAAGCGGCAGGTACATATTACACGGTCACTGCAAATGGGCAGCTCTACTTTGTTGCACTGCCTACACTCATCATCACCAAGAAATATATGCAACACACAGGTCAGAGTTGGTTTCCCCAAAAGGTTGACCCCATAGACTTCTCAGACTATCTCTACAATGCTGATTTTCCGCGAGGTACTTATGGTATGTATGACCTCGAATACGTACCAAGCAATCAAAAACCGTCAACAGAAGAGATTGTCAACAATATCATGATTGTCGCTCCCACGGATAATCAAGAATAATACCAGACTTTAATTAAACAGGAGGGATTTAGATGAACAAAAATAGGCTGGAAGCATTCTCAGATGGTGTGCTGGTCATGCTGCTAGCCGCTCTCGCCTATTGGCTCTTAAATAAGATGTTGATTAATGCTAACGGACGCGATTCACTCGTTGCGCGGTTAACCCACCATGATTGGAAGTTGTACGTGTATACTAGTATCTTCACAATCGGGCTTGTGATGACGCTAATTCAGCCACTAAGCGGCCTGCTCAGCGTAATTATCGGTAACCTCATTTGGTTTTGGCCAAATAAAACAATTGAACGCCATATCGTTAATTGAGACAAAAAATAATTCGCTGACCACCGTATTGATCGGCGAATTATTTTATTGTGGCTAAATTACTCTTTGAACTTATCAGATTTCCTGGATATTTCGTTCTTGTCTGTCAAGGATCACATCACCAGTTGATATCCAGCCAAAAAGCTGTCATTAAAGTCCTGCGGTAGCTTATACTGCTGATTAAACAAGACAATCAGAGCATGTAAATTTTGCCATCCTCTGAGGGTCAGTGATTTTATACTTTGTTCGACGTAAATCTTCGCCTGCCCGTACTTTGGTGGCAAGACAACGCCTAATGACTGAAATAATCTGCGACTGTACTTATCCACAATAAAGCCCGATTTTTGCACCGCATAGAGCATGATTGTGTCTGCAGTCTCCTCCCCTACACCATTGATGGCCAGTAATTCCTGCCGGATTACTTTACGTGGTAATTGCCGTACGGCTTCCAGATCGTCATTATATTGTGCAAAATAATTGCTTAAATGCACAATGGTCTGTGCTTTTCTAGTGTAGAATCCGGCTGACCTAATTACTTGGGCCAATTCGTCTCCTGAAAGTTGGCGGACGCCACTTGGTCTAAGATAAAAACCAATATTTTGTTTGAGCTCAGCCAACGCTAAATCAACGTTGCGCCAATTAGTATTTTGAATCAAAACTGCACCCCAGATAATCTCCCAGTCACTTGCTGCCGGCCACCAACCAGCCGGCGAAATCTGTGCCCCCAATTTCTCGTAGAGCTCCTCTAGTGTTATTTTAGTTTCCTTCATAACCAATTCCCCTCTTTAAACTCAGTATACTATAGACAATTACATTTAAAGACTTGCATCCTTGAATCAGACAATCAAACATTGGGATAAAAAAACCTCCGCACGCAGAGACAGGCTCTGAATGCGGAGGTTTTGTAGTAATGTGTATTTAGCTAAATTATTTAGCAGTGGCTGTAGCGCCAACCTCAGAAAGCTTAGCGATGATTTCATCAGCTTCGTCTTTAGTTACGCCTTCCTTGAAGACCTTAGGTGCACCGTCAACGATGTCCTTTGATTCTTTCAAGCCAAGACCAGTGATCTCACGAACAGCCTTGATAACTTTAACCTTTTCTTGACCAACTTCAGTCAATTCAATATCAAATGAATCCTTTTCTGCTTCAGCATCACCGGCAGCAGCACCAGCAGCAGCTACAGGAGCAGCAGCAGTAACGCCGAATTCTTCTTCGATTGCTTTAACAAGGTCGTTTAATTCAAGTACAGTAGCTTCTTTAATTTGGTCAATAATCTTTTGTGTATCTAAAGCCATGATTTTTTCCTCCGAATTTTGTTTTATGTTTTTGTATTTGTGTTAGTTATGAATAACTATAATTATGCTGCTGGCTCTTCTTTAGAATCAGCAACAGCTTTGACAGCGTAAGCAACGTTACGTACAGGTGCCTGTAAGACAGAAAGTAACATTGATAGCAAGCCATCGTGATCTGGTAATGTAGCAAGTTCGTTGATTTGATCAAGCGATGCAACTTTACCTTCGATCATACCACCCTTGATTTCAAGAGCTTCGATCTTCTTAGCATATTTTGCCATGATACGAGCTGGTGCAACAACATCTTCATCAGAAAATGCGATTGCAGTTGGTCCAACGAAAACATCGTCCAAACCTTCGTAGCCTGCTTTGTCAGCAGCACGACGTAGGTAAGTATTCTTGATAACTTCCATCTTCACACCAGCATCACGTAATTCCTTACGTAGTTCAGTAACTTCGGCAACAGTTAGTCCAAGATAGTCAACAACAACGGCTGACTTAGCATTGTTGAATTGTTCAACAATACCATCAACTAATTCTGCTTTTTTTGCGATTACAGCTTCACTCATGTATTTTTACCTCCATATTTATTTATGAATCACTATCATAGCCAAATAAAAACTCCATGCCTAAAGACATGGAGTTTAATTAACTCACTTATCTTCTGGCCTCGGCAGGATATTGAGACTTGCGTCACCTGAGTCTTAGGTAGAATTCACATATAGAGTATATTACATTGTTTATGCTATTCTGTCAACGATTACTATCACTTGAATATGAGTTTTGTAGTCCAGCATACTAGCTGTTCGTTTACACACGGTAATTTCGGTAGTTTTGCCCCATGAAAAACGCGACTAAGGAACCAGCCGTAATTGAATCTAAGACATTACCTGTCAAATATGCAGCGCCAAAGAACAGTGCAAAACTGAAGAAATAGGCAAAGTTCTCAACAGTCCAGTTCTGCTTCTTGAAACAAAATTTACCTGCAAGATATAGGCAAAGCAGTACAAACGGTAAAATAAAGAGCACAATTCCGAGCAAACCTAAAGTATAAAATTGGTTAATAAAATCCCGTTCATAGTTGAAGATAAAGAAGTTGATTCTTACAAATGAAATACCAAGTAACAGGCGCACAGGCGGAACTATTTGTTGTTTCAGCAAATCAACATTTGCCTTTTCAATCTTACGAAAATTAACTTGATCTGGGGCGTTCCATGTTAATACATCAATCCAAAGTTCCGGATATTTATCAATCGGATTTGTAGCAGAAACCACGTTTCCATAAGTACCACGTACATCAAAGTGTGTATCGAGATAATTTTGCGCCAACCTCTTAGCCTGTTTAGGCTGCTGTTGCATCTCCTCCCGCAACTGCAACAACTGCTTCGAGCTGGCTTTAGAACGATCAGCAGTAGCTATGTTTACCTGATCATTGGCACTGACGCGCCCTGTTGATGGTGAGAAGGGGTAAATCAGACCTAGGACCAGTATAATCGCAGCAAGCGGAATGACTTTTTTGACCTTAACGTGCCATTGTAAACTCTCTTCGGCTGGTACATCGGCAAAGAAGTAGAACGCTGGTATCACAATAAATGCTGCCAGACTACCGAAAATTGCTGTTCTTGTGCCGATCATCAATGCTGATAGTGCCATCACAATTAGTATTATTAACTTGTACCAACTGCTTTGCCGCAAATAATAATGAAGTGCAATAGGCAGTAAGAGAATCATAATTGCCGAGATTGAGTTTGCAAATAGGAAAAACCCATCAGATGCGAGCTGCATGAAACCAGGACGATTGACCACATCGAACCAACTGAAAATATTGGCACTAATCATTGTTGCCTTATCATATGATGCAATTGCAAAGACCGCCAAATTAGAAACTACAATTGTGCCCGAAATTGCAGTAGCCAGCCACCATGTGATTCTTTCCAGCGTACTTTTTTCTAATGAAGTATCTGCGCTGATGAACAGGATCAGGGTGGGGAAAACAACTCGGAGTACGTAGGAGATTTCTTGAGTTACTGAGTACGTAAAGCCATCTGTCAGGCTGCTCAAAGCGTTTTTGGTGAGCCATAAGTGCGCAACTAGGTATATTAGGACTACAAAACCATAAATAGCCAAATGGTATGATGGCTTACTAAATTTATGGACCAAGAAGAAAATAAGTAGTAGAGCAATAACTAAGACTAAGCGAACCAAGGTCGGTATTGTAAAAGGTCCAATATTGGCCAATGTTCCTTGATAAAAGTAGATGATTTCCATAAAGGGTTGAATTAAGATGTAACAAATTAACAACCGCTGTAACACTTTTTTCATTGATAACTTCTCCAACATTTTAGTAAGCGTGCAAGATACTATTTGAACTATAACTGACAAATGAGAAATCACCATCTAGTGCTAGTTTAAGCCGTAAGTTCTGTCCAATAATATTCTTTTTAGCTTCTACTACAACCCGATATTTGTGCACATTTTTTGCGTACTTCTTGATTGTTATTAACCGGACGTTAAAAGCATTCGTTGAATCTTGACCATCTAGTCTCACAGTGAAATTTGCCACCCGTGGCTTTTTGCCAATCGAATTAATCGTAAAGCTCATCACCTTATCACGAGCCACGTAGTTTATATCATGTTGTTCAATTAATTGCTGATGTGCAATTGCTTGTTTTTGCCCAGTACTGTTTCCGTGCGTGAAGTGTAATCCCGTGAACTCGAACTGAATCTGTTGACCGCGCAATGGAAGTAAATATCTCTCATCCGGAATTTTTTTGCCATCACTGAAATTATAGCCAATCATAATCGCAAATTTTCTACTATTAGGATCCTCTCCCACACGTTCAAAATGATTGGGAGTGTAAGTTAGAGAGTGCTCCCCGGCTTTGATAACAAGTTTAGTATTGCTGGTTACTGCGTCTACTGGAAATGGGAGGGTACCAGTAATTAAATCTCCTCTTTTCAAATTGGCCGGTAAGGTAATCACCCCGCTAGCCTGTGCAACGCCAATTCTACCGTTTTGAAACTCAAACCCAAGATCTCTCAGAATTTCACTTCCGTTCTGGTAAAATGCTAAGTTAGGCTGCAACAATTTCTGTCCCTTGGAAGTCAATATTATTTGACGGCCACTATTTAATTTGTATTTACCATGAGCTTTCAAGGTACGAAACATTCTTGTAGTAGCGTTTGTCAGCTGGTGATTAATTTGTCGCTTACTGTAAACATTCCCCACCAAGAATAGACCACCAAGTATGGCAGCCACTAGCAAGGTTGTGCAGATTTTAACCACATTTTTCAACTTATCTCTCCATAGACATGCCTAACCTGACTGGTCTGGCAATTTTTCATAAAATAATTATAGCAAAAAAATACCCGATGATAGAACCATCCTCGGCCTAATATCGGGTATTTAATTAATATTTAACTTTAGTAACTAAGCGTTAACTGGATCAAGCTTGATACCAGGACCAAATGTTGTTGAAACAGCAAGGCTAAGGATGTATTGACCCTTAGTTGATGCTGGGCGAGCCTTCAAGACAACATCTTTCAGCGCCTTAAAGTTTTCAACTAATTTATCGTTGTCAAATGAAGTCTTACCAATTGGTGCATGGATGAGTCCTTCCTTGTCGACACGGTATGTAACTTTACCAGCCTTAACTTCCTCAACAGCCTTAGTTACATCCATCGTAACAGTACCAGTCTTTGGGTTAGGCATCAGGCCTTTAGGTCCGAGTACACGACCAAGTTGACCAACTTTAGCCATCATTTGTGGTGTAGCCACAACGACGTCAAAGTCTAACCAACCGTCCTTAACACGTTGTACTAAGTCGTCTGAACCAACTTCGTCAGCACCAGCGGCTTCAGCTTGTTTAGCTTGTTCTCCATCAGCAAACACAATAACCTTTTGTGACTTACCTGTACCGTTTGGTAAAACAAGAGCACCACGAATTTGTTGGTCAGCTTGCTTTGGGTCAACATTAAGGTTAAATGCAACTTCAACAGTTGCATCAAAGTTTGCATAACTAGTTTCTTTTGCTAATGCAATAGCTTCATCAGCTGTGTAGAATTTGTTCTTATCTACCTTTTTGGCAGCTTCAATATATTTTTTACCATGCTTTGGCATGTGATTTCCTCCCTTGCAAATGTGGTCAACGAGCTATGCTCTCCCACTTGATTTATTAGCTTTCGCTAACAATCCGACATTTTTCAAAATAATGAGATTATTCAGTAACTTCAAATCCCATACTTCTTGCTGTACCTTCAACCATGCGCATTGCTGCTTCAACATCAGCAGCGTTTAGGTCTTGCATCTTGGTTTCAGCGATTTCCTTAACCTGAGCCTTAGTTACCTTAGCAACCTTCTTGGTATTTGGTTCGCCTGAACCCTTTTCCACGTTAGCAGCTTTCTTCAAAAGAATTGCTGCTGGTGGGGTCTTTGTAATGAAATCAAATGAACGATCTTCATAAACAGTGATCACTACAGGAATGATCATACCCTTTTGGTCAGCTGTTCTAGCATTAAAGTCCTTAGTGAAGCCAACAATGTTGACTCCGGCTTGACCCAATGCTGGTCCTACTGGGGGTGCAGGTGTTGCTGCTCCTGCAGGGATTTGTAACTTAACAACGTTTATAACTTTTTTTGCCACGTGACAGACCTCCTTAAGTCAGTGATGCGGTTATAATGGAGATGAAATTTCTCCTCCCACATTTATAAACATACTTTAGTATCTTACCATCGCCAACATATTTTAGCAACGAAAAGTATGTTGATTTATCTTTCTCGATTAATTAAAGTTTCTCAACCTGTTCGTAATCAAGTTCGGCAGTTGTTTCACGGCCAAACATCTCAATCTCTGCAAATACTTTAAATTTATCAGGCTGTACATCAGTGAGCTTACCCGTAAGTCCGTTAAACGCACCATCAATAATGGTAACTTGATCGCCAACTTCAAAGTTAACAGAACTTTGTCTAGTCGTCTCACCCATTGAACGCAAGATGTGCTTAATCTCTTCATCTAGCAGTGGTGCTGGCTTGCTACCGGCACCATGACTACCGACGAAACCAGTCACACCTGGCGTATTTCTCACGATAAACCATGACTCGTCTGTCATGACCATTTCAACTAAGACATAACCAGGGAAAACTTTTTCCATCTCCACCTCGTTCTTGCCGTTCTTCTTCTCAACTGACTGCTCTTCTGGAACAATCACACGGAAAATATTATTTTCCATTCCCATTGATTGTGCACGCGAGAGCAGGTTGGTCTTCACCTTATTTTCATATCCCGAATAAGTATGAAGTACGTACCATTTTTTTTCGAATGTTTCCATGTTTACTCCTTAAAAATTTCAAATAAAAAAGCCTCGCAATTTGCGAGTCTTTCCGTTGAATAGATTGTAGCATAAATTACCGCTCTTTGCCACTAAAAGAAAATCAGGGTTAACCTAGTAAAGATTAAATCCAATAGGCCAAGGTAAACGGCAAAGAGAATGGATTGTGTAATTACGACACCTGTATCATGCCGATTTTCTTTGGCCGTTGGCCAAGTAGTCAACTTCATTTCTGAGATAACGCCCTTAATAAACTTCATCTTTAACCTCTACCTTGTTTCCTTATGAATTGTATACTTACCACAATGCTTACAAAATTTATTTACTTCCAAGCGCGTGGTGCGATTCTTGTTCTCGGTAATAGTATAGTTCCTTGAACCACAGACACTGCACGCCAGCGCAATTTTCCTAACCGCCATGAGTTTCACCTATATCTTAATTTAGTGGTTAATCCCACTTAACTTGCTAACAATACGACAGTTGATTATAGCATGTGTCACTAAAATTTCCAATTATTTAATTAAAGTATAGTCGACGTCAGGTAATAATTCAAACTTACCTTTTAACCCGGAAGTAATATAGACCTTACGTTCCTTAGTGACAAAGATTGCTTCGGTGTCCTTGCGTGATTCGATATACTTTATTCCTGTGGTGAGACCTTTGTCAAAAGTTGCAGTCGACAGCGCATCCCCATTAATTGACTTATTGGTGATAATTGAAACACCCATCAAATTATTCTCAAATGGATAACCTGTCTTTGGATTCATTAGATGCATGTAGGTCTTATTCCCTACTTTCAAATAGCGCTCGTAAATACCGGAGGTCACAATTGTTTTATTTGTGGCCGGTAATTTCCCCAGTGAGGTTCCACGCGGCGACTTCGGATCTTGAATTCCTACAGTCCACGGCTGCTTACTACCTTTTGGTGAATGACCCATCACAAAAATATTGCCACCAAGATCCACAATGGCCGTATTTACACCGTCGTTTTTCAACACCTTAACAACTTCATCCGTGATATAGCCCTTAGCAATGCCACCGAGGTCCAGTTTCATTCCCACATCTTTCAAGTAGACAGTTTTCTTTCGCTCATTCAAAACAACATTTCTGTAGTTTACAAATTTCAATTCACGGTCGATTTCCGCCTGACTAGGCTTTCTAGCATCGTCAAAACCGATATGCCACAGGCTAGTGATTGGCCCGATAGCTAAGTCAAAAGAGCCTGCAGAATTATTACTATAGTACTTCGCCCGTTTGATGAGGTAGAAGACGTCATCACTCACCTTTACCGGCTCTTTTCCAGCCTCATCATTGATATGGTCAACCTCGGAGCCCTTTTGATTAACTGTGATCTTGTTGGCCAATTCCTTCACGCGGGCAAAAGCGTCCTTTAAAGCTGCTTCCTTTTGGGCATGATAGATTTTAATTTGCACTACTGTACCCATGAGAAACTGCGTATCTTCGATGGGCGTCTGTACCACCTTTGCAGCAGGCTTAGCACCTTCGTGTGCTGTAGCACTACAACTCGTCAAAGCTACTAGGTTCAGACTAAAAGTCAGAGCAATAATTATTTTTATTATTTTTTTTGGCATAAAATCAGTCCTTAAAATAAGAAAAAGAGTAGCCTAAACTACTCTTCAACTTTTAAATTTTGCGGTTCAAATACTAATCTTTAAAGACATAGTTGTCAACTGTAATCTTATCGGTATTCCCAGCTTGCGCTGCATTCATCAACTGTTCTGCATAAAGCAAGAATGAATGTGATGTGTGAGTTGCACCGGAAACAACTTCAACCTTAGAAATGTCTCCACCCGATTTAGTCAATGATTCTGCTAATTGAGGGATGTACTCCTTCGGACCAATATTGTTGACCTTCTGCATGTTCTTTTCGTACTCTTCGTCTTCAGTCTTTGATTTACCATCCTTATCGATGTAGTCAAAGTCTGTCTTCGTAATCTTACCACCAGCAACGGTGATTGCTAGAGTTGCACGGTAGCCGTTCTTTTCGTTCTTTTCTTCGAGTGAATATGTACCGTCTTGCATCTTAGCTTCGTTCTCAATCTTGATTGTATCAGTGTTACCAGCTTGAGCAGCCTGAACTAATTGTTGTGCATAGTTCTTGAATGAGTCAGAAGAATGTGTTGCACCGGAGACAGTTTCGATTGAGCTAATATTAACACCGTTTTGTTTCCAAGCCTTCTCAAGCTCTGGAATATATTCAGAAGGACCAACGCCTGACTTTTCCTTCATCGTCTTGTTATATTCTTTGTCATCTTTCTTAGACTTGCCGTCTTTATCGACGTAATCGTAAGATGTCTTTGAGATCTTGCCATCTTTAACAGTCATTGAGAGCACTGCACGATAGCCATTGTAGTAGCCTGTCTCTTCGAGCTTGTAAGTACCATCTTGTAAATCGCCCCCGGCAACCTTAGTAGCTTCTTTTGTTTCAGTCTTCTTTGAGCTCTTTGAAGTTTGCGAAGACTTGTCTTTACTATCAGTAGAGTCCTTTGAGCTTGATTGTGCTGAGCATGCTGTCAACAACAATGCAGAAAGAGTTACTGCCGAAATCCCTGTAACAACTTTAGTGAGTTTCATAAATTAAGACCATCCTTTTTATGATATTGTGATTGTGTAGCCTTTCACACAAACTTATTTTAAATCATTCACATTCATCTTGCAACAAAATTTTTGATAACGTTTACAATATTGAGGTTATTGATAATTTTTTAAAAATTAATATTTGTGAATTTATAGACATACCTTGTGATTTTTTGCTATAATTGCTCTGATGTTAAAACAAAATATCAACATATAAAGGGGTGTAAATATGACCCAAAAGAATATTGTGGTCGTTGGTGGAGGATTTGGTGGTCTCTATACCGCTAAGCATCTAGCCAAGAAACTGAAGAAGAACAAGGATGTCAAAATCACTTTGATTGATAAGCATTCCTACTTTACATACATGACTGAGCTTCATGAAGTTGCAGCAAATCGTGTAGATGAGAATGCTATTCAATACGATTTAAATCGGTTGTTTAGTCGGCGTAAGAACGTTGACGTTGTAACTGATGAAGTGACAAGCATCAACAAAAAAGACAAGAAAGTCGTGACCAAGAGTGGTTCTTTCGACTATGACTATTTGGTTCTTTCGATTGGTGCTGAACCAAATGATTTCGGAACTCCAGGCGTTAAGGAACATGGTTTCACACTTGGAAGTTGGGACGAAGCTGTAAAACTAAAACGCCATGTCATCGATATGGTCCGTCGTGGTGCAGTTGAGCGTGATCCTGAAATTAGAAAATCATATTTAAACTTTGTCGTTGTCGGTTCGGGTTTTACTGGTACAGAGACAATCGGCGAGCTACGCGCATGGCGTGATCGTCTGGCAGCAGAGAACAAGCTTGATCCAGAGGAAATCGTCTTTACGATGATGGAAATGGCCCCAACAATCATGAATATGCTCGATCGAAAAGATGCGGCTAAGGCAGAGCGCTACTTCGAGAAGAAGAATATTCGTGTGATGAAGAGTACTGGGGTTACAGGAGTGCATGAAGACTACGTTGACCTGAATGATGGTTCAACTTTCCCTACACGTACGCTCATCTGGACAGCAGGTGTCAAGGCCTCATCACAGGCGGCTTCGTTTGGTTTCGAACAAGGACGTGCTGGTCGAATCTTGGTCAATAAACAAAGTCAGGTTCCTGATGACAAGAGTATCTATGTTATTGGTGATGTCTCATTTATTGATGAAGACGGCACCGGTAAGGGACAACCACAAATCGTTCAAGGTGCTGAATCAGGTGGTGCGTGTGCAGTAGCCAACATTCTTGCCGATATGAACGGACAACCTGCGGTCGACTTCAAAGGAAAGTATCAAGGATTCATGGTCTCTCTTGGACCAGTCTACGGTGTTGCTTACCTAATGAACACCTTCCACCTCAGTGGTTTCTTTGCAACACTGATGAAACACTTGATCAACATGCTCTACTTTGCCCAGATTTATTCCGGTTATAATTTGTTCCATTATATAATGCACGAATTCTTCCGCATTAAGGGAACGAACCTGTTTAGAGGAAATATTTCTCGTTATGGTAACGTTCTCTGGACATTCCCAACCAGAATCCTACTAGGAATGATGTGGCTTGTTGATTGTTGGGGTAAGGTCCAAGGCGAGGGTTCTTGGTTTACCGATAAACTCCGCCTACCATTTACTTGGCTCTATCCAGCACAAGCAACTAGCGCGGCTAGTGGCGCAGCAGAAACCACATCAGCAGCTAGCGGTGCAGAATCATCAGCTGCTACATCTTCTAGTGTTGCACCTAAATTTGGACTTTCATACGAATATGGTCATCAACCAATGGCTGTCTTTGACACGATGCCTCAGTGGATGGAGAGCATTACGAAGGTCATGGTGCCTAATAAAGAAGTTGCCCTAGCATTCCAAAAAGGAATGACCGTTGTCGAAATCATGCTTGGTTTATTCCTAGTTATTGGTTTCTGCACATTCTTTGCCGGCGCAATGTCAGCAATCTTCGTTGTTATCTTCTCCCTTTCAGGTATGTTCTACTGGGTTAACATCTGGATGTTTATTGCTGGTATTGCCGTGATGAATGGCTCTGGACGTGCATTCGGACTTGACCGGCGCTTTGTACCATGGCTCCAAAGAAAGCTAGGCAAAGCAAGGTATGGGGTTGAAAGATCGATCTACTACCCGGATAGTTCCAAATAAATAGTTTAAATATCGAGGTTCTATAGTAGAATTACTATAGAACTTTTTGATTGGAGACGTCTGTTTGAAAAAATGGGTTAAGGGCTTAAAAGAAAACGATATGTTTGCTTGGGGAGACCTTGTGGTTATCGGCTTACTGGTCATCCTCTCTTTCCTACCCTTATTTGTTTTTGCCCAGCAACAACAGGCAAAAGTCGATGTAACCAGTTCCTCCAGTAAGGAGGTTAAGATTATGGCGGTAGTCTCACACGATGGTGAGACCATCAAGGAATTCAACCTGACCGATCATGAGGGGACCACAACGTGGACCTACCGCGATGATGACGGACATTACAATAAGATTGAGGTTAAGGGCAAGAAGATTCATATCGTTGAAGCAAATTGTGCCGATCAAGTCTGTGTCCGCCAAGGATATCGGTCGAAGGTTGGGCAGTCTATCGTCTGTTTACCTCATAAGCTATTAATTGAGATTAAGTCTTCCGATGGAAAAAACGTAGATGGCGGGTTAGTAAACTAGTGAAGAGAGAACGAACAAATAAAAATTTAGAACGCTACATCTACATTGCTATTTTGTGTGCACATGGTGTCATCATTGGACTAATTGAACGCTCTATTCCGTCACCATTCGTCTTCGCACCTGGTGCAAAAATTGGCTTGCCGAATAGCATCACACTACTATCCCTGTTCACGCTCAACTTCAGAGATTCATTGGCACTGGTTCTAATTAGGCTTGTCCTGACGACCCTAATTGGAGGGACTGTATCCACTTTTATGTATGCATTCTCCGGCGCCATGCTCAGTTTCTTCTCAATGTATCTAATTAAAAAACTACACCCAAAATATATCAGTTTCATTGGTATCTCAGCTGTTGGCGGCATCATGCACAATGTTGGCCAACTGGTCACCGCCAGTTTAATTGCACAGAGCTTCAGTGTGATGCTGTACTTACCGGTTCTTGCAGTCATGGGAATTTTAGCAGGTATTGCAGTGGGAATAGTGGTCAACTATCTCTTGAAACACGTTAAAGCTCTCGGACTCATCACAACTAAACTCTATTAACTACAGAAAGGTCTGTTATGGACAACCAGCTTTATTTTTGGAATAACTACCCCATCATTCAAGAACAACTTATGCAGGTGAATGAGATTATTCACGCTGAAATAAACAAGGTTAACGGTAAAGTTGGCTTGGCCCTACGTGACTCGTTTGCAGTCAATGGCAAATTACTACGACCCGCGCTAGTGCTAATGTTTGCCCAATTTGCCGAGCTAGATAAGAACACTAAGCGGCGCATGTTAAATGTGGCGGCCGCCGTAGAATTCCTCCATAACGCTACGCTCATCCACGACGACATTATCGATGAGTCAAAGATGCGGCGAGGTGTCCCATCGATTCAGGCAAAGTATGGCAAACACGTCGCGGTCTATGCAGGTGATTATCTCTTCGCCCTCTGTTTTAAATTGTTGAGCGATAATGGCAAAAGCATGAAGAGCCTGCAATTTGATGGCAGAACAATGCAGGGAATTCTTGGTGGTGAACTACAACAGCTTGATCATGCCTACGATTTAAACCTGACAAAGGATGATTATCTAGAGCAAATCAAGGGTAAGACGGGGTTGTTATTTGGTTTGAGCTGCTTCCTCGGTACATACGAGAGCGGCCTGAAAATCAGCTTAGCACGGCATGCTGCGGAATACGGCGAGATCATGGGCCAGGCTTTCCAGGTCAAAGACGACATCCTTGATTATACGGTGTCCGCCAACCAGTTAAAGAAGCCCGTTCTACTAGATGTCAAAAACGGGATATACTCCGGGCCGCTCATCTTTGCGTTAGAGCGGGATAAAGATGCGACACTACGCACGCTAGTCGCAAAGAAGCAAGAACTGACTCCTGCAGAACTACGTGAAATTGAACGGCTGGTAAATGAACTTGGTGGCGTTCAAGTGGCAAACGAACTGGCCGATAAATTGACGGCTAAGAGTATCAAACTGTTAAAACAAAAGTTTCCCGAGAATAAGGCACGAGCAGATATTGAGCAACTAACTGCTCAGCTAATTTCTAGGACATACTAAAAGGGACGGAAATTTCCGTCCCTTTTTTTGTTACGCCAGCTTGCGCTAATATTCTTCTCTAGTAAAAGAACACTAGCTTTTGAATCGAACAAAAAATGACTTGCAAAAATTCAACGCCACCGTCGAACCCTTGAAAGTCATTTAATAATCAGTGCTTGATATTCTCTTCGATGAATTTTTTGATTTGTTCGTCGGAGTCTTTCATGAATGGAAGCATTTCTTTTTCAGTCTTCAGCGTATCACGGCTATTCTTCTCCATGAAGTAATTCCACAATACATCTCTTACAGGTGTCTTGTCGTCACTCCAGTCAAAAACCTCACGTAATTGACGATCTAACAATTCTGTCTTAAATACTGTTGTACTTGCCATACTTGATTACCTCCTAAATTATTTACAACTCTATTATAATACTTATTTTAGGAAGTGAAGCATTTTAAATTCGGAATCCCTAATTTTAGACGATTTTTTTAAATTTTTGTCTGCACCGATCACGGGCAGCAATTAGCTGTGTGGGCGTACAATCGAGAATCTTCAGCGCCTCAGCCTGCGTTACCACGCCAATGTTCATCCTAAATGCGACAAGCTCAGTCAGCGATAATTCGTCAATATACATCTCTAATTGTGTAATATTCACATCACTTGCACTAGACTCACTGATCATAAAAACGTCATTTTTAATGATCTTATCACGAATTTTCTTTGACGGGGTTACCTGACTTTCAAGTGACAACGCCTCAGAGTACGGCGCACGCTTCTTTGCCAGCTCGAATCGAACGAGACTCTTCGCATGTTGCAGAAACCTCAACTGGAAAAAGCCACCGAAACGAACATGCATATTTTCATCAAATAGCACAGCGGACTCATAGCAGATAAACATTGCATCCTGCTGCCAGTCAAGGTAATCATACGAGCGTAAAAAGTAGCGCCTAATTACGCCACGAATCATCGGTTGGTACCGTGCACAAAGCTCAACTAGCGCATCACTATTTTTCTGCCTTGTTAGCTCAATCAATTCTAAATCAGATAATTTTTCCATTTTCTGCCCCCGGCAAGTTTAATACGCTAACTATAGCAAGCGCTTTCAGATGTAGATACCGAACGTCTGTTTTTCTGACACAAAACCGGGAAAGTGTCTCACATTTGTGGCTTATAGAGCACTATCCACACACAAAAAAGCAGTTGGCGAATGCCAACTGCACAGTTTTGTTTCCTTAATTAGTTATGGATAACCGTTTATTACTATCCTTCCCTACTGGTGAACATCTGATACAACAAAATACCAGTAGCGACGCCGGCGTTCAAACTCTGTACATGTCCTATCATCGGTATGGTCAACTTCTGATCCATCTGCTCTAGCAGCAACTTAGAAATTCCCTTACCTTCATTACCGATCACAAGTACGGCCTTCCCTTTAGCGTTCCATTGCCGATAATCATCACCGTTCATCGCCGTACCGAAGAACCAGTAACCCTGGTCCTTCATTTTTTTGACGGTCTGAACTAAATTAGTCACGCGCGCGACCGGCACGTGGTCAATCGCACCCGTTGATGTCTTCGCCACCACACCGGTCAAACCAGTTGCACGGTGTTTCGGAATAATTATCGCGTCAACCCCGGTGGCATCGGCCGTTCTGAGAATCGAGCCTAGATTATGCGGATCCTCAATTCCATCGAGCATCAGAATAAATGGGTCATGCTTTCTTGCTTCGAAATCAGCTAGGAGCTCATCAAGGTCCGCGTAAGCAAAGCTTGCGATTGCTAGCACGATGCCCTGATGATTTCCCCTATCGACCAGCTGATCAAGCTTAGTTTTAGGAACCGTTTGAACCACCAGGCCTTTGGCCTTTGCGAGACCAAATACTTCCTTCGCAAAGTCTTCTTGGACACCAGACTGGAGAAATACCTTGTTAATTGTCGTTTGATCCATTTCTTTCAGATAATCCACCGCAGCGTGGCGGCCGAAAACGAAATCGGGATTAGTTGAATTTATATCCATGAAGGGCTCCTGTTTCTACTTGTGTGATACACCAATTGGCTAGTTCTGCGATCCGCTCATCCTGTCTGTCTAACTTCAAATAGCCAAAGACTGCTTCAAACCCAGTCGAGAGGCTGTAAGTACCCACCGACGTGTTTTTGGCATGAGTATAGCTCTTGGCGTTTCTACCACGCAAGAAAATTTCTTGCTCTGTAGCCGTCAAAATCTCATCTTCTTGCGCCTTCGTAATAAGCGCCGCCTGTGCCTTAGCAGAGACGTATTTGGTCGCAGTATTTTGTAGTTGTTTCGGCCGAACGATGCCGGTAACCACGAGGTGTTCGCGCACGAATACCTCATAGACAGCATCGCCGACGTAGGCAAGTGTAATACCGTTTAAAACATTTGGATCCTTTAATTTAGTCATCTATCCTCTTCCATCTGGTTCCCTGTGGTGTATCTTCAATCACGATACCCATTTCTTTTAATTGCTCACGAATCTCGTCACTCTTGGCAAAATTCTTCTCGTCGCGGGCTGCATCTCTTTGCCAGAGCAAATCTGCCACCTGTGCATCTAGGTGAGTATCCTGATCTTTAAACTCGATACCAAAGATTAACATGATTTTCTTGAACTCTGTGACGAAGCGGGTTAATTGCTCCTTATCGACTTGTGCTTTAGTAATTTCTTGGTTAATGTGCCGTAACATGCCGTAAACAACGGTCAAGCCATTCTGAACGTTGAAATCATCATCCATCACAGTGGTGAATTGTTCTAGTGCCGCATCCAGTCTCGTAGCAAGATTTGGACTAGACACACTCGTGGTACTGTCATTTAATCTATAGGCAATATCGTCCAAAGTATTCTGCATCCGCTGCAGCACATTACCGGCCTCCACAAGGTTCTCCTCAGTATAGCGTATTGGACGCCGATACTGTGTGCTAGCCATGAAAAAGCGTAATGAACGTGCATCGACATGTTGTAACAGCTCATGAACCGTGACGAAGTTACCAAGTGACTTACTCATCTTCTCGTCATTTTGGCCCACGGTCACGAAACCATTATGAAGCCAGTAATTAACGAATTTCTTGCCCGTCTTTGCTTCGCTCTGCGCAATTTCATTCTCATGGTGCGGGAATTGCAGGTCCTGGCCCCCGCCGTGAATATCAAAAGTCTCACCAAGGTACTTAGTCGACATCACCGAACACTCGATGTGCCAACCGGGACGGCCCTGTCCCCATGGTGACTCCCAGCTAATCTCATCTGATAACTTTTGCGCCTTCCAAAGAGCAAAGTCGATGGGATCTTCCTTCACCGCCAGCTCCTCATCGTTGACGTGCTGACTAGCACCAGTCTCTAGCTCGGCGATGTTCTGGTCGGAGAGCTCGCCGTAGTGGGCAAATTTCTTAGCGCGGTAATAAACGTCGCCATTGACCTCGTATGCATAGCCATTCTCGATTAATTTAGCAATAAACGCAATAATCTCCGGGATGTTCTCCGTAGCCCGTGGATTAACAGTTGCCGGCTCAATATTTAAAGCACCGGTATCTGCCATAAAGGCATTAATATACTTGTCCGCCAGCTCACCCACAGTAATTCCGTCGGCCCGCGCCTGGTTAATCATTTTATCATCAACGTCAGTGAAGTTTGACACATAGGTGACATCATAACCGCGATACTCGAGGTAACGCCTGATTGTGTCAAAGGCGATAGCACTTCTGGCATTACCAATGTGGATATAGTTGTACACCGTCGGTCCACAGACGTACATTCGTACTTTTCCCTCTGTTAGGGGCTTGAATTCTTCCTTAGTTCGGGTCAGGGTGTTAAAGACTTTCAACATAATGGGGCTCCTTTACCATTTACTAAACAAATTGATATGTTGTCATTATATTAACACAATGAAGAAAAAGTCCGAACGTTGTGTGTCCGAACTTTTGCAAATTAGTTTATTAGTTTAATTGTCAGCTAGCCAAGTTGTGCAAGCGTCTCGTCGATGTGTTTCAACGTCTTCTCGCGGCCCAATAACTCGATTGCCTCACCGATACCTGGACCATGCATTGAGCGAGTCGTGGCTATCCGTAGTGGCATAAAGAGCTTTCTTCCCTTGACCCCTGTATCCCTTTTAACAGCATTGATTGCTGCCATAATTTGTGGTGCAGTGAATCTCTTCAGGTCAACCAGTTTCTGTCTGAAATCCTTGATGGCAATTGCCGCGCTCTCGTCAGCCATCTCAGCGAGCGAAGCCTCATCAAGTTGAGCTGGATTTGTAAAGAAAATCGCGGCCATCTCTGAGATTTGGGCGGTGTAACTCATTTGTCCGGCATAGATATTCACGAGCTGTCTGACCCATTCGATTTTCGCTGCATCAGGCTCTTCTTCAACTAAGCCCTTCTCCTGCAAGTTTCTCAATGAGAGATCAAGAAGGATGTCGCGATCCGCTGCCTTCACATATTGGTTATTCACCCACTCCAGTTTCTTCTGGTCGAATGAAGCCGGTGATTTACTTAGACGCTTTGGATCGAATTGCTTAATCAAATCCTTCTGGTTGAATATTTCAGCCTCACCAACAGGTGACCAACCAAGTAGGGTAATAAAGTTGAACATTGCGTCTGGTAGGTAACCTAACTCGCGGTATTGCTCGATGAATTGTAGTACGGATTCGTCACGCTTCGATAACTTTTTCCCGGTAGCGGTGTTGATGATTAGCGTCATGTGCCCAAATTCAGGTCGTTTCCAGCCAAGTGCATCATAAATCATTAGTTGCTTTGGGGTATTTGCAATATGATCATCACCGCGCAAAACATGGGTAATTTCCATCAAGTGGTCATCTACGACAACAGCAAAGTTGTAAGTTGGCATCCCGTCGCGCTTTTGAATCACGAAATCGCCACCAATAGTCTCACTCTTGAATTCAATCTTCCCCTTAACGATGTCATCCCATTCGTAGGTGACGTCTGTTGGTACCCGGAAGCGGATTACAGGCTCTAGTCCTTTAGCTTCGGCTGCGGCCTGTGCCTCTTTAATCTGTTCCTCGGTCATCCCTTCGTATTCGTAGACATAATGTGGGGCAATGCTCAAAGATTTCTGAGTCTCACGCTCCGCCTCAAGTTCTTCCTCTGTCTTATATGACTTATAAGCCAGACCTTTCTCCAGCAGTTCATTAATATATTTGGTGTAGAGTTCTCTCCGCTCAGACTGTCGGTAGGGACCAAATGGTCCGCCGATATCCGGACCTTCGTCCCAATCGATGCCAAGCCATTTCAGGTTGTCTAGCTGACTTCTTTCACCGTCAGCAATGTTTCTTTTAGTATCAGTATCCTCAATTCTGATGACAAAAGTACCCTTGTTATGCCGCGCGTATAAATAATTGAATAGCGCAGTTCTTGCATTACCAATGTGCAAATGTCCAGTTGGACTTGGTGCATATCTAACTCTAATTTTATCAGTTGCCA
Source organism: Amylolactobacillus amylotrophicus DSM 20534 (assembly GCF_001434555.1). Taxonomy (NCBI): domain Bacteria; kingdom Bacillati; phylum Bacillota; class Bacilli; order Lactobacillales; family Lactobacillaceae; genus Amylolactobacillus; species Amylolactobacillus amylotrophicus. Next base: position 78,879 of record NZ_AZCV01000005.1, read on the forward strand.
ATTTCATAGCCTCTTTCTTATTTATCGCTTGTTTAAGTTTACTCGTTCAGCCGCGTTTTTTCAAAAGTCATTTCTCACTTCCGGGGAAAAAGCCGTCGCAGTGCTTCATCGATTGAGCTCACACCAATCAATTCTATTGTCCGCGCCACCTGTAGGCCACGTTTCAGGTTATGTTTCGGGATAAACATCCGCTGAAAGCCAATCTTTTCCGCTTCCTTAATACGGTCCTCGATCTGATTAACCCGGCGAATTTCACCAGTCAGGCCGATCTCACCAACGAAACAATCACTGGCTAGTACTTCTTGTTCCTTATAACTGGATGCAATGGCCACGGCGATTGCTAAATCGATTGCGGGTTCATCTAGTTTCATCCCGCCCGTAGCCTTCAGGAAGGCATCCTGATTTTGCAGCATCAAATTACCCCGCTTCTCGAGGACTGCCATGAGCAATGCCAATCTGTTGTAGTCAATCCCACTCGCAGTCCTTTTTGCATTACCGAACGCTGTGGGGGAAACTAGGGCCTGAATCTCCGCCAAAATTGGTCTTGTGCCCTCAAGTGAAACAACTACGGCCGAGCCCGTGCTATTTGGTAGTCGTTCGTCCAAGAAGATCGCCGAGGGATTAGTCACCTCTTCGAGCCCACTAGTATGCATCTCGAACATCCCAATTTCGTTGGCAGCGCCGAATCTGTTCTTGACGGAGCGCAGAATACGGTAAGAGTGGTGGGCATCCCCCTCGAAATACAGCACGGTATCCACCATGTGTTCCAGAATTTTCGGTCCGGCAATGGCCCCTTCTTTAGTAACGTGGCCAATGACGAAAACCGTAATTTGATCATTCTTCGCGATTTTCATCAGTTCGCTTGTGACCTCACGTACCTGTGCTGTGCTGCCAACCACCGAATCAAGGGCCGGTTCATTCATGGTCTGAATTGAATCAATAATTAGGTACTCTGGCTTAATTTCAGCTATCTGCTCCCGAATATTACCCATATCAGTCTCCGGGTAAAGTAACAGTTGTGGTGCGTTTACGCCCAGCCGGTCTGCACGCATCTTGATTTGACTAGCACTTTCCTCACCTGATACGTATAAGACGGTGTGTTCCTTACCCAGGTTACCCGTAATCTGAAGCAACAATGTGGACTTGCCTATACCGGGCTCCCCACCGATGAGTACGAGTGATCCAGGAACGATTCCACCCCCGAGAACACGATCAAGCTCCTCGTACTGGGTCTTTTGACGCAGCTCATCTCTTTGAATCACCGCATCTAGTTTAATCGGTTCATTCTGGCCCGACTTGGTCATTAGCCGACTAGGTGTTGCTTTGGTCGACGCCTTTTGCACCGTTTGTTTCTCTTCCTTGAATTGATTCCACGCACCACAGTTAGGGCAGCGCCCCAAATAACTGGCAGAGATGTAACCGCAATTCTGGCAAACGTACTGGGTCTTTTGTCTAGCCATCAATTACCACCCTTTACACCTGACGAGCCAAATCCGCCGGTCCGATCGTTGACAATTTCTTCCTCATCGTCCGTGGTCATGAATTGCGTAAAGATTCCCTGAGCAATTCTCTCGCCTTTATGCAACTTGGCAGTGCGCACACCAAAATTGATTAGTTGAACAAAAATTTCGCCCTCATTGTTGGGATTATTGTAATAATCAGCATCAATCACACCGATACCGTTAGGTAGGATTAATCCCCTCTTTAGCGGGTTGCTGGACCGGTTCGCTAAAATCAGAACCTCATTTGCCGGCATGTACGCCTTGATGCCGGTAGGTACCAGAAATGGTTTCAAGATATCGCTAGCCAGACTATAGTCACGTTCGTTAAGTTCATGGGCATTTCTAATTAGGCGAAAAATCCGCACGAAATCCAGCCGCCAGATCGACGGAATTTCAAAGTCTTCGGCAACCTCAAAGTCATAACCAGCCGCCATCTTTGTCTGCCTGGTCGGTAAATTCAAGTTGGCATCCTGATAACGCGCAACTATTTCAAATCCCCGTTTTTTCATCATTTTCTCCCATCGTATTTCTTCTCAAATTATTATACCAACAAAAAAGGTTTTTTTATTGCTATCTGGGAGTTTTTTTTAGACAATAGGCATAAAAGGAGATGACCGTCATGGAATTCGAAAAAGGACCAAATCGTTACTTTAAAAACGATGATGCTGGCAAATTAATTGGCGAGGTGACTTTTGAGCAAATAAACGATGACTCTGTCATTGTGATTGAGCACACGTTTGTGAACCCGGCATACAGACACCAAGGGATGGCCGCTCAACTCGTGCAGAAGGTGATTGACCAGGCACGGGCCGAAAACAAGCTGATTAACCCAGTTTGCTCATACGCCAAGTCAATGTTCATAAAGACGCCTGAATTAAAGGACCTGTGGTACAAACACAATTAGCCAGTTTTTAAAGAGGAGATTAGAATGGATCAGAATCAGTTAAAAAAGGCGGCCGCGGAATACGCCGTCCGCTTCGTCGAAGATGGCATGAACCTTGGCTTAGGGACTGGCTCCACTGTAACTTACATGGTCGCCGCTTTAGCGAAACGGGCTCAAGATGAGAATATGGAGCTCACCTGCGTGACCACCAGTTCCAGGACAAAACGCCAGGCCGAGGGCTTGGGGTTACGCGTCGTTGAACTGAACGAGGTTGACAGGCTTGATTTGACAATTGATGGTGCAGATGAGATTGACGCAAACTATCAGGGTATCAAAGGGGGCGGTGCGGCGCACACAATGGAGAAGATCGTCGCAACCGCTAGCGACCAAGTTATCTGGATCGTCGATGAGAGTAAGATGGTGGAAACCTTGGGTAAGTTCCCGTTACCCGTGGAGGTCTTTGATTACGGGCTAACCCAGATCACAGAGCGGTTAGCTGAGCAGGGTTTAAACCCCGTTCTGAGACTAGATGAGAACAAAGAACCAGTCAGGACTCACTTCAAGAATCTGGTACTCGATCTAAATGTTGGCCAGATAGCTGACCCGCACGCGTTAGCTGATCAGCTGGATCATGAAGTTGGCCTGGTCGAACACGGCCTGTTCTTAGATATGGTTAATAAGGTGATTGTTGGCACACCTGATGGACCAAAGCTGATTGATCACATTCGGTAAAATTAAGTCTAAATCCATCAAATTAAGCCTAGGTTAATTATTAATTAGACCTAGGCTTTTTTTTGCGGTAGGATAGAAACTGTACATTTAAGAATTTGGAGGATTTACAAATGACCAAGGAAATAACTAACGCTACAATCAAGTCTTTTTCCGAAAAGCTAAGTAACAAACCCGGCGCAGATGTTGTTAAGAGAACCATCATGAAGAACGGTATCCTCGCATCAAGCCAAAATATGGATTCACAAATTGCCATGGATCAAACTTTCTCAGTTGAGATTGATACAGGTGATGTTGCCAACCAGAAGCAATCTGGTCGTTGCTGGATGTTTGCCGCATTGAATACAATGAGACACCCACTCCAAGCAAACTTTAAACTCAAGGGTTTTGAACTATCCCAAAACTACATAAACTTCTGGGATAAGTTCGAGAAATCGAACTGGTTCTACGAAAATATTATTAACACAGCCGCACTCCCATTAGGTGACCGCAAGGTGGACTTCTTGTTAACAACACCACAACAAGACGGTGGCCAATGGGACATGCTTGTGGCCCTCATCCAAAAATATGGTTTGGTGCCTAAGAGTGTGATGCCTGAAACATACAGCAGTTCGAAATCAAACGAATTGAACAGCCAATTAAACCTGAAGTTAAGAAAAGATGCAATTACGCTGCGTAAGTTAGTCAACGATGGTAACGACGAAACAGTGGTCGAAGCCAAGAAAGATGAGCTACTTGAGGAAGTATACCGCATGCTGGTGTTCACCCTAGGTACCCCTCCTACTAAGTTTGACTTCGAGTACCGTGATGATGACAAGGAATATCACCGCTATGCAGATTTAACACCACAATCCTTCTTTCAGAAGTTTGTGGGTTGGAATTTAGATGACTACGTGTCAATCATCAACTCACCACAAAGCGACAAACCATTTAATCACACTTACACCGTTGAATTTCTGGGTAACGTCGTTAACGGTCGTCAAGTTAAGCACTTGAACCTCGAGGTTGAGGAATTGAAACGTCTTGCTGTGACACAACTTCAGGCTGGAGAAACTGTTTGGTTTGGTTCAGACGTGGGTCAATCCTCAGAACGGCAACTAGGAATCATGGATACCGAGTACTACAAGAAAGACGAGCTGTTTGATGTCGACTTCAGCATGACAAAGGCAGAACGCCTAGATTACGCTGAAAGCTTGATGACACACGCCATGGTAATCACAGGTGTTGACCTCGTTAATGGCAAACCAACTAAGTGGAAGGTTGAAAATAGCTGGGGCGACAAGGTTGGTAAGAAAGGTTACTTCGTCATGAGTGACGAATGGTTCTCACAATTTGTCTACCAAGTAGTAATCAACAAGCAATTCTTAGCCGATGCTGAAAAGACTACTTATGAAACAGAAGAGCCTAAGGTGCTCGCACCTTGGGATCCAATGGGTGCATTGGCGCTTTAATCATCATTAAAAATAGTTACGGAAAAATGACCTGTACCTGCACTAGGCCCTGTCAAGTTGACCAATGAAATAATATAAAGTTGAATCTGTCTCTATGCGGCTTCACTCCAGTATTCATCTGGGGTGAGGCCGTTTCTTTGTGCTGAGCGGTTGTGGTGATTGAAATATTCGATTCCTTCCTCAACCAGTCTTACAAGCTCTTCGCAAGTCTTTGCTAGTGGATGGCGAGCCATCCACCGTAACTTGAATTCGTTCCACCAGCGCTCCATCGGTGCGTTGTCGTATGGTGTTCCTGGTCGAGGCATGCTACGTGTGACGTTGTTACGACCAAGAAAGTTGTTGAAGGCACCAGAGGTGTAGGCTGATCCTCGATCAGTGTGAACCAATGGGTGGACGTCGCCAGAAGACTCAAAGGCTCGTTGGAAAACCTCGATTTCTGCTGCTGACGTTTCAGTAGCGCTCAAATTGTAGGACAACAAACGTCGGCCGTAGAGATTAAGGACGCCACTCAGGCGCACCTTATACTTATTATTTACGCCGTAAGTCAGTTCCGTTGAATCGGACAACCAGACCTGATTAGGACTGTCGACGTCGAAGTTCTGATTGAGCACATTGTCTTGAATGTGCTGTTCGTTCTCCTTATGTCGACTGTGCTTCTTGACCCGAATTTGACATGTCAAGCTGAGCTCCCGCATCACACGACGTACCATCTTGAAAGTAACGGGGAAGTCAATTAGGTCATCATGTTGAAGATTCACTAAAGGAATCATACAAATTCTTTTTAATCTCGTCAGGTTCATTGACAGAATCTTCAAACAATTCTTGAATATCAACTTGCCAAGGATCAGCAAGCATTTCATCAATGGGCTTTAATACTTTCTTTTCGTCCATCTGAGTTACTCCTAACATTAGCTAATTATTTCAGGTTTAAATTAAAGGCATCTTTTTATAGTTAGTTATTCAAAGATTGTGATTAAGTTTAGAAAGAAAAACGGTGTAAAGCAATTAAAAGGATTTGTTTGAGCGCAGCGAAATCTAATACAATTTTTGGGGTATCGAAACACGTCAAAGTTAGTTGACGTGTAAGTGCGCATTGAACTAAAAAAACCTTTTATTTTAATGATCAAGTTAGCTATTTTTTAGCGTCATTAAACGGAATGAAATGAGTTTAATGCGCACTTACACACCACTCAATTTTTGGGCGTGATTTGTGCTTAAAATGTGTACCAGAAGTTGCCGGTGGCAACAACTTAACTAACCGCCCTTTGGTTGGTATAAACACAAAAAGGTTTAGTGAATAATCACTAAACCTTTTTGTGTTGTCAGAGTGTATTGATAAGTATAGATATATTCTATGGGTTATGGGTTACAACTAATCTATCATGGGCTGGTTAAAGCGAACTTAATTAGACCCTAATAGATTATTTGAGTTAACTGTAAAGTGGCTGGTAAATAAAAAGCTAGTTATTGCCCCAATTTGGATCGATAACTAGCTTTTTATTGTTGTTGATATAGCGAATTGCTAAGAATATTTTGTGAAGATAAGGTAATTGTACCGCCAAATATCCAAATAGATAGTATTATTTTTGACCTGTTTGCGAGTAATTGGTCTAATTGTGAAAAAGCCTGAAACTGACGTTTGTGAAACGCCGTTTCGGGCTTTTTTGGAGTTTGTGAATTGGGGTTGCTGCACAAAGGTCTGGAAACCGCGCCACAACAGGCAATTAGGATAATTCAACGTTATGTCTACTCCCTTTGGTATAGGAATTATGCTAATAGTATTTTCTTTAAATATTCTACGGTTAGCACATTATATTTATCTCTATGAATCATTCTGTGACAGTTAGAACATAAAGGAACTAAGTCATTTCTAGGATCTATATTTATTTCGGTATTGTTTAAATAGAGTGGGTTTTTATGGTGAATTTCAATAAATTCATGCCCTAGAGTGCCATACTTTTTTTCAAAATTAAATCCACAAACCTTACAATTTAAGCCGTGGATTAGAATGGCGGCCTGTCTGTTTTTGGTACTTCGCTCATAACGAGTACTATACACCTTTGTTTTTTTACCCTCTGTTACTAAAATACTTGTTAGTTCGGAGTAATCACGAATCAAAAAGTCTAAAACGTTTGCTATATCGTCATCTAGCCTTCTTAGAGACTGGATATTACCTTTTAATCCTAATTCATGAAGATCTTTTAATGAAATACATGTATCTATATTTTCAATCAGACGAAGTGTTAACCAAGGACCCTTGCTAGAAAAATCTATACCTGATGTACTATATTTTGAATCATCAATATGATACGAATAAATATCCCTGCCAATAACCTGTGTTTTTAATATAATTCTTTGAGTAGGTTTTGATTCATAGATATATATTATATCTCCTATAGAAACACTCTTGTTATTGTGCTGAACCCAGTGAATGGTATGTAAATCATTAAATGCATTTTTGGCATCGTATGTATTTGGATTTGAAGGTAATATAAATGTACTCATGTAATATCCACGCTTTCTATAAATATTCAATAATTAATTTTACAATCTACCTTGCGAAAACATAATCGCATACATGGTCAGGGTAGCATTATAATAATCGTGCTTGGTCATTGCTTTAGCAAAAATCCACTGTTCATGAAAAAACAATGAATCGTACCCTTGATTGAGATACCAACTGGTCGCCATTAGCAAGGGCGCACTAAAACTTGCGGACTGATAGTCATTGAGTGGTTTGCCGCTCATAGTATATCCTGCTGTGACAGTAGGATGCTTGGCAAAAAAGTGCAACATTGAAGTCAATGTTTTTTGTGCTAATGGGTCATGACTTTGGGCTAACAGCATAGGAACTCTACAGGCATTATAGTAGTAATCATTGGCGTATTTATTGGTAATATGTGCACCCTTTACAGAGCTTGCATTATGTTGAGTTACCCATGAAAAATCAGGAACTAAGCCTGATTTGTGCTGTTTGCTTAATTGAAACAGTCGGTTAAGCATCTTAGTTTTAATAACTAACCATTGACGATTGTGTGAAAAATCATAAAATTGTTCAAATGCCGTGGGCATTACATCAGAACTACGCATTAAATTGGCTGAATTAGACTCAGGAGTTGCCCAGTTACCAACTGTTAACACCTGAGTATGTTGGTTTGTTTGGATTTAGGTCAAGAATCTGGACACATTTTATGTATAATTTAAGCGACTAATTTTTCCTTTTCATTTGGAGTTAAATAATCAATGCTACTGTGAATTCGAGCACTGTTATAAAAGCTCTCAATGTAGCTGAATATTGCAGCATTTGCTTCTTAAAAATCCTGATAATGGTGTTGGTAAACCTCTTCTTTTTTCAAACTGGCGTGAAATGATTCCAAACATGAATTGTCATAGGGACAGCCACGCTTGCTATAAGAATGGCGAATATGGTGTTGCGCTAAGATCTGTTCAAAGCCAGCACTGCGGTACTGGCTACCCAGATCGGTATGCACAATTAAGTTATTAGTCGTCTTTCTAGTTTCAAAGGCTTGTTGAAAAGTGCTGATCACAAGATCAGCAGTCATATGACGGCTGATCTTATGGGCAATGATTTTACGTGAATATAAATCCTGAATGCTTGATAAATAACACCAGCCATTGGCTTTGGTGTGAATATAAGTTATGTCTGCACACCACTTTTGATTTGGACTGGTTGTACGAAAATCTTGCGCGAGTATATTTGAATAATCAGTCGCATCAATATCATTAGTTTGTTGATAATGCCACTTCTTGCGCGTGATTGATTTTAACCCCATTTGGCGCATTAATCGTTGAACTAGCTTAATACTGGCAGTCTTACCTTCTTTTTGTAATGCTTTTAGAATTTTAGGTGCCCCGTAGATACGTCTAGAATTAAAGTAAATGCGTTTAATCGACTGGCTAAGTGTCTTACGACGCTTGGCTTGTGGCGATACATGATTCTGCTGATGTTCATAGTAAGTTGAGCGTGGAACTGAGAGTACTTTACAGGTTTCTTTGATACTATGGTGCTTCAAATTAATATCAACGGCTGTCTGCCAGTCATCTGGGTTTACTTTTTGGCGAATATGGTTAAGGCTTTTTTTAAGATGTCATTCTCAATTTCTAGCTGTTTCAAACGTTTTTGCAACGCTAAAACATCTGATTTGGAAATTCCACTTCCTTTGTCTTCTTTATATAGATTAATCCATTTGTAAATAGTTACATTTGATACACCATATTCGTCTGTAAGATCAGCTACCGGGGCGCCATCCTGGTACAGCTTGACAATCATTTTTCTAAAATCTACTGAGTACTTTTTCTTGGTCATAAAAACACAATCCTTCCTATTATGGAATTATACTAAATCGTGTCCATGATTTCATACTACCTTCATAGGCCTTTATGCGTACCAGCTTTAGCTACTGTTTTGGTTAAAGCTGGTACGACCTCACTTATTCTTGCTATAACATTTGAATCCTTAATTTCATAAAGCTTTCTTTCATCAAGTGTTCTTTCAGAAATTAGATCTAATGTGATAGGAATTTCAAATGGTTTGTCATCTTCCACCGTAAGACTAGGTGAAATCGATATATTTTGTTGTTCATCGTTATTGCAATTCATATTTTTTAATTTTGATTTTTTTAGTACAAGATATATTATGATAATTACAAATAATATAAAAGTAAAAAACAAAAAACTTTTCATTAAACATCCCTCAATTCACTTGGTATCTAAATCATTATACCCTTTTAAATGCTAACAATAATATTTGTAGTTTATTAAATTTATTGTTAGTAGACTATTATCCAAAATCAATTTGATCGAGCATAGTTTCTCGACTGGCTTGATCTAGACCAAGATAGGTTAAGGTCATGGCTTCGCTTGAATGGTTTAATAAATGCATGACTAACCCAATATTATAGTTTGATTGCGTATAAACACGATACGCACCTATTTTACGCATGGTATGCGTTCCTAGATAGTTAATTCCTAGAAGATCACCAACTCGTGCCATAATCTTATAAAACTGTTTCTCCGTGATATGACGGTCAGGGTGTTGAATGGAAGGAAAGAGCCACTCAGAGGCTAGTCTATGATCAAGTAGCCATTGACGGTACAATAAGAGCTCTGTTTGAACTGGTTTAAGATACAAGGTATTCGGTTTACCAGTTTTTCGATCGTGAATGAACGCATTTTGTTTAATAGAACCGTCCGGATTAAAAATATCGGTTTGTTTTAAGCGCATGACATCACTCACTCGCAGTAGCGTAGCTTTGCCAACTTGAAAAACTGTATAGTTACGCCGGCCAGCTTTAAAGTTGTTGAGTGAGGTATCTTGCACCTCTTTGAGAACGTTTGAATCTTTGATGGGTAAGACAACTTGTTGCATAAGCTGTTAGTTCCTTTACTTTAAAATTAATTTAGTTGCAGAAAACCTAAAAATCGAATATTATAATGTAGTACGATGGTAAACTTAAAGGAGGCGGATTAGAATGAGTAATACTATTATTAAAAACAAGACAATTTCAACTCGTGTAACACCTGACATTAGTGAACGGGCTAAAGCTAATCTAGCAAAACAAGGGCTAACCGTTTCTGAGTATATACGCTTATCGTTAGTTAAAGCGGCCAATAATGAAGTTCGATTAGTCAGCTTTTTAGATTCTCCGGAAGCCTTAGCCGCTAAAAAAGAAGCAGAAACAGGGCAGGTCAAAAACATTGGTTCATTGACTGACTTTGAAGATTGGATCGATAAGTTAGATGCAAATTAAACAGACCAAATCTTTTGAACGTGAATTAAAAAAACTAGTCAAAAAACATTTTCCAATAACTGTCTTGAAACCTTGTTTAAAAGCAATTGTTGAACAAGATGTACTTGTTTTGAAACAGATTAAAGATCATGCATTAAAAGGAAATTGGCGTGGCTATCGTGAATTTCACCCTGCCAGATATGGAAACTATGGTAAAAATTATGACAACTGGATTGTTATTTATCAGCTAGATCATGATGAATTGATTTTGTTATTGGTTGCAACTGGCTCCCATGAAATCTTGAATCAATAGCTATAGTTTAGGGGCACTTATAAAAAAATAAATTAAAATAGCCCCCAACATCTAAATTATAGATATTGGGGTCTATTTTTTCGATGTTTTCGAGGGGCGATTTGTTAAAAATGGACCCTAATATTAATTTAAATGTTTCTGAAGTCGTATAAAAGATCAGATAGTGTCTGGTTTTTTTGTATGAAATTTAGTAAATACTTTCTAGTTATTATAAATTGTTCACCGGAACCTCTAACTTTAGTTGCTAATAGTTGCTCTTGATCAGGATTTGGTTCTGGGCCTGTTATTTGAAAACTATGGATTATTCGGTCACGCTGCTCTACAAGTTCTGAAAACAGACTAATTATATTTTCTGGAATAACATCGGAATATTGTTCTTTCATAACTTTATGCAGAATATTCCCTGAAGTTCGATCAATTAATTCCCACCAGTTGTGTTGATCACCACTTATTTTAAGTATATTTTCTATAATAAAAGCATTGTTGGAGTTAAAAACACTTATAGCAGAACCAAGAAGCTCCCTATAATCATCATTCGGTAATGACTGTCTTGTATATTTTTCGTACATTATGTTTCACCTCTTTTAACATCTAATATAGAAACGTAAATGATATAATGATTAAGTCGTTCGTCACCCTTGTCATGCGGAGAGGGGGTGAAAGCCATGTACGATTTAATCGACAACATATCTCAACTTGGCAATGCACTTATTATCGTGTGGTTTACGTGGTGGCTAAACAACCGTAAACATTGATATTAGTGTAATCGAACGACTCTAACTACGCAAAAAGCCTTCAGCAACTTAGGGCCTTGCTGAAGGCTTTTGTGTTTGTCATGTGCCATGCACTCGACAACATATCTCTAAGATTATTATATCATGCTTTAGATTAATTACTACTATTGGGTCTATTTGATAGTTATGGACCCTCGATAGTTTAGACTAAAGTATAAAAATAAGGAAGATGGCTAAAAGAAAACAACAAAAACAAGTCCCATAAATTGATATAAGTCGATTTTTTTTATCCTTGTTTGAAACTTTTAAATCAGAATCGTATTTAATTTGCTTTTTTTTGAGCAGTTTGGTCTTTAAAAGTTCCACAAAAAAAGTAAGGGATATCGCAAAAAAACCAATAGAGTCTGTAAGTCCAAGCATTGATAAATTATGGTCCATAATTGTAGCATATACACCAATTGTAAGACTAATCAATGCTATTGCTCCAAATACATTACGAAGTTTATCTATTCTTTTAAAAGTATGATAGTGTTTTCCGTATAAGATTGGTAAGTTACCATGTTCAATAACAAATGCTTCACGTCTTCTTATCTTCTTTGTGCTGTAAATATAAAGAAATAGAAAAAATAGTGTCACTAAGAGTAATAAATAAATAAAAGTAACCATGTAAAATCTTCTTTCATTATTTGAGTAGATATCTTTTTATAATTTTCCCATAAGATCAATAAAAAGCAAGGTTTCTATAGAAACCTTGCTTTTTATTTTTATACAGTTATTGCTAATACGCCCACTAATAAAATAGTAGCACTAAGTGCAAAAGCAAATGATGTCTCTGGTTCAGGAACTTTAGGAATTGCCTCTAACGCAGACGACAAGAGCGAAGATTTATACTTTTCAAGACTTATTGCAAAGTTTGCTGCATTCTTAGTTGCGTTGACTAAATTATCTAGATTGTTATTATATTTTTTAACATCTGTGGCTGTAACACCAACTGGGACAGAGGAACCAGTATATTTATGCATATGAATTTTTAGAGTTACGGCATACCCCAGGTCATAGGTGGTATTATCTGACCCTTTGTGTTTAATTGAAGATTCAAGTCGTAAAGTGAGGACATGTTCACCAGCACTAATATTGCTGGTTGTTGTAAGGGTCTAAACTTTCTGGTATTGGTGAAAGCCAATGCCAGTTTTTTATTGTCTTCTTTTGGGCATACAAAAAGGACCTCACAGTCCAATGTTATGATTTAAGCAACCAAACCAAATCGTACAAAGGAGATACTGTGATGCCCCAATTAAATTCTATCTTAAATCTTCTAAATATAACAGACACAAATATCGACATCTTAAATTCAAATGACAAAGTGATATTCCGTGGCAGTCAAAAGCTCCATATCAAGGTCATCGAAGGAAGATTATCGTATCGCTTGAAGAAATGTCCTAATTGCGGGTTCGATTGCTTAATCAAGAACGGAGCTAGAGAAACCAATGTCCGCTTAGGCAGCCTCAACGGTTCCGAATATCATTTGAAACTCTGGAAGCAGCGCTATTTGTGTAGATCATGTAAAACGACTTGTGGAGCACACACTAACCTGGTAGAAAAGAATCAATCAATGTCTCGTCAAATAGATCAACTGATCATACTTTTGGCAAAACAATCCTTTACCTTCAAATCCATCGCTATGATGCTGGGGATATCTGCTAGCACAGTCGCCAGAAAGATATATGGCAGACTTCAATTACCTAAAAGAGCACGTTTACTACCAAAGAATATCTGCATCGATGAGTTCAGGTCTGCCAATCATTTGTTTTCTTTTATAGCTTGCGATGCAGACTCTCACCAAATGATCACCCTTTTGCCCAATCGTCTTTCGATGAAGATAATCGAACACTTTAAAAGAGAGTATTCATTATCTGAGAGACAACAAGTCGAATCAGTCTCGATAGACCTGAATGCCAATTATCAAGGTGTCATAAGAAGATTATTCCCAAACGCAAAGATAATCGTTGATAGATTCCATATCGTTCAACTGGTCGGAAGAGCGCTGGATAAAGCACGTTTGTCTGTACTGAATAGTCTCAGTGACAAAAAGTCTCGTGAATACAAAGCTCTTAAAAGCCAATGGCGGATGTTCCACTTATTTGATGATGAATTGGATCAAGCCAACATTAGATATATCTTTGGTATCAACGAGTATATGACTCAACAGAATCTTGTAGACATTGGTCTTGATGCCGATCCAGTATTCAAAGATGTATACCAGACTTACCAGAACGTTCTACGTTCAATAAAATCTAAGGACCCTGAATTGCTTAAGCAAACATTGCAAGAATATAAAAACAATGGGAGCTCAATGGATACTGCTATAACCACTTTTAAGAACAACTACAAATATCTAGTCAACAGCTGCGAATTGCCATATTCCAATGGTCCTCTTGAAGGATTGATTGTAAAGATCAAAAAGCTTAAACATAACTGCTATGGGTTCTGCAATCTCCATAACTTCTTTGTGAGGATCAGATTTTAGGCCTCATCTCAAGATGTTTGAGGGCGATCCGTTAGGGTACAATCTAACGGATCAATTTTTGAAAGTTTATCAGTTAGTAATCATTGAGCCACAAGCTGTAGCCATGTTGTCAATATCGCCGTCCCAATCATTAACAGCATCTTGCTGAGAATCCAGCGTTTCTCTCCTGCAGTATTCTCTACTGGAGAAATATTAGACAGAGGAAAAACCAACAATTTTTTGTGCCGAAATTCTAGCATCATCTGCACAATGGTTAAGATAACAAACAAGACAATTGATGTCCACAAAATCATTACACGGACACTATCGTCCAAAGAAATTATCAGAAAATCGTTTATTGAATAGACTATCCAGCCACCTAAGAAAAACACCAATGATAAAATCTTTGTTGTGCTTTCCAATTTGACTAATTGGTTCACCTTCTTAAATAAAGTTGGATTTTCACCCAGATATTTAGCTACTTCTATATAGGCTTCACTACGCTTTTGATGCGAAGCTTGTCGCCGTACCAATATTGTCAAAAAAAGAGAACTTAATAACACTGTGAATCCAAGCACACCAAGCATTAATTGTAACAACCCCAATTAATCGCCTCCTTAAAAGCTAAGCAGCAATGAATGTCGCTGGTAATAGTTTAGCAGTCGTTCCAACAAGCGTAGCCGCTACTTCTGGAGCCATAATAATTGTTGCTATTAATACAACAGCTCCTGCCGCCAAAATCAACCCAATGACGACAAGACTAGTTATCTTGGTTTTTATCACAGCTACTCCCCCATAATTTTTATGAATATTAAACGAC
>NZ_AZCV01000006.1:0-68232 GCF_001434555.1 Amylolactobacillus amylotrophicus DSM 20534
TATAATGTTTAGCCAAAATAAATACTCCTAGTTCGTGAGACCGGAATTTTAATTATTTCCGTGTCCAACTAACTAGGAGTATATCCTTTGGGGTTATTTTTTTGGCGCAAAAAAGGAACAATTCGGAGGTGAATTGTTCCCAGTTCGTAAGTTGATTTATCTTACTTCTTCAAGACTTGTTCGAGCGCTGCAAGGTCCTGCTTATTGCGCCGGTGTAACCTGAAGCCAAAGATGGATATTCCGGAGATGAGCACTAACGTTAACCCTGAAAGGAGCAGCGCCCGGGTGTTAGAGCCTGTTATAGGTAGCGTGTTTGGAATCGTCTCATATTCTTTCAGGACGTAAGTATCAGGCAGGTCGCCTTGATCAAGATTGAACACATCATCCGCGAGGCGTTGTCCTGCTGGTGCAGCAATTGTCCCACCGTTAGTTGAATCTACTGCAGTCCACTTTGTGGTAGCAGTTGCGTTAGGTAGAATTGGCTGCGAACTTGTTACTTGATTAGTCCAAAAACCATCACCAAATGTTATCTGTTTGGAGAGATGTCATCCCTCCAAAAATGTTAGTCATATCGATAACTTTTGCTGTATCAAAATTACTTAAAGCCAGATTGGTTATACCAGACGCATCCGCAAACATATACCGCATATTAGTCACGTTACTGGTGTCCCAATTATTGATATTTTCGATTTTTTCTAGATTAGTTAAATTAGCAAATAGATATCCTGAGTCCGTATTTGCAATTATTTTCTCTGTTACTGGAAAAATAATTTTTTTAATTTTGTCTTTGTATACGTCCCAAGGTGACAATGTACTTTGCTTTAATCTTCCAAAGTTTCCTGGTCCAATATGCATTGTCCCGTTAGTGTCGATATACCACTTCGCCGTACCGAAGATTCCTTTGGCTAAAACATCTTCAGTCACCGGAGTTTCGAGTAAATCACCGGTACCAAAAGGCTCCTGCGGGTTAATCTTCAATTTGAGTCCGGTCGTACCATATGTTCCGATGCTTGATTTGTGTCTTTTGTGCCACTTTAGTTGGTACCCGCTTGGCAAAAATCAGGAGGCGGTGACTGTTGATAAAGATCGGCGTACACGTCATCAATGTAATCCGATCCTGACCTGGCTTGACGTACAGGTGATCATACTCAGCATGATTGTTTGGGTCGATAACCTGCTGCCCAATGACCTTATACGACAATTTATCGCCAAATACATTGAGATAGATGATATCACCCTTCTTCAGGTGCTTGATGTTATCGAAATAAATCTGGTTGGCTAAGCCAGAATGCCCGGTCAAGACGCTGAGTGTATTCTTCCCACCCGTGGGTAAACTACTCCAAGCTAAATTGCCAATTCCCTTCTCTAACACCGCATCGCTTTAGCCATAGTAAATCACCATCGGATCCAGGTGAATGGCCGGAATACTGATGTACCCAATGGGCTGCTTCAGCTGCTCTCTCGTGAAGACAGAATTAATGTATTTTTCGCCAGCTGCCCACGCGTTCACCTGTTGCTGTGTGAAGATTTGCCTGTTATAGTTTCTTGCAGCTTCTAACTGCTTCGAATCGACATGTTTAGTCGCCTTTTGGTAAACCACTTTTGCGTAATCTTGCTTCTGTTGCGTATAAGCGACATAAATAAATGGCAATAAAAAAGTACCAAGCCAAACAACAGGCTTAAATAAAGCCAGAGATTCTTCTTCGTTGTTTGCTTGCTACTAATTTTACCCATGATTCAACCTCATTTACCGCTAAGTATAGCCGAACCAGAGGTCATTATTCAATTCTTTTACTTAGTATTTCTTGGAAAACTTATCTTGAACTGACTCCCGCTACCCTCAAGCGAATCGACCGTAATCGTGCCGTGGTAACTCTCCACCAGCTTTTTGGCAATCGGCAAGCCTAGACCATTGCCGCCCTTTTCCCTTGTACGAGCCTTATCAACCCGGTAGAATCTCCCAAAGATTTTCTCCTTATCCTCACGGCTGATTCCTTCACCGAAATCCTGCACGACCAAGTTCACGGTGCTCTCATTTGATGCTGCAGAAATAATGATTTCATTTCTCGTAGTTGAGTACTTAATGGCATTGTCCATCAGAATAATCAGAATTTGCTCAAGGTGATTCCGGTAGATTTTCATATTGGTATTCGGCTCCAAGTCGTCGTCGAGCTGAATCTCAAAGTCCGGGTGCACCAGACGAATATTATCGACGACCTGATGAACCACTTCTTCCACCTTTGTTACCTCATCTGGATACAAGATGTCAATCTGTTCTGCACGCGTTAAATCGAGCATCTCTTGGATCAAATGCTTCATGCGGGAGACTTCTTGGATGGAGGCCTTAATCGACTCATCCAACACCTCAGGGTCGTCTTTACCCCAGCGGTTCAACAAGTTAAGGTGACCCTCAATGACCGCTACGGGCGTACGGAGTTCGTGTGAGACGTCCCCCACGAAGTTCTTCTGCTGCTCGGTATAGCTTTGCATTCGGTCAAGCATCTGGTTGAAGGTTAATGTTAGTTCGCCTAATTCATCATTGCGTTTCAAGTCCGGAATCCGGGCGTCAGACTCAGGTGCATCATCCAAAGTCTTTGCAACCTTGGACATCAGCTTGATTGGCCGGAGAATACCACGCACCACCAGGTAACTTAGGACGATGGTCACCAGAATAGCCGAAACCGAGAGAACAATCGTCCATAATCGCAGCTCCGCGAGGATGCTGTTCGCATTATTCATCTCGTTTTGAGCCATGATATAACCAGTTAATTTGCCGGTCTGAGCGGAAACTACCGGACGGATACCTGTGAGCACATTCCTGCCCCGTCTATTGTTTATACGATAGCCGAAGTGGGCACTAGGACGTTCTTTAACATTAATCTCTTTACTTGAGAAAACTACTTCCTTGGCCTTGTTAAACACCACAAGCGTCAGGTCTGGCTTCGACAGACTACTGAGGACCGAATCATCAAAGACATTTCTTTGATTGCTACCCGAGATAGCGGGCTTGCCCTCAATCACTCGCTTAGTTTCCGGCGAAAGATTTGTCACCACATTTGAAATCATCAAATTATCCGGAATCTCCACCAGCCGATTTTCAACAATATTAATGGTATCAGCAGCGATGGCGCGCTCCTGCTGCATCAGTTTAGTTTGAATCAGAGTATAAATGGTCACAGAGAAGACCATGAAGGTAAAGGCAATTGTCAGTCCAACTAAACTGACCCATTTTGTCGTAATTGAAAAATGCCGCGGTTTTTTATCTTCCGCAGCAATTTTTTCCGACTGGTTAGTTCTTTTTTTCATCTAGTCGTCAGTCCTCATTACATACCCTGTACCGCGAATTGTCTTAATGTATGAAGGTTGTCCTTCAACATCAATCTTATTCCGGAGGTATCTGATATAAACTTCCACAACGTTCGTTTCAATCTTCGATTCTGGACCCCAAATCTTGTCGAGTAGTTGTTCACGACTTACAACGTTATTCTCATTATCGACCAACGTCATCAGCAGGTTGTATTCGCGTTTGGTTAAGTCAACCGACTTATCCCCACGCCGAACCATGCGATTGTTGGTTTCAATCACAAGATCCTTAAATTTAACTACTTCGCGGCTCGTAATCTTCGGTGAATTATGTGTATCTTCAATCTCCACCCGGCGTAATACGGCCCGAATCCGCGCCAATAATTCCTCAATCGCGAACGGCTTGACGATATAGTCATCTGCACCATGATCAAGTCCAGAAACACGGTCAATCACAGAATCACGGGCCGTCATCATAATAATTGGTGTCGTCTTCGCCTGACGAACCCGGCGCGCAACTTCTAAACCATTGAGTTCTGGCAGCATCAAGTCTAGGAGAATTACATCAAAGTTCTGACTTAGTGCAATTTCTAGACCGCGACGACCGTTATTCTCAACAACTGTTTCATAACTTTCATGTTGTAATTCGAGTTCTACAAAGCGTGAAAGATTTTTTTCATCTTCAATAATTAAAATTTTTGCCATATGCTCTCAGTCTTTCTTATTATTCTTTAATTGATTCTAACATAGATTAGAGCTATTTGCTCTATAATCACACAAAAAAAAGCTGTTTTGCAGCTTTTCTTAAATCTATTGTTCATTATACCACGAATAATGGAAAATTCCCGGACGATCTGTTCTTTCGTAAGTATGTGCACCGAAATAGTCACGTTGCGCTTGAATGATGTTTGCGGGCACAACTGCTGCCCGGTAAGAATCAAAGTATGACACAGAGGCAGATAGTGCTGGAGCAGGAATGCCTGCCTGCACTGCGAGGCTAGTCACGTCACGAACGGCATCTTGGTAGTTATTAGCGATGTCCGCAAAGTAATCGTCCAACAGCAGGTTGGCGAGGTTAGCATTTTGATTATAGGCATCAGTAATCTTCTGTAAGAACTGAGCGCGAATAATACAACCAGCACGCCAAATCTTAGCAATCTCACCGAAATTGAGGTTCCAATCATAGTTAGCAGATGCCAATTTCATTTGCTCAAATCCTTGAGCGTAACTCATGATTTTACTGAAGTAAAGGGCTTTCTTAACCTTATCAACAACCTCATCAACGTTCAAATTAGTTGGTTTGTTAGCTGGATCCTTCAACACCTCACTTGCAGCCACACGCTCATCTTTGAATGTGGAAATGTAACGTGCATAAACGGCTTCTGTAATTAGTGACTGAGAGACACCAATTTCGAGGGCGTTCTGTGAACTCCACTTACCAGTTCCCTTGTTCCCGGCTTTATCGAGGATTTTATCGACGATGGGTTCATCACTGCCCAGATCGTCTTTTCTGGTCAGAATATCTGCCGTAATCTCGATGAGGTAGCTTTCCAGTTCGCCCTTATTCCACTCGCTAAAAATCTCGGCGATTTGATCCGTTGATAATCCCAGTACGTTACGTAAGATATTGTAGCTCTCAGCAATGAGCTCCATATCACCATATTCGATACCGTTGTGGACCATCTTTACGTAGTGACCTGCACCGTTTGGTCCGATGTAGGTGACACAAGGAGCGCCATCAGCTGGTGCTTTAGCCGACATCTTCTCGAGGATTGGTGCAACGAGATCATACGCTTCCTTTTGACCGCCGGGCATCATTGAAGGTCCTTCAAGTGCGCCTAATTCACCACCGGAAACGCCCATCCCGATAAAGTTGATACCTGATTCGTCCAACATTTTGTTGCGCCGAACCGTATCTTCAAAGTATGTATTACCACCATCAATTAAGACGTCGCCTTTGTCTAGTAGTGCCAGAAGTTGTTCAATGACAGCATCTGTACCCTTGCCGGCCTGCACCATCATGATAATTCTGCGGGGCTTCTCTAATGAATTAACGAAGTCCTCAATCGTGTAGCTTGGTACTAGATTCTTATCCGCGTGGTCCTCCATTACTTTTTCAGTTTTGGAACCAGTCCGGTTGTAAATGCCCACTGTATAGCCACGGCTTTCAATGTTTAGGGCAAGGCTCTTTCCCATTACAGCCATTCCAATAACACCAATTTCAGGTTTTTGCATAATTTCCTCCATTGCATCCCAAATGTATCAGATTAGTATCGTGTATCTGCACACACTTACTCACAAAACAATCCTAGCAGAGTTTCCCACTAGATTAAAGCCAAAATACTCAGATTAATTATTTTCGTCATCTGTAGCCGAATCTTCACTTGCAGGAAACAATCCCTTCAGCTTCTCAAAAGCGGGGTTAATCTTCGTCACTTGCTCCTGTTTCTGCTGCTCTAAGAACTTCGACTCACTGACGACCTCCCAGTCATCACCCTTTGGCATCAGGTCTTGTTCTAGTTCCTCTTTAGTCAGATTTTGCAGTGGAATGTGCAACAATAGGTGATCCTCAACGGCCGTCTGGAGGTCGATCAGATCATCTTCCAGCTCGATAATCGTATCAATTGCTTCTAAGTCTTCCTGGCTTGGTGTCTCCTTTGTGTAGGCCTCCAGGAACTTGAAGTCGAGCTTCAATGGAACGGAATTCAGGCTTCTGGATGAGGGCACTGTAATGTCCGCAACCACATGCATCTGTGCGAACACAAATGGTTCGTCATAGAAGATTTGCCCCGTCACATTAGCTTTTTCCACTGAGATAATCAGCTCTTTAGCCCGCTCGAAGAAATCGGGGCCGAAGCTAATTGCTTCATCTACTTGAATCAGCGGATTCTTCTGGTCTGCCACTTGGCTAAAATTATATTTCAACATTTATTTCACCTCGTTTGGTCTGCGACCAAAGTTTTGATTTGACATAGTTAATTGTTCATAAAAACGGTCAACGCGGACCTGCAGGTCCATCGGACCACCGTTGGCGAGCTTCGCATCTACTCTGCTGTATATTGGTAACGTGAACTCCTTACGCTGGCGTTTAAGATATTTACTCCCCAGGTTAGTGTAGCCGAGTAAGAATAGGTATGGAGTACTCTGAGCCGTAGCCATCTCCTCTTCCGCCACGTTCAACAATGTGTAAAGACAAGTTCTACGTAAGCGTGAATATGTGTATCGTTTCGATTTGATTGCCCGCAGAAAGCTGGTGAAATCGTGATGATCGATGATCTCCGCCTTCATCTTGTACTGGAGTCCCTCGCTCATTTGGTAGATTCTAGCCAACTCCTTTGGCGTGCTAGAATCTAAGCGGTATCTGAGATAGTCAAACATCATGAGCCAGGTAGGAAACGACTTGGCGTTATTCACGGCCAGTACCTCGACCGGTGGCAGCCAATCATTCAACCGCTCCGTTGCCCCAACGTGAAGGATAAAGTTTCTGATTGAGGTTGAGCTCATCACTAACTCATCATCGACAAGTTCAGCCTCATGGGCCTGCCCAATTCTGCGAATAGGATGTAGCTGCAGTGGATGACCTAACTTGGTGTTAGCTACGGCGTATGCTACCGCGAGCATCAAGTTCGGTTGATTAACCTCGTAGCCGACTTCGTCCGTGACCATTTGGTTGTATTGCGTGGCATAAGTCTTTGTGTAGTCGCTGAAGTCAATATTATGCTCTGTGATATTCGCGATTTTATCACCAAGTTCTTGGAAATTCAGATTCTCGTCCTCCGCACCGAAAACCAGGTCGGTAACGCCAAGACTTGCAAGTAGCTTGATACCACCGGAAGCGAAAATATCGGCAGGTTGCACAGCATAGTTAAACGGTAGCTCAAAGACGAGATCAGCACCACTAGCTAGTGCTACCTTCGCACGCTCCCATTTATCTAGCAGCGCTACGTCACCTCTTTGCACATAATTACCAGACATGATCACAATAATCGGGTCGCTTTTTGCGACCAGACGGGCCTGATTGAGGAGAAATTCGTGACCGCTATGAAAAGGATTAAATTCTGCGATGACACCTACTACGCTCATTAAACCACCTTCCTACACTGAAAGAACCACCGACGCCCGGTGGCACCATCGAAGCCATCGGTGAAATCCGTCGTCAGCTCAGTAAGTTCAAATTGTGCTTCCTGTAGTAACTTACGGTACGTGGCGATGGGGTACGTTCTCTCGTGGTGCATTTCTTCGAAACACTCAAATTTGCTGGCGGTCGCTTCTGATTCGGTCACGTCTGTTGGAATGAAAATCTGGAGGTCATGTACAATACTGTGTGGCTGTTCCCCAATAAAGCTCTTCCAGACAAATGTGTAGTCCTCATTAATCTCATTAAACATGTACTCAGGGAAGACATGGTCCATCTGAAATAAGGAATGACTATCGAACAGAAACTGCCCGCCCGGCTTCAGCGCACGCCAAACGTTCTGAAAGGTTTGCCGTAATTGCTCTTCGTCCTTCAGGTAGCAGATGGAGTCATCGAAACAAATTACCGCATCATACTCCGCTGCAAAGTCAAAATTCAGCATATCAAGCAGCAAAAAATCCGTGTCCGAATCTCCGCCCACTTTTGAGGCAGCTAATTCCAGCATGGATTCGGATAGATCAGAAACGGTTAAATCATACTTCTCTGCCACCAGCCTCTGGGCCAGGTCGCCAGCCCCACTCGCTAGTTCCAAAATGCGCTGACCAGTTGGCACGCGCTTTTGCACATACTTCAACCACTCAGCGTATAATGATTTGTCCATCAGGTCATCGTAAACCGCGGCAAAAACTTGATAGTTATCCATTAGTCGACTAACTCTGCCACTGGGATTTCCTTCGCATCTGACCAGAGCTTCTCCAAGCCATAGAATTCCCTTGCCTCGTCGGTGAAGACGTTCACGAGGACTTCCTTGGCATCAATCAGCAGCCAATTAGAGTCCTTATTTCCTTCGATATTGAAATCGTAATAATTTACCTCTTTCAGCTTCTCTGAGACGTTCTCCGTGATCGCGTGTGCCTGTCTGTTCGAGTTACCGTTTGTGATGACCACATAGTCGGACAGAATACTAATTCCCCGCATGTCATACACGATTATCTCCTCGCCGTGTTTCTCGTCAACCGCGCCCACAATGAGTTTTAATAAGTCTTTGCTATTCAAAAAAATTCTCCTCTGTCTTGATTCCTAATTTATTATAAGCCGCTACGGTTAGGGGAAAAACCCGCTCTCGTCCTTCGATTAAGTATAATAATGTCTGTTGAAGTTCGTAGGCGACACCTGCGTCCAGATTTAGTGCTGTCCTCTCTCTCGCAACCTCAACCCCCGGGAATTTACGTCCCGGTTCGATGTAGTCGGCCATGAAGATGACCTTGTCGAGCTCGCTCATATCTGGGCTACCCGTTGTGTGGTGTCTGATTGCATCTAGGATGGCTTGGTCATGGATGTGCAATTCCTGCTCTACGTAGTTGGCACCAACGATACCGTGCCAGATGCTGCGATTCCATTCCAGTAGATTACGATCGAGTCCTTCTTCAATAATCGCTCTCCGATAATCCTCCGGTGCAACTTCCTTGGCATAATCATGCACGAAACCGGCCACCGCTGCGCGTTCTTGGTCCACGTGGTTCGTGGCGGCTAGTTCTTTTGCCATGTAGCTCGTCCGCACGCAATGAGCAAACCGAAAGTCACTCAGTTTGTTGCGTACACGTTGAACTAGTTCGTCACTGCTGAGGTCAGAAAAAGTGTTAGTAAAAAATAAATTGGTACTATTATCCATTGTATAAACCTTCTTTAGTAATGTACTCGCTCACACCCTGTGGAACAAGGTATTTCACGGAGTTGCCAGCCTGTAGTAACTCCCTAATCTGAGTCGAACTAACCGACATGAACGGTGCGTCAACCCAGATGATTGGAAAATCACACAGCTGGACGTAACCAGGTCGTTTCACGCCCACCAGCTTGATTAGGCTCGCGAGCTCATGCGGATTCTTCCAATTTTTAAAGTCACTAATCATGTCTCCACCCATAATCAGGTAGAAATCATTCTCTGGGTGGCGTCGTCGTAGTTCCTTTACCGTGTCGATTGTATAACTGATGCCGCCACGCATGATCTCGGTCAGATCCACCTTAAAGTGTGGGTTATCGCGAATTGCCAACCGAATCATTTCAACCCGGTGTCGTGGTGCAATGGCGCCTTTTTTATTCACATGAGGTGGAATATTATCAGGGATAAACCAGATTTCGTCGAGGTTTAACTTACTGTACACCTGTTCGGCCAAAATCAAGTGTGCGATATGAATCGGATTGAAGGTGCCGCCTAAGATACCCACAGCCTTCTTGGTATTTTGCTCCTGAAGAGCTACCTGTACCTTCGGTTCTACAACAACGTGTTTCATCGTACTCACTGAATTCATGGATCTACCCTCTTACTTGAGTTTACCTACATGCGCGGAAATATTCCGGTTCTTAGGCTCAGTTGCGCGTTTGTAGAACACCATGTTGCGGCCAATCTTCTGCACGAATTCGATAGTTGCATCCGTAGCCTGAATCTCCACTTGGACTTCCGCCGGTTCCACAACCGTATTTTGCAACAAAGAGATTTTCAAAAGTTCGTTCTTCTCAATCTCATTTTGCAACTGCTTAATCACAGCCTCTGTGATGCCGGCCTTACCAACCTGCATTGTTGCTCTTTGTTTCATTGCTAAACTTCTTAGATATCTTTTTTGCTTACCATTTAACATTAGATTATTGCCCTTCTCATGCCCAAACCAATTTGGTTCGGTGTGTATGTTTTAACTGTGATTCCGCCCGGGACCGTTATGAAGCCCACGCCGCCGAAAATCAAATCACTCTTATCCTGTGGTTTGAATATTTTACCTACGAGGCTTGGGATCTCCGCTAGCTGGTCCGTGCTTGGTGGTACTAATAGCTCACCAACGTGTTTCTCGTAAAACGCATCGGCATTCACCGTTTTAGTGCGGTGCAGATAGAGTTTCTGATCAGCATATACGACGAAGCTACTTGCCGGACCCGAAATGAAGTCCACGCGGCCAATTCCAGCTAGGAAAACGGTCTGACCGGGCGTCAACTGGAAGGTGACCGGCTTCAAACGTTTCTGCGGTGAGATTAAGTCCAGCTGGTCTGGGGCCAGGAAGTGCGCCAGCTGATTAGGCGAGATAATTCCCGGTGTGTCGATTAACATGTTGCCCTCGGCAAGCGGGATTTCGATTCGATCAAGCGTGGTGCCGGGGAACCTGGATGTGGTGATTAGGTCTTTGATATCCCCCATGGCTGCGATGATCGCGTTCACCAAGGTCGACTTCCCGACATTCGTTGTACCGACGAAGTAAACGTCGTTTTTCTTACCCGCACGTTGTGCTAGGAAGCTCAGAAATTCAGTAATATTTGTCCTTCTCTTAGCGCTCACTAAGAAAATATCCTCTGGAAAAAGACCCACCTTGTTGGCTTGTTGGCGTAACCAATCCTTGACCTTTCGCTGATTCGTGTTCTTTGGAAAGAGGTCAATCTTATTACCCACAAGGATGAATTTATTATCCCCGATAAAACGTGGTAGCGAAGGAATCACACTGCCATCGAAGTCGAACAGGTCGACTACGTTAACGACGAGTGCGTGGTTCGTATTCCCAATCGTGCTAAGCAACTTCAAGAAATCATCATTGTCAGTCTGAACCGGCATGATTTCATTGTAGTGCCGGAGTCTAAAACACCTTTGGCAGTAGATATTTTCTGTTTCGCCACTAAGGATTTTCTGTAAGGCGCTAGCAGGTAGATAGCCCGGTTCGTGCTCATCTGTACTCTGCAACACGGCTCCACAGCCAATGCATCTAATCTCTTCTGTTTTGCTCGTGCTGTTATTTTGTTCTAAACTCAATTTAGATACTCCTTAAAGGTGATTTTCCGCTTCATATTTAAAAAGAAGAAAATAAACTTTTCAAAGAAACGATTGATACTTGTATTCCAAGCATCCGTTTCAACTAACGGTTTTACCAAAACTGTCTTGGTTAAAGCTAGGTTGCCAGCAATCATGTCTGTCAGCAACTGGTCCCCAACCATGAGCGTCTGTTCACGCCTAAACCCAAACTGCCGCAGCGCCTTATTGATGCCCCCTGGCAGTGGCTTCTTCGCCCGCGCCACAAACTTGATACCGTACGGCGCCAACACCTTTTGGATTCTGGCATGATTATTATTTGAGATGACCACAAGCGTGATTCCACCAGCTAACAGGCGTTCATTGAGCTCGTCCATCGCCTCCACTGATTCCTCAATATTCCATGCCAAAAGCGTATTATCTAGATCACTGAAAACGGCATTTATGCCGCGCCGTTTCAAATCTGCGACGTTTAAATTATAAATCGAATCGATCGTGAGTGCTGGTCGAAAAATAGTCATGCAAAATCTCCTTTAGAATTACTTTCCCATTATACTTGAAACCTCACAATTTTTCATTGTTCAGGAAGTCGAAAAACATGTAATTAATGACTATTTTTAATATAATATAGATAATAGAGTGCTGAAAAGCAATTTTACTACTCTAATATCTGTTTTTATTTGCAATAATTTGAGTTAAATGGGGAAAAATAAAATGCAATTACATCATATCACGTTGTTGACCGGCGATATCGATTCAACAAGCCATTTTTATACACAAATTTTGGGTTTTCGCTTTATCAAGAACTCCGTCAACCAGGAGAATCCCACTAGACGACATATTTATTTCGGTAATTACAATGGGCAGCCCGGCACGGTGACCACATTTATCGAGGTACCGCGTCTTGGCACTCGCTATGACGAGGATAGCTACATTCAGGGACTCGATTACTACGCTCCCGCTAAAGGCAGCAAATTCTGGCAGCAACATTTGACGACCAATAATATCACATTTTCCAATCAGAATGATATTTTGAGCTTTACTGACCCGCAAGGCACGCCGATAAGAATTTGCTTTATCGCTGAGGAGCCTGCTGCAGCAAGTGTAATTCGTAATAGCACAATTCCGCCACAGTACCAGCTTCTGCGCCTCAAAAACACAAATATCTATGTGACGGATTTGGACGCCGAAGAACACTTTTTCACCGAAATGACTGGTATCGAAACGGTAAACCACTTGCTTAATTTAGACCTTGGTCAATCGATCACACTTATGCCAGCCGAGCAGCCAGGGACCAAACGTTTCGGTCGCGGTAGCATCGACCATGTTGCCTTAAGCGCGGTTGATAAAAATGAAATTGCTGCCATTCGAAACAGTGGTAACGAGCGGAACTTCCACTTCGAAAAGGAAATTGACCGCAAGTATTTCTACTCCGTCTACTTCAGAGATCCGAACCGTAATCGGATAGAATTTGCCACCCTGGCACCTGGTTTTACTGTCGATGAAGACCTTGATTCTTTGGGCGAAAAACTTGGCTTACCGGATAATCTCGAACCGCTTCGTGAGGAACTAATCGATTTCTATGCCAATGAAGGGGTCAATTTCAAAAGCTAGAATTAGTTACGTTCTGGTCTAAAGATGAGCGCGGTGGCTGTGGCAAATGTCACTATTAAGCCACCAAGTAGCATCAAACTAAGGTGGGATAATCGTCTTAACCTCTGGTCATGTTCAATTTGAACAGTAAAGGGCATCATCGCCTGACCTAATTTTGCAAACCAATTTTCTTGGCTCTGTTTAACTATCCCCAATCGCTGTACCACAGCTGGTTGGGCTTTTTTGTATGCCACGACAGAGAGAGACCAGCTTAGCTTGGACAATCAGCCGTTGATCCGTGCCAACCGGCTCCTCACAACGAATCAAAGTTAAAGTAGGATTTTCCGTTTGCGCAAGATAGTGAATTTCACGTTCATTGATGACTCGCAGCAGCGTAACCTGATACATGAATATCTGGCTGAAGTCTGTCAGATAAATCTTCTGGCCAGCCGCCAAATTCTTAATACGATTCAACAAGACATCGGCGCCAGCATAGTTATGACTAGCCAAGACATAATTGCCATGACCCATCTTCTGGTGCGGGGTATATTCGGCAGCACCGACTGATAAGTTGGCATCTGTACGCTCAGCCAGGATGGGTAGGCTAACTTTTTGACATGGAATCGCCAAACGGCCAATTCCTGACTGCTTAATAATTTGGTCCTGCTGCTGTTTACTTTGCAGAAGAAACTGCGCATCAACGGAGTCTAATTGAGCGGCGAAAAGAGCTTTAGACCGCTTCCTAGCTACAGCAACCTCTTTAGCGGCTGAGCTCGTCTAAAAAACTTCTATCATGTAATCTTATCACCTGCACAAGGATTAAGGGACAATTAGTTAATCTAATTGAAGCAAAAAAAGACCATTTCCAATTGAAATGGTCTTTCATACCTAAGCTATTCTATTCAACAAATGGTTCCTCACCTAGCGCGTGTTGAGCTGCAAGGTTCAGCAAACTCCATTGTCGGTCGAAGCCGGGTTGGAAGAAGAAATCACTATCAGCAAGATCCTCAAGCGTGAGCTGCTGTGCCACTGCCAATGCAAGAGTATTGCCCTGTGCGGTAATTGCCGCCTTCGACAGCACAGCTCCACCTAATAGTTGGTGAGTCTGCTCGTCATAAGCCAGCTTGACATACACATCTGAGTTACCCTGTTCTACCGGCACATACTTTGGTCTTAGCGTATCTTGATAGAAATCTGTTTTGAGTGGGATACCCGCTCGACCAGCGCTAAATTCGTTCAAACCGGTCGCTGCAAATTGATAATCAAAGACCGAAAGCGCTGATGAACCCACAACACCTTTAAATGGCACATTCGGCTTCTCCTCAAAGAGGTGTTCTACAACATAGCGCGCCTCACGCCGAGCCACCGTTGCTAGAGCAATCGGCATCTTCTTGCCTGCAGGAATGGAAAGTGCCAAGGTCGCGTCACCAACTGCCGACACATCTGGCAGATTGGTACGTAGGTACTCATCGGTCACAATCCACCCACGTTGGTCTAATTCAACTGTACCAGTGAGCCATGCAGTATTTGGCTTCACCCCGGCAGCCTCAATCACCAAATCACTTGGAAAATCACCCTGATCAGTCTTCACAGCAGTAACGCTTGTTGAACCACTGAATTCCGATATTTTGGCACCAGTAACCACGTGAACGCCATGTTCTTCTAATTCGGCGCGCAGAATATCCGTCATTTCCTGATCGAGATAGGTACCGAGTGGTCGGTCAATGACATCGATGATTGTTACATTACGACCAGCTTCCGCAAATACCTGTGCCGCCTCAATGCCAATATAGCCCGTACCAATCACAGTTACGTTCTGGACAGAATCGTCCTCAAGCTTTGCCTTAATCTTACGTGCCCAATCGTAGCCACGCATCAAGAAAATATTCTCAAGTTCTTTACCAGGAAGTGGCAAAGCATTTGGCGTGACACCAGAACTAAGAATTAATTTATCGTAGGTAAATTCATTCGTTGCCTCTTTTATGTGATCCACGACCGTCAATTTCTTATTATCTGCATCAATCTGCGTTACTTCATGGTTAGCCAGAATATGTACATTTTCTTGTGGGAAATTCTCCGGTCTAAAATTACGGACATCCGTGACGTCAGTTACCTTATCTTGCAAGTATAATTCCATTCCACAAGACATAAATGAGATGAAATCACCAGCCTCAAATAGTGTGATATCAACATCTTTACCGTATCTAGTCAGTAATTCTAGAATGGATTGATGTCCACCATGTGATGCACCAATTATTGCTACTTTTTTTTGAACCATCAATTATTGCCTCCTTTAGTTTTATAACTTCACATTATCACGAAAGCGATTACTAAACAAGAAGTGTTCGCCCAAAAAGATGAATCAAAAAAGGAACAGAAATTAATCTGTTCCTTAAGTAGCTAGTTACTTGATTTGTCAAAAACTAGTTTAAAGCTTTCTTAGCTGTCTCAACTAATGCTGTGAATGCAGCAGCATCGTTATAAGCAAGGTCAGCGAGCATCTTACGGTTGATGTCTACCTCAGCCAACTTTAAGCCGTGCATTAACTTGCTGTATGAAATATCGTTCATTCTTGCAGCAGCGTTGATCCGGGCAATCCAAAGCTTTCTGAAGTCGCGCTTAACCTGGCGACGATCACGGAATGCATAACGGTATGAGTTCATTACTTGGGCATTGGCTGATTTAAACAGTAAATGCTTAGCTCCTCTATAACCCTTTGCAAGCTTTAAAACCTTTTTACGACGTTTACGTGTTACAGTTCCACCTTTAACTCTTGGCATCTTTAAATTCCTCCTAAAATAATATTTCTCAATTAACGCATTTGTGAAAGCATTTGTTTGATACGTTTGATATCGCTGGCAGAAACCATAGCAGCTTT
Organism: Amylolactobacillus amylotrophicus DSM 20534; assembly: GCF_001434555.1. Lineage (NCBI taxonomy): Bacteria > Bacillati > Bacillota > Bacilli > Lactobacillales > Lactobacillaceae > Amylolactobacillus > Amylolactobacillus amylotrophicus. Next base: position 15,694 of record NZ_AZCV01000006.1, read on the forward strand.
ACTTAAATGACGACGTTGTTTCTTTGTCTTACCGTGGAAACGGTGACCAGTGTATGCATGGTGACGCTTCAAGCCACCATTTCCAGTTCTCTTAAAACGTTTTGCTGAAGCACGATGTGTTTTTTGTTTAGGCATGATTCTTCCTCCAGAATTTATTTCTTTTTATCTTTGTCAGCACTTGGCGACAAGATTAAAAACATACTACGGCCTTCCATCTTAGGACGAGCCTCGACATTAGCGATGTCGGCAGCTTCCTTAGCCATCTTTTCCAAAACCCTTTGTCCAAGTTCCTTATGCGTGATTGCACGTCCCTTAAAACGAATAGAGACCCGAACTTTATCACCTTTACTAAGGAACTTACGAGCATTATTGAGCTTTGTCTTAAAGTCATTGTCTTCGATAGTTGGGCTAAGCCGAACTTCCTTCAGACTAACAATCTTTTGATTTTTCTTGTTTTCCTTGAGCTTTTTTTGTTGTTCGAAACGGAATTTTCCGTAATCCATAATCTTCGCTACAGGTGGCTTTGCGTTTGGCGAAATTAATACTAAGTCTAAATTAGCATCTTCAGCCTTCTTCAAAGCTTCTGCTTTACTGATAATTCCCAGTTGCTCACCAGAGTCAGAAATCACACGAAGTTCACGTTCACGAATATTTTCATTTAACATCAAATCTTTTGCTATGAGTATTCACCTCCAAATAAATTTGAGGACAAGTAAAAAGCGGGAAAAATAATTTTTCCCGCTCTTAATCAACAGATTATATCGATTAGCCTAGAGGTACTTAGTTAACATAGGCGAGAAGCGGGAGCTTCTTCTTGTTCTCAACTATTCAATTATACATACAGTTGGGCTGAGTGTCAAACGTTTTTGATACCTGCAGCCTCGTCCTATAATACACCAACTGCAATACTTTAACACAAATGGCACTCAATTGCCATCATCGTTAATTATTCATCACGCGAGTAGCTGGCCACGTCTGCTAAAATCTGGTCGGTAAACTCTTGAACAGAAACGGTTGTGGTGTCTTGTTCACCATATTTTCTCACCGTTACAGTTTGATCTGCCAGCTCTTGATCCCCAATAACTAAGGTGTAAGGAACTTTTTGAGTTTGTGATTCGCGGATCTTATAACCCATTTTTTCGTTTCGTAAATCAAGCTGCACCCGAATTCCCTTTTGGGCCAATGCATGTTTGATTTCCTTCACGTAATCAGTGTGTAAATCAAGGTTAACCGGAATCATGTTAACTTGTACTGGAGCAATCCAAGTTGGGAATGCACCTTTATAAATCTCAGTTAGGTATGCGATAAACCGCTCAAGTGTTCCGATGATTCCACGGTGAATCATCACTGGACGGTGCTCTTCACCATCGTTACCCACGTATGCCAGTTCAAACTTCTCTGGCAACATGAAGTCGAGTTGGATTGTTGACAGTGTTTCCTCATTACCTAGGGCTGTCTTCGTCTGAACGTCAAGCTTTGGTCCGTAGAATGCAGCCTCACCTTCTGCCTCGTAGTAATCAAGACCCAGTTCATCGAGGGCTTTCTTCAACATTGACTGTGCGTTTTCCCACATCTCGTCGTTTTCAAAATACTTATCTGTGTTGTTCGGGTCACGCAGGCTCAATCGGAATGTGTAATCGGTGATATTGAAGTCATGGTAGACGTCCATCATCAGCTGAAGGACCTTACCAAATTCCTCTTGAATCTGGTCCAAAGCGACAAAAGTGTGCCCATCATTTAGGGTCATTTCACGCACACGTTGGAGGCCGGAAAGTGCACCAGACTTCTCATAACGGTGCATCATGCCTAACTCGGCAATTCGAATTGGTAACTCACGGTATGAGCGGACGTGATGCTTGTAGATCTGAATGTGTGACGGGCAGTTCATCGGCCGCAACTCAAGTAATTCGTCATCTCCCATGTCCATTGGTGGGAACATGTCTTCCCTGTAATGTGCCCAGTGACCAGAGGTTTTGTAGAGGTCCAGGTTAGCGAGTACAGGTGTGTAAACGTGCTCGTAGTCATCTGCAACTTCTTTATCGATGATGTAGCGTTCGATAATTCGCCGAATTGTTGCTCCTTTTGGCATCCAGTACGGTAAACCGGCACCCACTTTAGGATCGACGAAGAACAAATCAAGGTCACGTCCTAGTGTGCGGTGATCGCGTTCCTTAATGTCCTCTCTGCGTTTCAAGTCAGCCTCTAAATCGCTTGCTTTAAAGAATGCTGTCCCGTAAATCCGTTGCAACATTCTGTTGCTACTCTTACCTTGCCAATATGCACCGGCCACTGACAGGAGTGCGAATTCTTTGATTTTGCCCGTGTTAGGCAGGAGCGCCTTGTAGCCAAAATCAACGAAATCACCAAGTCGGTATGCCAGTATCTGTACGGCATCAATGTCCTTCAGCATGGAAGTCTTGTAAGGATCGTCTTTGAAAGCCTCTACTAACTTAGATTTGTCGACAAATTCCCGGGTAATTGGGAGACCGTTCTTGATAATCTTCTTCATCTCTGCTTCAAACTCTGGCAATTCACCAACAGCAATTTGATTATCTTGATCAGTATCAACGAAAAAACCATCTTCGTCCGACTTTGATTCACCGAGTGCGATGCGTGGATATTTCTGCTTTGCAACGTACTTGAACAAGAAAGCAACCGTGTCACGGAGGATCCGCAGACCCAGCTCATCTGCATCAGTTAGAATGGCAAAGTGGCCCGCTTGATTAACTGTACTATCAACCGATAACAGCTCATCGTTTAAGGTTGCCCCGACTGCCTTCTTAGCTAATGACGAACTGATAGACTTGGCTACGTCTAAGACTGACTGACCCTCATCGATGCTCTTCTTATTGCCATCTGGAAATGTTAATTCAAAACTCATTACTGCTCCTCCTAAATAAAAAAAGTCCCAGTGCGACATATTCACACTGGGACGAAAATTTTCGTGGTTCCACCCAAATTTAAAATCACACGAAGTGATTCTACTCTTATGGCTGATAATGGTAACCGACCAAACGATTAAATTATGGGTTGTACTTCGAAAGTGGTGTCAAACTCCTTGTAGTGCTTCCAGTTACTGCAGCTACTCCCTGTTAGTGAAGTTTGATATGTCTTTCTTAATGAACTCAATTATACTAATTTAAATTAATTTTTCAAGTTCTTTCTGACCACTTAATCAAATTAACCGCGGTTGCGTCGGTTAGCACCCTCCATGACGACCTCGGTCGCCAGAAACTTAATCCGCTCCATTAAACGAGCGGCCTTCACCGGCTCCGAGCCCGTTTTGGTCTCGGCAAAATGCTCCTCGAGCTCTGGAAAACTGAAGTTTGAACTGAAAACAGTGGGCAACTGATTCTCCATCCGATATTGCAAGATTACGCCCAGCACATCATCCCTTGACCACTGACTCAGGCTCTCTGCCCCAATATCATCAAGCATCAATACGTCAACAGACTTTAGTTTTTGGACCTCATCATTAAGCGAGTTGTCGCCAAAGTGACTCGAAAGACCAGCAATAAAGGTTGGTACATGAATTAACGTCACACTTTTGCCAAAAGTGACCAGCTTATTCGCCATCGCCGCCATCAGGTAAGTCTTACCAACACCAAAATTACCGCTAAAGTAGACGCCCTTCGGATTCTGACCAGCACTTAACTGCGCAACGAATTCGGTTGCTAGTGCCAGTGCACGAATTCTTCCTTCTGTACGTTCAAACTCTGTAATGGCGGCCTCCCTAAGCGTAATCGGCAGGTCAATTAGACGCATCTTGTGGGCCTGGGTAGTCCTCTCTACTGCAGTTCTAGTTTGCTCAGTCGGACCATATTCCACGTCAATCAGGCCGTTATTGACAATTAGTTTTGGGGCGAAGCCGCTCACAGTACTGTCGCTTTCTTGTTGAACCTTATCGCGCTGCGTCACAAATTCATAGACGTTTGCCGCACTTTTGTTTAGGGCATCGGGAGTTAGTTCTGCATGATGTTCCTTGATAAAAGCTTGAACTTCAGGATCCTTGAGCGCTGCTTTAATCATTTCGTCGAAATCATACTTGATTGCGCGTTCATCCAATATCTTCTGTAAAACTTTGCCAATGTTTTGCATATTAGGCTCCTTATTTTCCGTCTATTTTATCAAGTAGCTTATCCAAATACTCATCCGTAATCTTCGGATCTACAGTGGCCTTCTTCTTAGACCAATCAGTGGCAACCTCTTTCTTCTTGCCCTGTCCTTGATAATATCTGTGCTTCGTATTCTGCCCTTGCTGTTGTCTCTTATTCTCACGGTTCTTCACATAGCTTAACGCCTGCACAGCCGTTACCACGCCATTTTGGAACCAGTCATTAGCAATTCGGTCAACCAAGGCCTTAGAGAGTGTAGGTGCCATACCAAGGGTGACGTAAATCAGCATGTTAATTAGATCATCTTTCAAGCCATTTTTCTGTTTCAGCTGGTAGACAATCTGCTTCTCACTTGTGGTGACGTAGCCACCCTTCTCTTTCTTTATTCGGTAGAGGTAGTCAAGTGGCCGATATTTGTTCACACTTGTTAAGACACGTTGATCCGCTTCACTGAGGTTGTTGATCATGGCTGATACCTTGTTCACCAGTGCTTCTTTTGTGGTTGCCCGCCCACTGTGACGCACCGAGGCATGGTCCGTCAGGCTCTCATAGTTCTCAGTTAGGTTAGCTTCGATTCGCTTAATATTCAGCTTATGGTCACCGCTCGTCAATGTTAAAGTCGCTAACTGAACAAACTCCAACTCGGATAGCTGGTAGAAGTTAATCATGTCGCTGATTTGCTTCCTGTATTTATTAACTTCTGCCTCATCGATGTGGTAAGCATTAAACTGATCGATCAAAAACTGCCAATCTATTAACTTTGTAAGCTCATTCTCTCGTGTCTCCGCAATAGCATCTTCCTGCCCTAATTGCTTGTTTTTGGCAAAAGACTCTGCCGCCTCTTGAACAACAGCCGGTGGATTAATTGCGGTCTCATCCGCCATGTGAAAAACTTCGAAGAAGCCAGCCGAGACATCACGGGCATTTTCACTATCGGGAAATGTCTGTGGTGTAAAACTCTGCTGCAGTGACTTAAACAAAGGTTCACCAATCTTCTCCAGCAGTAAGCTAGAGAGTAAAAAGGTACCAAAGAAATCCTTGGCAGCAAGGGGAGCTTTCAGCTCGAAAATCAGCGCTTCACCGAGAATATCATTTTGACTGGTACTCGTCTTTAACAAAGAGACTGCCTCAAGCTTGTGGAACGCATTAAAAAGAGATTTTAAATCGATATCCAGTTGCTCTTGGAGCTGAGCAAGGCGGAGAAATTCCGAGCGAATCGGTACCCGATTAAACTGTTGGCAGAGCGTCAAATAAACACTTGTTGCCACGGCTCCAACAAGTGGTTGATAAAGTTTCATGATCACCTTCTGTTGCTCAGTATCAATTGTTAATTGATTAGCGACGTAGAAGGGTAATTTAGGATTAGTTGAAAAATACATCGAATACCTGACCTAGCTAGACTTCTTATCCTTAGACATCATTTCTTCGAGCGCCTTCATGAAGCCGCTCATATCCTTGAATTGACGGTACACACTGGCGAAGCGGATATACGCGACGTCGTCCAATTCCGCAAGTTCGTCCATGACAATTTCACCAATTTGCTTTGAGGAAATTTCATTTAAACCCTTTTTGCGGATACTGTTCTCTACCCGATCGACCAGATCACTCAGCTCATCACTCGTAATTGGCCGTTTCTCGGCAGCATGAACAAGCCCGTTAAAGATCTTCTCACGGTTAAAGGCTTCACGATTACCATCACTCTTAATTACCAGGAGTGGTGAGAGCTCGATTCTTTCAAAGGTTGTAAATCTGTAACCACAGTTCTCACATTCGCGTCGCCTTCTAATCGCTCTATTCTCGTCACTTGGTCTGCTATCGACAACACGGGATGAGTTTTGATGACAATTTGGACATTCCATAGTTATTCCTCCAACTTCGGGCTAATATTCGCCCGAAAAAAAGCTTCAAATGAGCTGGTAGTTTCTTCTATTGTACCAGTATTGTCAATTAAATAATCGGCCAGTAATTTCTTTTTTGCTAGTGGCATTTGGGCGGCAATCTTCCTCTTGGCTTCTTTTACAGTAATCGCATCGCGGGCCATCAAACGCTCAAGTTGCGTCTTGTTATCCACGTAGACCAGAAGCACATCGTCGAGGTGGGTATCAAATTTACCCTCATATAATAACGGAATATCCACGACGACGACCCTGGCATTCTGTATTGCATACTCCTGCATCTTATTCAGCAGACTGGTCTTAATAGTCGGATGTGAAAGATGATTAAGCTTACTGAGGGCATTTTGATCACTGAAAACTAGCTGAGCGAGCTTCTGCCGGTTGATTGTTTGATCGGCATTTAAGAACTGCGGACCGAACTTAGCTACTATCTTTTGCCAGTTAGCCGCACCGGGCTCCATTAGCGCGTGAGCCACCTCGTCTGCATCAATCACCGGTATATTCTTGTGGCGAAAGAGATCAGAGACCGTACTTTTGCCGCTCGCTATCCCGCCAGTTAAACCTAAATAATACGTCATTTTACAACCTGACAATGGGGACAAAAGACCGTTCCCCTACCGCTAACTTTGATTTTCTCCATAATCGTACCGCAACGTTCACACGGTTCATTTCCGTGCGAATATGCGTGGAGATGATTCTGCATGCTACCGGCATGACCGCTGGCATCGAGGTAGGTAAAGACCGTCGTACCGTGATTCTGAATGGCTAAAGTTATCTCCTCATTAATGGCCGTAAATAACTCGGCGATTTCTGCGTGTTCTAACTTATTGGCCGGAGTCAACGGATGAATCTTGCTCAGCCAAAGAACCTCATCAACATAAATATTACCAAGACCGGTCACTATCCCCTGATCCAATAACACATTCTTGATATTCTTCTTCCTGGTCTTTAGCCCTGCTTCAAAGTAATCAAGCGTGAAAGCAGCAGAATTGGGCTCTGGTCCAAGCTTACTAATTCCGGTAACCACGGCTTCCGTGCCAGTCTCAACCAGTTGGAGCCGCCCAAACTTCCGGACATCTGCATAGCGCAAGTCGGTGCCATCGGTTAACTCATATACCAAGTGTTCATGTTTATCAAGCGGTGTCTTTTGGGGAACAATGTGGTATTTACCCTCCATCCGCAAGTGCGAGACCACCGACTTGTCATTGGTTAATCTAAAGACCAGGTATTTACCAAACCGGTCCACATCAATGAAGGTCTCCCCCCGAAGACTATTAATAAATTCCTGGGCATCCCCCACAACAATTGCTTCATAGGGAATCTTTATATCTTTAATGGTCTTATTCTTAATCTGGGGAATTAGACTCTTCCGTACTGTCTCAACTTCTGGTAACTCAGGCATGATTCATCCTCACTTTACATCATACCAAGTTGGACCGTAGCCATACTCCACCTTTAGTGGCACATCCAACTTCACGGCCGAATCCATCACACTTGGTACTAATTTTTTAATTGTTTCTAGTTCTTCATCTGGCACTTCAAAAATCAATTCATCGTGAACTTGCAAAAGCATGCGCGTCTGTAACTTATTCTCAGCCAATGCTTTATTCATATTAATCATCGCAATCTTGATAATATCGGCTGCCCCACCCTGAATCGGTGAGTTCATCGCTGTTCGTTCTGCGAAAGATCGGAGGTTAAAGTTCTTCGAATGAATGTCTGGGAGATAACGTCTTCTGTGCATGATCGTCTCGACGAACCCATTTTCACGCGCACTTTTGACAGATTGTTGCATAAACTCGTGTACCTGCGGATAAGTAGCGAAATAACCTTCGATAAATTGCTTAGCCTGGCTTCTGGCAATGCCAATATTCTTAGCTAGGCCGAAGTCCGAGATGCCATAGACAATCCCGAAGTTAACGGCTTTGGCCTGGCGACGCATCAGACTGGTCACCTCATGAGGACTACTCAAGTTGAAAATGCGTATGGCCGTGTTTGCGTGAATATCAATTCCATCCATAAATGCCTGTTGCATCGTCTGATCACCGGAAACATGCGCCAGGACCCGCAGTTCAATCTGCGAATAATCACTCGAGAAGATTTGCCAACCCGGTTTGCTGGCAACAAACGCTTTCCTGATTTGTTTTCCTTCGTCTATTCTAATGGGAATATTTTGCAGGTTAGGATCGACTGACGAGAGGCGACCCGTTGCGGTCAAGGTCTGGAGGTAACGGGTATGTACCTTTCCGTCACCCATAATGACCTTCAACAGCCCGGTTACATAGGTCGATTGAATCTTATTGATTTGCCGATAATCAAGGATCTCCTGCACCACAGGACTCTGACTCTTTAGCTCTTCCAGTACCTCAACCGAGGTTGAGTAACCAGTCTTAGTCTTCTTAATTGGTGGTAGACCCAATTTATCGAATAGAATTGTACCCAGTTGTTTTGGTGAATTCAGGTTGAATTCTTCCCCCACTTCCGCGTAAATTTTCTGCTCCAGCTCTTGTAACCGCAACGCCAAATCATTTTGCATTGTAGTCAACGTCGGCGCTTTTACCGTGATACCCGTTATCTCCATTTGGGCTAGAACTTTGGCCAGAGGAATTTCAATCTCATCATACAACGAGTCTTGTTCATGCTCCGCCAGCTTCTTCAGTAGCGTTGGCTTCAAGTCACTAATCGCCATTAATTTGTTAGCGATATGTTGTAGTAATTCGGCTACTTCGGTCGGTACAGCGGTTTTTACACCCTTACCGAACACAGCCTCATCGCTCAATACACTAGTGTAATCGTATTGAGCAGCCACTGTGCTCACGTCGTTACTGTTGTTCTCATTATTAATCAGATAACTAGCCAACAACATATCATAATTTAATCCAGCGGCCGTGATACCTAATCTATTCAACGCGACCGTGGTTCTCTTCAAGTCAAAGACATTTTTCTTGATGCTTTCGTCCATTAGCATGCTTTTCACAGCCGGTTCTTGCAAAAGTGTCACGTCATCACTGACGTAAATCTGGTCTGCGACCAGCAATCCAAAACCAATTAGGTCGGCCAAGTGGTAATTTTCACCTAGCAGCTCCAGATAGAACGTTACTTCAGACTGGTTACCAAAGATATTAGCTTTCAGCATCTCCCTAGTCAGAGTCACATACTGAATCTCCGGTTGGACAGGCACAGTAGCGGCTCCCTCATCAGCACCCAAATCTAGGTTAATGGCATTATTCTGATCAAGCTTCGCTAGAAAACTCTGGAAGTTCATCTGCTGGTAGAACTGCCGTAGCTTTATCAAGTCAGGCTCTTTTAGCACTGTCTCAGCCAGGGTAATCTCTAGCGGCGCATCCTGCTTGATTGTCGCCAGTTGCTTGCTCAAAAACGCCTGTTCACGGTCATTGAGCAGATTTTCTTTCATCTTGCTCTGCTTCATCGAGTCAATCTGCTCGTAGATTCCCTCGACTGAACCATACTCTTTAACCAATTTCTCTGCGGTCACCTTACCGACCTTGGTCACGCCTGGGTAGTTGTCACTAGTATCGCCCGTCAATGCCTTCAAATCGATAATTTGGCGCGGCGTCACACCTAGTTTTTCTAGCACATGAGCCGGGGTATACTGCTCAATCTCATTCACACCCTTCACGGTCACATCGACCCGTACCTTATCCGTACTAAGCTGTGTGAGGTCACGGTCGCCCGTCACCACAACCACGTCGTAACCCGCTTTCTCGCCAGCTAAGGCTAGCGTGCCAATGATATCATCAGCCTCATACTCAGCTAACTCGTAACTCTTGATTCCGAGGTAAGTAAGCATCTCCCGCAAATACGGTAACTGCTCGAGTAATTCGACCGGTGTCTTCGCGCGACTCCCTTTATAGTCGTCGAACATTTTGGTCCGAAACGTCGTCTTACCAGCATCGAATGCCACGAGCACATTATCAGGTTGTTCTCTCTTCAACACGACGTCCAGCATGTTTTTGAATGCAAAAATCGCACTTGTATGCAGCCCGTCACCATTAGTGAAGCGCTCCACCTGATTGTATAGTGCAAAGAATGCTCGGAACGCCACAGAATTTCCGTCAATTAGTAAAAGCTTTTTAGCTGCCATTGCTGCTCCTTTGTAGTTATTTGCCTATTCCGTTAGTAAAAAAGCAACCACTAGGTTGCTTATAGTAATTTCTCGTACGCAGTCTCATATTTCTGAATATCACCTGCACCCATGAATACCATGACAGAATTCTTGTTCTCGGTCAAATCTGAAATATTCTCTAACTTGATTACCTCTGAATCCTTGCCAATTTGATCCACCAGCATCTCGCTCGAAATATCTCCGGTAGACTCTCTGGCTGAACCGAAGATTGGCGTCACGTAGGCTTTATCCGCGGTACGGAGAATTTCAGCGAACTCAGCAGCAAACTGTTTCGTTCTGCTGTACGTGTGTGGTTGGAAAATTGCTACCAGCTTCATATCCGGAAACTTCTGTCTTGCAGCCTGCAGCGTGGCCTTCATCTCCGTTGGGTGGTGCGCGTAATCGTCAATGACGACCACGTCTTTGTAATCGGTCTCAGCAAAACGGCGCTTCGTACCCTGATAGCTGACCAACTCATTGGCAACATCAACCATATTTAGGCCCTCTTGGTGTGCGACACCAATCACGGCCAAGCTGTTCATGATATTGTGTTCACCGAACAGGCGGATAGTAAACCGTCCCAAAGAATCCCCGTGATAGAGCACATCAAACTGCGCACCAAGTTCGTCTCTTTTGATATTAACCGCGCGATAGTCATCGGTTTCTTTCAGACCATATGTGAACTTTTGAATGTCAGTCTTTAAATTAGCTAATCGCTCATCATCGCCCCAAACAAACAAGCCCTTTCTGGTCTGGTCTGCCGCCGTTTGGAACGCCGCCGTTACGTCATCAATATCTTTAAAGTAATCAGGGTGATCAAAGTCAATATTCGTCATCACCATGTAATCGGGGTGGTAAGCCAGAAAATGCCGCCGATACTCATCAGCCTCATAGACGAAGAACCGCGAATTGGCAATACCACGACCGGTTCCATCCCCCACTAAGTAGCTGGTAGGCAGAACACCGCCAAGGACGTGTGCCATTAGACCCGTTGTGCTCGTTTTACCATGTGCACCGGCAACGCCAATACTCGTGTACTGTGGCAGTAGTTCAGCCAACGTATCGGGATAACTCATAATTTTTAGGTTCAGCTCGAGCGCACGCTTAACCTCAGGATGATCTTCCTTAAAGGCATTTCCCTTCACGATGGTGAGCCCTGCATTAATGTTCTTTGCCGCAAAAGGTAATACCTCAATTCCTGCTGCAAGCAAGGGTTCCTGTGTAAATGTGTGCTGTTCAATGTCACTGCCGGAAACTTTGTAACCCAGGTCATGCATGACCAATGCGAGACCGGCCATCCCGGTTCCCTTAATTCCAATAAAATAATAATTTGCGTCTTTTTTTAGCACGATTACACCAACTCCGTCTGTTCAATTTTTTGTGGGGACTCATTCGATTGTTCATGGCGGCGCATGGCAACCAGGTCGAAAAGATACAACTCGGTGGTCTGATATTCGTCTAACGTCTTAGAGACATCTAAGTAATATAGTTCATCATCATTTAAAGCTGCCGTACCCTTTGTCATGACACCCTCCCACTAGTTTTACTTATCTCATTTTACCATTTTGTGCAAAAAAAAGAGGCCTAAATGGCTCCTTTTGCTAATAATCGATCAACTTTCTCTGGTTCAAACTCATGGCCAACCGGGAAATCATTTGGCAGTACCAGAATCCCACGCTTGTCAGGTGCGTGCTTTAGTCCAAGCTCACGAGCACTCGTGATCATGCCATAGCTCTCCACACCACGCAATGCTCCGGGCCAAATAATGGCACCATCTGGCATCATGGTTTCCGGTAGCGCCACAACAACTTTCTGCCCGGCAGCGATGTTCGGCGCACCACAGACAATCTGATAATCTGTCTCGTCACCAACGTCTACAGTTGTCACATGCAGGTGATCAGAATCCGGGTGCGGCTCAGATGTCTTAACGTAGCCGTAGACTAGAGTCTTCTTCTCCACAGTCGGCAACTCGGCCTTAAAGCCCACACTGATTAAGTACTCGTTCAATTTATTAATCTGGGCGCTGGTCAGCTTAATCCGACCGTTTGTTGCGTTCGTTAAGTCTAGCACCGAATCAATTTGAAAAAAGTTGAAGCCGATTGTCTGATTGTCCTGGTTGAAAATCCGAACAACATTTTGCTTCTGTTCTGAAGACTGTTCTCCCTGATCTGGGCCAAGAATTGCAATCAATGTATTGGGAAATGCTGTTTGATTAATGCTAGTTATCACAAATTTTTCTCCTTAGGCAACTGAATTCAAGAAGTCTTCCACTTCTTGTTTGGTCTTTCTGTCTTTGTTCACCAAGCGACCGACTTCTTGCCCATCCTGGAAAACAACCATGCTTGGTATCCCAAAGATATTTAGCTCTTGGGCCAAGTCCATTGAAGCATCAGTGTCCACTTCGATGAACTTAATGTCGGCAAAGTCACTCTCGACCGCAGGCATGAATGGTTTCAGGAACTTGCAGTCCCCACACCAGCTAGCAGTAAAGAAGAGCACCGTTCTACCCTCTTTCACTAGTTCAGGTAATTCGCTAATTGTTAATTCTTCAATTTTTTTCATCGTATTTTCCAACCTTTCGTAGCATAATATTAAATATAAACAAATATTTGTCAAACAATCTTTCTTAATAAAGGAGCACAGCTATTGAATTCTAAAACGACTAAGTTAATATTCACAGCAGGTATGACTGCCATAGCTATTGGTACCAGCTATTCACTTATTAAGCAGTACAATAAGAAGGTCCGGCTAAGAAGATCGTTAGAGCGGGTGAAACAACTATTCTCTGACCAAAACGACATCACCGGCTCATGGCTCGAGGATGAACCACGGATTTACCAGCACGAAGATTTCAAGACCAAAGCATACTTTGGTGGTTTAATTCGGAAGAGTCACGGCCAATTATTAGAGTATGAATTCGTGCTGAGCGCTAAGAGCTACGCCCTGCTCGACCTCAAATTAATCGCTTAGGCGGTTATTTTTTTTGGAAATGAGCGTGGAGTGCATAGATTGGGTGGCCCCGCCGTGAGAACTTCTCCTCGTATTCAGTCTGGATGTTCTGCGCCACCACCTCGTCATCCGAGTTATGGAGGTCCAAATTAACGTAGTCAAACTTCATGGCGTAGTTATTCATACTCACTAGCGAATATTCGAACAGCCCACGGTTGTCGGTCTTAAACTCAATGTGGCCATCTATTTGTAGGATGTTCTCATATGACCTTAGAAAGTCACGGTAGGTCAGTCTTCTCTTCTCGTGGCGTGTTTTTGGCCAAGGATCAGAGAAGTTCAAGTAGACTAGGTCAACGCTCTCTCGTGCAAAGTAAGTGTCAACCATCTTACCATCTCCCAACAGTATCTGTAGGTTTGGGAGGGCTAACTTGAGCTCATCTCTTAAAATAACGCCCGCCGCGCTTGTCTGTAATTCAATTGCTACAAAATTAATCTTCGGGTGTGCTTGAGCTTGTCTAATAATAAATTGGCCCTTCCCGGAACCAACCTCGATGCGCAGAGGTAAGTCAGGATTTGTAAAACGTTTCTGCCAATCAATCTTGCCTTCAGGCCGAATTAAAACTTTTTCTGGGTGGGCCTCCACTAATTCATGTGCCCACGGTTTGTTCTTCAATCTCATTTAGTTCTTCCTTTTATTCTTTATTGGGGTCCGATATACAGACTGTGATGCCAACTTCTTCGTTCTACCCGGTAAATAAACCACTAAACTCAATATGTTCAGGGCAACCAGCACAATTACGCCAAGTAAAACCGGTAATTTATTTGGGAGGACAATTAGCCACCAGAGGGCAATGACCAGGGTTTGAGCCAAGATCACACCTCCAATTACTCTTTGAAATGCCTTTTGCTTACCCTTGGGGTTAATCGGTAAAGAGCGGTACATTGAATTACGCTCAAACTGCGAATAGAGTGGCAATAACTGGTAGAGTGTCAGGAAGACAATCAAGAAATTCAAGCCCACGACAAAGCGTATATCTTGAACCATGAATGCAATTAACAGCGCAAATACCGTCATGCGCACAACCAAATTCAGAAATTCTGGGTTACGCAACAAAGTTCTTTGAAATAGATAAAAGTCTGGCGTTGGCTTGTGCTCAATCTTGGTGAGTACAAAATCCAGGTACTTACGCCGCTTGATTTTGATTGGTCGTTCCGGAATATCCGTAAATAGGCTATAGAAACCCTGCACAACCTCCATTCTCCGCTGCTCATACTCGATGGCCTTGGTCCAATCAAACAGACCGGACCAGCCTCTGGTTAACCTAATGAATAACCACTCGCCGAGTTCAACCGCGAGGCTCACACCAGGAAGATATATTCCCGCTACGACGCCGACCAAATCAAGTGCTACCAGCCAGTTCGATAATCCTTGCTGATTATTTTCAAAGAAATTGGTGCTTAATAACGTCAGATGATTATACTTTGCAAGGATTAAACCGAGCAAGAGCATTAAAAATCCCGGTAAGCTGACGCCAGCTTTCACCGTTGCAAAAGGGAAAGCCAACCCGGTCACTAGGAGAATGATGATTGTCGGAACAACCATGCTGTAATTGCGTGCACGTCTCATGTAAGGGGCAATCGCATCGTCATTGGTCCAGATAAACTGGCTATCGGCCGACTTAAATAGCGTGGCCAGCTTGCCCACCGTGAGCGGGATAAACAGGATCAGCGCTAGGAGCGGTTGGTAGTACCACTGATTATCCGGGATTTGGCGTAAAATCTGCGCATACCAGAATAAGAAACCACCTAGGAGAAAGATCAACGCAAGTACAAAGAAGTCGTTGAAAACTAGTGTGAGATACTTAATGTTCTGTTGCAGGTTTTTCTGTAGTCGTTTCTGAAATAATTCACTCATTTTGACTGCTCCACTGCGAGCTTCTGGTACAACTCACCGAAATTATCGTCTGCAATTTCATAATGCTGTTTAATGGAGTCGAGTGAGCCATCAAGCACGATGAGTCCGTTGTTCAAGACCACGTACCTTTCCAAAGCCCTTCTCGCGGTCTGAAGGACATGAGTTGTTAGTAACACCATTTTACCGGCCCTCTTAGCAGAATTGATTAAATCAATCAGATTCGCCACGGCCAAGGGGTCTAATCCGGTAAATGGCTCGTCAATAATCAAGAGCTGTGCATCTGTCAGGAAAGCATTCACAATCATGACCTTTTGCTTCATACCCTTAGAGAAGTGGATTGGCAGCCAGCCCAGCTTGTCGTCTAATCTAAACAGCTTTAATAATTCTAACGCATGCGGCCAGACATGTCCTCTGTCTAACCCGTATGCCAGAATGGTTAGCTCAAGGTGCTCCTTAAGCGT
Source organism: Amylolactobacillus amylotrophicus DSM 20534 (assembly GCF_001434555.1). Classification (NCBI taxonomy): domain Bacteria; kingdom Bacillati; phylum Bacillota; class Bacilli; order Lactobacillales; family Lactobacillaceae; genus Amylolactobacillus; species Amylolactobacillus amylotrophicus. Next base: position 31,155 of record NZ_AZCV01000006.1, read on the forward strand.
CAATTCCGGATAAAGGACTGGCGTTTCCGGAATCACGGCTACCTGCTGCTTAAATTGCGTCGGCTGCTCCTTTAGCGTCAATTCATTCAGACTGATTTCGCCACTAATTGGCCGCAGCAAACCCAACACATGCTTAATCGTGGTCGACTTGCCGGCCCCATTCAGACCAATCAGTCCAACCGCCTCACCTGGCTGTATTTCAAGGTTAATTCCCTTGATAACCGGCACATTCTGATACCCGCCGACCAGATTCTTAATTATTAATCCCATTTTGGCCCCTCATTTTCATGAAAAAATTACTTCATTATGATAGCATGAAAAGTGAAATATACATACCTAACACTACCAAAAAGGATGGAAAAGACAATGAATGATGACTGTATCTTCTGCAAAATTATCCAAGGAGAGATTCCGAGCTACACCGTCTTTGAAAACGACGATGTGAAAGCATTCCTCGATATCTCTCAGGTAACACCGGGTCACACCCTGATGATCCCGAAGAAGCACATTGCAAACATGTTTGAATTTTCAAAGGAAGACGCCGCAAAATACCTCAAGTATATTCCCGAAATCGCGCGAGCAGTCAAGGGTTTTGACCCTGAAATCAAAGGAATGAACATTGCCAATAACAATGGTGCTGTTGCCTATCAATCAGTCTTTCACGCACACATCCACTTCGTGCCTCGTTATTCTGACCACGACGGCTTCAAGATGGTGTGGACAGACAATAGTGCCCAATACGACAACGAGCAGTATCAAGCAATCGCCGACAAAATCAAACAACAATTCGAGGTAGAATAATGAAAAGTTTTGGCCTAGGCTTACTAAGCGGTGCGCTACTCGGCGCAGTTATCGGATTTGTCAAGAATCCACAAACCGGGAACACTATTAAACATGACTTCAAGCAACAAATAGATGAAACAATTGCGGATAGCAACAATATTAAAGAAGCTAAAGTACGCTTTGATGAAAGTTCTGCATACTTGAAAAATGACGGTGCGAAGCTAATTGAGAACACTCTGTCATCCATCACGGACCGCATTGATGGTTTCAACCAGCAGATCGCACCAAACCTCAAGGGAATTGAGGACAGTCTCCAGAACTTACAGGATAATTTACCACAAACCACTGATGAGGACCAACTTTAGCTCAACTAGTTAAGAAAATGTAATCAAACATTGATGATTGTGTGAATTTCTCGCAAATCGTTTTTGCTATGAACGATTATGTGCTATATTTAAAAACAGATGTTTAATTAATAGATTAAGGATGTGTACTAAAACATGAACAGATTAGTAAAAAAAGTAGGAGTGGTCCTCGGTGTAGCCGGACTCTCATTGACACTCGCTGCATGCTCAAACGACAAAACAGTCGTTAGTTATAAAGGTGGTAAAATCACCCAAAGTGAGTTCTACGATGAACTGAAGAAATCATCTTCAGGCCAATCAACTCTTGCAAACATGATTATTGAGAAATCCTTGGATGAACAATATGGTGACAAGGTCTCAAGCAAAAAGGTCACGAAGGAATTCAACAACTACAAAAAGCAATACGGTTCCCAATTCGATTCAGTTCTGACCCAGAATGGTTTGACCCAAGCAACATTCAAGAAGAATATCAGAACTAACATGTTGACGGAAGTTGCTTTAAAAGACTTGAAGAAGGTTACTGCTAAACAAGAACAAAAGGCTTGGAAGAGCTTCGAACCTAAAGTAACCGTACAACATATCCTCGTTGAGAAGGAAGACACAGCTAAGACTATTATCGCCGAATTAGACAAGGGTACGAGTTTCAAGTCGTTGGCTAAGAAATATTCGACTGATGATGCAACAAAAGAAGACGCAGGCAAGTTACCCGCTTTTGACAACAGCGATACCACGCTCGACTCCACATTTAAGGAAGCTGCATTCAAGTTGAAGCAAGGCGAATACACGAAGACGGCTGTGAAGACAGAATACGGCTACCACGTAATCAAGATGATTAAGCGCCCAGCTAAGGGAACTTTGAAGGAAAGAAAAGCTGAAATCGATAAGCAAATCTATGATTCATGGCTCCAAGATTCTACTGTAATGCAGGGTGTCATTGCGAAGGTCTTGAAGAAGGCTGATCCAAACATCAAGGATAGCGACCTGAAGAGTGTATTATCCCAGTATGCAACATCAACAACTTCATCAAGCGTTTCTAAGTAAGTTTTAGTACAAGAATTTATCAACCAAAAAGAGCAAATCCATTAAATGGGTTTGCTCTTTTATATACATTAAATTATTCGCTTAATTTTGGCTTATAGAAGCGCCGATTATCCAAGGCGAAAATACGGTCCGTGTATTGCCCTGGAGTGGTCTTGTCTAAGGCTTCCGTCATCATGTAGAGGGATGCATCCAACATATCGATCTCATGTAACACATCTGCCTCCATGAGTGCTGGTCGGACAGGCGAGCCGTACTCCTGCAGACCGTGATGCGAGAGGACCATGTGCCGCAAGACTAAGAAGTCCTCTGACTGCTCGTCTATCTTCAACTCCGTGGCCGCTTTGATGATTTCCTCGTCTATCAAGACAATATGACCAATCAGATTCCCGGTGACTGTATATTCTGTTCCCACGGGACCCGTTAACTCGATGGTCTTACCCAAGTCATGGAGAATCGTACCGGCCAAAAGTAACGGCTTATTTAGCTGCGGATATAGTGCACTAATTGACTGGGCCAACCGGACCATGCTCAGTGTGTGGAAAGCTAACCCACCCTTAATCGCATGATGGTTAGTTTTAGCAGCGGGATAGGAATAGAAATTTATCTGGTACTTCTGCAACAGAAAACGCACAATTCTATTCCAAGTTGGATTCGTAATTTCAAAAACGTCCTTGTTCAGTTCTGCTTGCATATCCTCCACCGAGATTGGCGCGGCTTTGACAAATTGGCTCATATCAAAGCCCTCTTCCTCACCAACCAACCGGAGACCGTATATTTTGACTTGTGGCGTATTCTGGTAAAGCTCCTTCTTCCCACTTAGCTCGACCACGGTACCGCTCTGGTAGTTATCGACGTCGGTAGAAGATGCATCCCAAAAATTACCCCTAATTTGCCCGGAAGTATCCTCGAATGTTAAAGCCAGGTACTGTTTCCCGGTCTTCGTCGTCCGCACATCTGCATGTTTCAGTAAGACAACGATATCCATTTCCTCGTCGACATTATATTCACTAATTTTTTTCAGCATAAAACTCCTTACAATCTATAACCTGACTATTTGATTTTCCGCAAACAATTGAACAATCTCGGCGCGTGCCGTAAACACCAATATTTGGTGTTTCTGCCCCAACTCCGCCAACAGTTCTTTCATATATTGTACCCGTTGATCGTCGAAATTGACAAATGCATCATCGATAATAATTGGCAAATTAATCTCATCTTCGATCTGTTCGATGAAGGCCAACTTCAACGCAAAGTACAGTTGTTCACTTGTGCCTCTTGACAATTGACTTGGTGTGAGCTTCTGCTTTCTCACCGAATTCTGCACGGTAATTTTATCATTAATATGCAACACGTCATATTGACCACCCGACAGAATTTTCATGTACTTCTGGCTCGCTACGGCCATTTTAGGGAATCGATTCTGACTCGCCAAATTAAGCATTGAATTAATCCATTGTGCTGCCAATTTGTGACTCAACCAGTCAACAACGTCCTCCTGAATTTGATCTTTCTGATCTTGAACCGCCGTCTGAGCCGCGATTACTGCCCGATCATCACCGAGGAGTGCCTGTTGACTATTGATATCCGCTAATTGTTGCTGGAGCTCATTTACATTGTCGGTAACCGCGGTCTGCATGCTTTTCTTCTGCTCAAGTGTTGAAAGTAACTCAGCGGGTACAAAATCTGGTGCCGTCAGTCGTTCAAAGTCACTACCAAGAATATGCTTCAAGTTTGCCCGCTTCTCGCTATTCTGCTGCTGTTTGCGATATTTGTCACTCGTCTCCTGAAAGCTGTCAAAGCTCTCCTCACTATTCTGCGTCAAAATAGCTCGAAGAGCATCCTCCTTGGCGGCCAAGTCGGCACCTAATTCGCGCAGTAGATTCTGGTTGGCTGTCAAACTACTTTCTAATTGGTTCTCATGTTCCAGTCGCGCCTTTAACTGCTGCACATACTGTTTGATTGACGACCAATTGTTCAAATCAAGTTCTTGCGGTAATATGCTGACGGCGAGCCTGTCTAAGTACTGATCAATCTTTTTCTGGTTATCAGCTACCTGCTGCTGGAGGAATTTAATGTGATTACTCTTATCGTTAATCGTGCTTGCCTGGACCAGCAGGCCGTTTAAGTCACGCGGCAATTCAATCCCATACTGGGTCACAAATTGGTTGATTTGCTCCGTCAATAAATTATGTTGATCGCTGTCTGAATTGTCAGAGCGTATATCCGTGGTATTTTTGTTTCGGACGAAGAACGCGAGACCTGAGGCCCCCACAGCGGCGATGAATAATAACAGGCCAACCATGGCGTGTCCAGTAAACAGCAGGGCTAAGCCGCCCACCAGTAGTATGGCCGCGACCCCAACTGTCACATTTTGAAGCAGATTGGGTTGCATAGTGTTATTAGCAGTTGCCTGTCGCTTCTCCTCCGCCTTTCGCTGCTCTTCTTGTAAATTACGAATGGCGGCGAAGTCAGTCCGCATCTGGTCAATTTGTGTTGCATCCAACTGATTAATTTGGCGTAATTCCGGCTGATAAATATAAAGTTGTTCTAGCGACGCTTGCTCATTTGAGATCTGCTTTGCCGAGTCCCCATCAAGCTGCTCTAGGTGATTTATTTCTGACCATTCGTCCACCACTGCCTTTGTATCTTCATTAGTCACTACCCGAGATTTTTGCAACGCTTCAATCTGATTTTTGAGCTGTGCAACCTGATTTTTGATTGATTCTTGTTCGCTAATTAACGCCGTGGCCCTTTGAAAGCTGGCTTCGTCGAATTCTACTACTTGACTAGACTGCTGTAATAACTTGTACTCGCCCAGCAGGCCGATTTTGTCTGCCAGTTTTTGTTCTTGGCGAATGGCCTCTGTGAGCTCGCGATCCTTTTTCTTCGCTGCCTGTAACTTGGCCTGAAATGGCTCTTTCTGCCGCGTCAATTCCAAATACGCCTGTGCCTGATTGCCGTTAGAAAGAACCGCATCCTCCAGTTGCGTTAACTGTGTTAATTCCTGATTTAGCGGTAATTTCTGTCCTCGTGGCTTATATATTTGATCCGCTTTTTTAGCGAATTGTGCTGCTAACTTCATCAACTCAGCACTATTGCTCGCACCCAGGTGATTAATCTGTGTCACAATCTCAGACTGATTAAGACTCATAATCTGGCCTAATGTATGCTGATCAAAGATAAAGGACTCACCAAAAAATTGCTGGTCGATTTGGTGAATTTGGCAAAAAAATGTCGCGCTAGGTACTTCAGTACCGTTGAAGAATACTCGGAGATTACCCGCCTGCGCATTCTTGGCCTGCAAGCGTTCCAGTACCCACTCGTTCTCGTCATCCCTAAAAGTCAGCTGGCCGCCATAAACGTTTGGATTGGTCTCAAATTGATAGTAGTCGAAGTTCTTGCTACTTTTCCTGGCAAAACCAAACATGATCTGGTTGATGAATGCAACAAGTGTGCTTTTACCCGCCTCGTTCAGTCCAAAGAAAACGGTACTGCCAGGTGTTAAATCGAATACCTGATCACGAAATTTACCGAAATTACGCACCTTAATTTGACTAATCTGCATCCCGCGTTTCCCCCATCTCCTGTTGTAATAAGAGCTCGGCCTGTTCAACGAGCCGTTTAATTGTCGTAGGATCGGCCAGGAAGTCGGCGATGAACCCGTGCTTCATTAGTGGCTTAGCAAGCTCTTGCACCTCTTCCGGCGTAAATGTGCGCTGCCGTGCTTCCTCCAGGTACTGCTGGTCTAAATTATTAAGTTGCAGGTGCCGCTTTACGGCAAAGTGGACCCGAACAAGATAACTTGCAGAGCTTATCTTCTGACTGAGGTAATTCAAAATAGCTGGGTCCAGCAACAGATCGTGCAATTCCTTTTCGAGCACCTCGCTGTTTCTAATAGTCAATGTGATTAGGCTGCGTGTCGGCTCATCCTTTAGCACATCGTCTACCTGTGCAATAATTGTGGCAAAAAGGAGTTCCTTAGTCAGATTATTGGGTAAATCTAGCGTGATAGTTTGCCAAATAAAAATACTGGTAGCAACAAACTTACTGGTGGTATGACCATTTTCATCGACAGTTAACTCGTAGAATCCTTTAGTACCTGGCTCGTTCACGTGCCTCCCCTGCAGATTACCGGGATAGATAATTAATGGATTGGAACTCAGTACTTGGCGGAGATGAATATGCCCAAGGGCAAAGTAATCATAATTCTTATTATTCAGTTCCGTTAACGAGAACGGCGCATAGTTGTCGACCCCACTCTGGTCACCAGCCGCACTGCCATGGAGCATACCAATCGTGTAGTGCCCTGGAACTTTCGCCGGAAAATATTGTACCACGTCCTCAGTAATATGATTCCGTACGTAACTAAAACCAATCACGTCAACGACCGTACCGTCTTTGGCTGTAATTGTACTTGTCGCAACATTTTCGTCGAAAATGTGTACGAATTGCCCAGACTGAACCAACAGGTTCTCTGGTGTCATATAATCATGATTACCAAACGAAATAAATGTGTGAATTCGTGCCTTAGTGAGCCGTTCAATCTCCCTCATGAGGAATAGCTGGGTGGCCGGCACCGGATTGTTCGAATCAAACGTATCACCGACCAACAACACGAAATCGACGTCTCGCGTTATGGCCACATCAACCATCTTCGTAAACGCCGCCTTTGTTGATTCTTGTATTTCTTGGTGTGCTGCTTGTGGTAAAAAAGAAAGCCCACCAAATGGACTATCTAAGTGTGCATCTGCGACATGTAAAAATTTCATATTATCCTGATTCTAAAAAAAGGCAACAAAACTTAATTTGTCGCCAATCTTGGTTAATTATTTAATTCACTGTACAGTTGATCTAATGGTCTGGTCATCGCCTGCTGGATTTGTTGTAATAATTGGAACATCATCTGTTCTTTTTCCATCAAGTTGGCAATATTCTGGTTACCGTTCATCTGTTCACTGTACTCTTTGAATTTGGCGTCATCCTCAGCAGTTACTTCTTGACCGCTCATTTGCTTATTCTGCAGGGATGCTTGAAATTGCATTACTTCTCGGTATAACTTTAGGTCCTCTTCATTACCCTTAAGTTGCTCAACTGCCTCCTGGACAGCTTGAAACTCTGGAAGTTGTTTCAAGTCCTCTGCAACTTTATTGGTAGAGTCAAAAATATTAATCAAATTTTCTGGTTCCTTTCTACTGGCCAAATAGCCCTTTAGCATCATTATACCATTCACCAAGTGTTTTGCCTGCTTCTTCAAAGCCATTTTGAATATTTTCACTCACATGACCGAACCAACGGCCCGAATGGCCTTCCTGACCATTCTGCTGCACCATTTGCTGTGCACTAGTTTCCGAGAAGTCCGTGCGGGCGGTATACGGCAAGATATTTTCCATCACGGCCTTAAACACCGGTGCGACACCATTGGCAGATGTACCAACTAGAAAATGATTTTGATTTGTTTTGTCAAAGCCAATCCATGTCGCCACAACGATATCCGGCGTGTAACCCACAATCCACTGGTCCTTCGTACCATAGCCGTAGCTATCTGGCACCTCGGTCGATCCGGTCTTACCGGCCACAGTATAACCATAAGGTTTGGCGGACATCCCGCTCCCGGCACTAAACACGCCCAGGAGCATACTGGTCATCTCTTGACTAACCTTTTCAGAGAGGATGCGATGGTTCTTGTTTGCCGTGTTGTTCACCAGTACCTTACCACTAGCATCAACGATTTTAGTGATAAAAGAGGTTTGGTTCGCAATATTACCGTCATTAGCAAATGTAGTATACGCCTTAGCCATTTGCATTGGCGATACCCCGGTACTCAAGCCACCTAGAGCAAGCGCCAAGTTTTGATCATTCTTGTGCACGGTTACGCCGAAGTTCTCAACCGACTTCACCCCACGACTAACGCCAATCTTATCGAGCAACCAGACAGCGGGAACGTTCATGCTCTGGGCTAGTGCATCATACATTGGAACCTCGTTTCGATAGACGTTATCCACATTCTCCGGTCGATATTTATTACTACCAAAGTCCTGCAGCTTGTCTGAGAGTAGTGAATCGTAGTGATAGCCAGCCTGTAAAGCAGGTGCGTACACAGCGAGAGGCTTGATTGAGGATCCCGGTTGGCGCTTAATCTGGGTCGCACGATTATAGCCACGGAAAACGTGTTCACCACGGCCTCCAACCACGGCCTGCACCGCACCAGTTTTTGGATCAACAGCAACGGATGCACCCTGGACAATGGTTCCATCTGCGGCGTTCTTTGGGAACAAGGTGTCGTTCTTAAACGTCGTCTGCATCTGTTGTTGATAATTCTGATCGAGTGAAGTGTATATCTTGAGGCCGCGGTTCATGACGTCCTCTTCCTTCAGGCCATAACGATCGATGGCCTCAGAAATTACTGCGTCGAAATAGTAGGGGAACTTATAGCCATCTTCTTGGTAATAGGTATCCTTCAGAGCCAAGCTGGTCGCTCGGGCCTGCTTCATCTGCCCCTCGGTTATCTTATGGTTATCTTTCATCAACGACAACACCAGATTTCTCCTAGAGATAGCGTTGTCCATGTGATCTATCGGGTTATAAAAGCTTGGACTCCGCAGCATCGCAGCAAGGGTTGCGGCCTCCGACAGTGTGACGTCACTGGCATCCTTACCGAAGTAGCGCCGACTAGCATCCTGCACACCCCATACACCATATCCAAAGTATGAATTATTGAGATACATCGCCAAAATATCGGATTTCGAATACTTATTTGTGATTTCTATCGCGTAGAATAGCTCCTCGACTTTACGGCTCAGTGTCTGAACCTGCGTTAACAGTGCATTTTTAGCCAACTGCTGGGTAATGGTTGAGCCACCACCAGCATACCGATTGAGTAGCTTACCGACGAAGGCACGCCCAATTCCCTTAATACTGAAGCCACAGTTCTGGTAGAACGACCGATCCTCGGTAGAAATCACGGCATTCTCAATATTATCGGAAATTTGATCGAGCTCGACGTAGTTTCCCTTCTGGGAATAGAGCGAACCGGCCTTTTGCCCATTGGCGTCATAAATCGCAGTCGTAGTCTGCAGCGACTGTTTCATCCCACCAATATTTGCTGTTTTTACTTTAATTGTGTAATAAGATGTAGTAATAAGGACAAGTAGTAAACCAATCAGGATGACGAAACGCACAATCTGGAATCGGTGATTGATGGCCTTCAACCACCGCCACAGTTTGGCCCAGTAAGGGGCAATAAAGTGGAAGATGCGCTTAATTATCTGGCCTACTTTTGTCAAAAAAGTCGGATTTTCGTTCATATAACCCTCCGATGTCTACACAGATTTTAGCATACTCTGCATTAGTTAGAGAATTTAAACTAGAAAAAGAATGATGGTTTAACCAAAAATGAAAACATCTTACAAGTTTGTCACGCAGTACCCAAAAGAACTAGAGCAAAAATCGGTGAGAGAAGTCATGCAGGACTTCCTGATTCCGAAAAAATGGCAGCATTATCTGAGAATTAATCGAGACATCTTGGTCAACGGGCACTACCGTTCCGTGAATAGTATGGTCAATCCAGGTGAGCTGCTCACATTGAACTTCAACGCCGTTGAATCAACCCAGCACGAGTACACGCCAAGCGGCCACTTGCCTGAAATTATTTACGAGGATGAAGACGTGGTGGTCATCAACAAGCCCCACGGACAGAAATCGCACCCCAACCGATTGGACGAGACAAATACGGCGCTAAATGATGTCGCCACTTATCTCGCCCCCATGGAACAGACACCGTATGTAACCCACCGACTTGACATGTTAACCAGCGGATTATTGTTAATTGGTAAAAACCCGGTGGTTGTGCCCTTACTTAACAGACAACTGGTGCAGAAGACGATGCAACGCTTCTACCTCGCGCGGGTCAATCTCCTACCGAATAACAAGGCCAACTTGACTTTAAATAAGTCGAACTATATCGAAACGCCAATTGGCCAAGATATTAGCGATAAGCGAAAGCGCGCCATTAAAGAGACTGGGCTGAGCGCTCAAACCACGTACCGCGTCTTAAAGATTGATGCTAAACAGCAAACGGCACTCCTGCACCTGAGCCTGGCGACCGGACGGACCCACCAAATTAGAGTTCATCTGGCAAGTATTGGCCTCCCGGTTTGTCGCGACCCGTTGTACAATCCACTGGTGCCACCCACTTTGGCGCAGTCGACTAGCGGAATTGAACTTCAGGCGTATCAATTGCACTTTCGAAAACCGTTGTCCTATGAGTTTGTAACTGTGACGCTACCAAAGCAATTATGGCTTAAGTAAGCTAACGTATAAAAAAATCGCCCGCTACGGGCGATTAAAAAGTATAGTTGAAATTAATGATTGACGTCTTGCCAAATTCAGCCAGTGGGGTTACTGGCACTATTCGGTGTACATCCCAAAAATTTTGGACACAGGAATATTTTAATTCCTGAATTTTTGGAACGCTTGTTTTTTATTTCGCTAATATATTCATAGGAGATATTAATTTACAAAATATCAAGAAAGGCTACATAATAGCGGTTACAATCATTAATTTCACTTTTAGTTGGGTTGTAATTTTCATTACAAAATTTATTTTACCTCATTTTGTGAAATAGTAAACAATAATCTGAAAAAAAAAAGACCATTTTCATGGTCTAAACTACTTCTATGTCTCAAATACTTAGCGGCGATCACCAACTAAGGCAAGCACACGTTGGAATAAGTTGATGAAGTCAAGGTAAAGATCAACAGCCATTAATGTACTAATACCTTCAATATCGGCTGCAGCAACATTCTGGTTCCGTCTTACCAATTGGTTCGAATCATACACGATATACGCACTGAACAGCAGCATAACAAGGATGTTCATGATAATGCCACCGGTTCCCATACCGATGAACATGCCAATAAATGTCATAACAACTGTACCAAGGAGCATGACGAATAATACGCGACCCCAGCTGACAAAATCCTTATTTGTGGTGGTTCCAAAACGCGCTAACCCGAGGAATATTGCTCCAGAAATCAGGAATGCCGCGCCAATTGAATCGAGCGTATAGTATGTAAACGGCAGTGTCAAAACGAGGCCGAAGATTGCGGCAATCACGTAGAAGGCCGCTTGTGCCTTCGTATTCTCGCGGTGTTTTACGAATGTTCGCACCCGAACCGCCGCTGCAATCAACAACACAAATGAGAGCAACCAGCCCATAAAAAACGCATTACCGCTAATTTGTGCTAATTGATCGCCGACAAGCATCGTTGTACCAACACTCACGACTGCGGTCAGCGCAATACCAGCCGCAACTTTTTGGTAGGTCTTACTGATTAACTTGTGTAGATTACTTCTCTTCGTCTTTGTTATCTCTAATTGACGAGCTTGTACTTCGTCCATGGGAAATCTCCCCCTTCTTTTGAGACAATTATACCAACTAAAATACCAAAAGCAATTCTTAAAAGATCTACATTGGGTATTTGACTTTGCATTTAAGCGTGCCATTGTCTAGAATGAAAAAGTTAAGATTGGAGTAATTATGAGAGAAATACGTAAACCTGATTATGAACGTGTTGTTCCGGGAATGTTCTTAGCCGCCAGTGCGGGTGGCCTTGATGCCTATTCATACCTTCTTCATGGCGAAGTTTTTGCTGGAATGCAGACTGGAAATTTGATTCTGTTAGGAATTAACCTTGGTAGAGGTGATTTCGGCAAAATCGGCCGTTATATTTTCGCAATTGCCATGTTCATGCTTGGAACCATCGTCGTCAGATTAGTACAACACAAATACGATAATATTAAACAGGTATCGCGTCCAACCTTCGTCCTTATCTACGAAATGATCCTCCTCATCGTGGCACTAATTCTGACCCAAAAACTGTCGAATCTGCTGATACTGGCGATTCTTTCAATGGCGGCGGCAGCCCAAATGCAGGAATTTCGCAAGATTTATAATGGTCCTTACACGCCGATGATGATGACCGGTAATCTCCGGACAATCTCAGAGGGCCTGTATGACACGTTATTCATACACAAACCAGCCGCTTGGAAGAAAACCAAGACATTTATCATCATCCTACTGAGCTTCCTTGCAGGCGCTGTTCTCAACGGTTTGTTGGTTGGCTACCTGGGCCAGAACACGATTGTAATCTCCATCATCGGTCTTATGGTAGCAATTTATACTAGCCACCTCCACCTTCCACCGCAAGACGATCTTTATCAGAAGCACAAATAATCTATTTATACAAAAATTGTAATTTAATCCTTGCTATTTATCTTTTTTGGCGACATAATGATGTCACTCAGACAAAGTGAATAGAAAGGATTTTTTTATGGGAGAAGAATTGGATAAAAGATTGACATTGCGCCTGTCAGAAAGTTTGTCTGATAGGTTGCAAAGTTACGCAACCGATCATAACCAAAGTATGAATAGTGCCATTCTGACTGCGATTGAGCTGTTATTGAATCAGAAAGATTTAAAAGTATCTGGTTTCGCCAATTTCGAACAAAGAAACTTCATTGGTCAGATAGTCGGTGCAAAAGATATCGACCAAACTACCGGCATCATCACCGTACGCGGTCTGGTCTACCGTTACATCACTGAGAACAACGAGCCAGTCAAAGCACATAAGCAATACGAAGTCACAAATATCAATGGAAATATCGTCATTATCAAAGAAAGAGAGAATTAATTATGTTCGGAATAAAAATTGTCCCACAAAACAACGTTGGTTTAGTAGAAACTTTTGGTAAATACTCACGCACTGTGAACGCCGGAATCAATTTCTACATTCCACTCGCACAACATATCGCTAACGTTTCAATGGCTATGGAGCCTATCTCATTGCCTGGTTATTCAATCATCACTAAGGATAACGCCGAAATCGTTGCTACTGTTACTTTGAACTACCACGTAACGAACGCTGTAAAATACCAATATGAGAATACCGATTCTGTTGAATCAATGGCTCAGCTGGTTCGTGGGCACTTGCGTGATATCATGGGTAACCTCGATTTGAACGAAGCCCTTGTTTCGACGAAGAAGATCAACGTCGACTTGGCTGAAGCAATCGGTGATTTGACAGATACATACGGTATCAAAGTTGACCGAATTAATATCGACGAATTGAAGCCTTCACTTGAAATCCAAAAAGCCATGGACAAGCAACTGACTGCCGATCGTAACAAAACTGCTGCGATTTTGCGTGCTGAAGGTGAATCTAAGTCAATCGAATTGACCACTAAGGCCAAGAATGATGCTTTAGTGAACACAGCCAAAGCCGAAGCAACTGCAAAGAGAACAGCTGCTGACGCTGAAAAGTACAGAATTGACGTTGTTCAAGAGGCTTTGAACAATGTTTCTGAGACTTACCTCGCTAACCAATCAATCGATGCTTATCGTCAATTGGCAAATTCTGACACAAACCTGGTTGTCGTACCAAATGACGGCTCAAGCACTTATGGCCAAGCAGGCGTTTTGGGCAACTTGATCAACCCTAAAAAACCAACATTTAACAAGCACAACAACGGCGAAACTTCAGATGCTGTGAACGATATTTCAGTCTCGATGGATGAATTAACTAGCCAAGACGACGAATAGTCGATGGTGAAGACAATGATTAATCATAAGAAGCATTACCTCACGACCGCCGAATACAGCGTTTTGACTGGGAGCAAACGATTCACAAACGGCAACGTCAAAAAGAATCGACGCGATGCTCGAAAAGCATCACAGGCCAAACCATCACGCACGAATATGGTAGAGAACTCCCCTTCAGACAGCAAAGTATTGAAGTTTCTCGATCAACTCTTCGAGAATATTGGAAAGCTACAATAATACAAAATAATAGTACAAAATAAATACTCCACGAGCATTTGCTTGTTCACGGAGTATTTTTTTGGATTTTAGGAGTTATTAGATATTAAATGTTGGCTAAAAGAATGAAGTTCACCACGAACAAGCCAGAGACAATCCAAAGTATTGGATGCACTTTTTTGGCATTACCACGAACAGTTTGGATGATGCAGTAAGTGATGAAACCTGCTGCGATACCGTAGGAAATGTTGTAGGCTAATCCCATAAAGATCGAGGTGAAGAACGCCGGAATGGCTTCACCCAAATCGTTCCAGTCAATATTCTTGAATGTACTCATCATCATCACACCAACGGCAATGAGTGCTGGCGCCAAAGCTTCTGTTGGAACTACTGCAATGAAAGGCGTAAATACTGTTGAGAGCAGAAACATAATAGCAACAGTCACGGCGGTCAAGCCAGTCCGACCACCGGCACCGATTCCGGCAGCACTTTCCACATACGTCGTTGTGTTACTAGTACCGAAAACTGCACCTATCGAGGTTGCGATTGAATCAGCAAACAATGCACGATCCATTTTAGAACTAAAGCCATTCCCATTCTCGAGGGCTGCCTCGTCCTGCTCGTTAAATATTCCAGTTTTGCGTCCGGTACCGATGAATGTACCTAGCGTATCAAAGGTGTCCGAGAAACTAAAGGAGAAGATCGTCATCAGAACTAACGCCAGCTTACTTGGATCATTAAACAGGGTCACGAGTCCCTTAGAGCCAAACGCCGCACCAAAGGTCGTACCGAGTTGATTGAATGATTCCCCAAGAGAGGTGGCTGTGGCGGCATTGAAATTGGTCACACCCAGTGGAATACCAATCAGTGTAGTGAGGATAATGCTGATAAACACAGCTCCTGGGACCTTTTTAATTAGTAATACAATCACGATTAACAGACCGATGAGGGCCAGCAATGCGCCGGGTTTCGCAAAACTAGTTAAGGCAGGCACGATTCCACCGCCGGTCACAATTGACTGCAGGCCACCCTTAAAGGTTTCCTGGCCCGCCGCGAGTGGCGCACCATTAACACTAATAATATTGGCAGGCTCAGACGTAAACTGGAGGAAGCCAGCATTTTTCAGTCCCACATAGGCGATAAAAACACCGATACCACCACCCATAGCGTGTTGCAGCGATTTGGGAATTGCTCTGATAATCATCTTCCGAATTTTAGTAACCGTGATCAAAATGTTGATGAGACCACAGATGAAGACCAACGCCAAACCCTGTTGCCAACTAAAACCAAGCGCGAAGCAGACCGTGTAGGTGAAAAACGCATTGAGGCCCATTCCCGGCGCCAATGCATATGGCACGTTCGCGAATAATCCCATAATCATCGTACCCACAAACGAGGCGATGATTGTAGCAAGAAAGACCGCCTGCGCCGGCATTCCCGTTTGGGCCAGGATTGATGGATTAACAAACAGGATGTAAGACATGGCGAAGAATGTCGTGATTCCTGCCAAGATTTCCGTGGATATTTTCGTATGATTCTTCTGCAATTTAAAAAGATTGTTCAGCATTTCGTTCTCCTTTGACCAATTTATACCATGATATTACCAGAAATAAGCTAGTAAAACAAGATATTTCCGAACAATTTTTTGAATCATCATAGAAATAGTACGTATTTATTTGTTGGAATGAGCTCGAGCTGCTTGGTGGCAATGTGTTCAGTAAAGAATATCGTGGGTAACATTGTGCGAGCTTTGTCCACCATTTGTCCGACTAACTCCGAAAAACCATAGTTTTACGAAGAAATTCTGTCAAAACAAAAAGCACCTACAAACGCTGTTATATCAACGTTTGATAGGTGCTTTAGTTTTCCGAAGTTTAACTAAGAAAACCTAATATATGCCCCAAACAGGAGTCGAACCTGCACATGGAAACCCATACAGCGACCTGAACGCTGCGCGTCTGCCAATTCCGCCATTGGGGCAAGTACTCTTTTTATTTTACCAGAAATATTCTAAAATAAAAGAAGAAACGAGGAAATTATGCTAAAAAATATTACAGCTGAGCAGGTGGCGCAAACAATCACACCACGCGCACCAAAATCATATAAATGCAACTATGGTCGTGTGCTTCTAGTTGGTGGAAACGAACAATTCGGTGGCGCCATCATTATGGCGGCTGAAGCCTGTCTGAATACAGGCGCTGGCCTAATTACTGTGGCGACCAACAGCATCAACAATGCCGCACTCCATACCCGAATTCCAGAAGCGATGTTTATCGACTACCATGCACAAGAGTTGCTGGTGCCGGCAATAAAGGCAGCAGACATCGTTGTAATTGGCCCCGGTCTTGGTACGACCCCTTTTGCCCTCGAACTAGTAAAAACGTGTCTCAAGCTACTCGTTGAGCAGCAGACGTGTATCATCGATGCGAGCGCACTCACAATTTCGGCTGAAAATCCTGCATTAATTAACGACTGTAAAGCACAAATTATTCTGACGCCACACCAAATGGAATGGCAACGACTCAGCGGCGTGAAAATTGCCGCGCAGACCGATTTGCAGAATAGCACTCAACTAGCCAAGTTATCTGACCACGCCACACTCGTGCTGAAATCAGAGAGGACAAAAGTATACGATCAGTCCCCTACTGTTTGGCAGAATCCGTTAGGAAATCCTGGAATGGCTACCGGTGGCATGGGTGACACACTTACCGGTATCATTGCCGGAATCGTTGCCCAGTTCGGTACCACAACAAATACGGTTAATGCCGCAGTTTATCTGCACAGTTTCACGGGAGACCAGATTGCACAGCAGGACTATGTCGTGCTCCCAGCCAAGCTGTCTCACCTCCTTCCCCAAGTAATCCAACAATTCAGCAAGCAAAATGCCTAGTCAAAATAAATACTCCTAGTTTGTTCGACCGGAATTTTAATTATTTCCGTGTCCAATGAACTAGGAGTATAGCTGACTAAGCATTTTTAATTTAAATTCTAATATGTAATTTTCGCAACAGACCATTAATTTTCTCGCCGAGAATCTTCTGTGCAAGTTCGGTCTTCAACACACAGAAACCGTAAACTAACACTCCGACAACTAGTGCCACGACGATGGCAATAACCGCATGAAACCTGCTTGTTTCAGACAACCAGAGGTACAGCAACTTCAAAGTACCACTAACAGCGCCAAACATTAACAGAGAGAATGCCGCAATACCGATGAATCTACGTTCTAGACGTGGCTGATTGTAATGATAGCTCGTTTTCATGTGATAAAGCGCCAGCCAACAAGTAATTCCCATGCCAGCGGCAGTAGCCAACAGCGGACCATACAGCTTGAAGAAGTAGATTGCCGGCAATTGCAGTGCAAACTTTAACAAGATCCCGATCACAAGATACTTGATGGCTAGGCCATTCTCAGATAATCCCTGCATAATAGCTACAAGGACGGCGAACAAGCCCAGGAGAATCGAGATAAATGCTGATAGGTAGAGCACGCTCGCTCCGGTAGCGTCATAACCATAGAAGATTGTGTAGATTGGCTGCGCAATAGCCGCCATTCCCATGCTACTTGGCAGCATCACGAACAAAAACAGTTCCAAAGTACTCTCAATCTGATCGCGAATATCTCGTGTATTTCTTCTGGCATGCGCACCCGCTAGTAAAGGAATAGATGTCACGGCCATCGCGGTGGCTAAAGACACGATAATCATGATTAACTTGTTGGCGTTCAGACCAAATAAAGCATACCAGCTTTCGATCCGGTCATAGTCCGCTACCACAAACAACTTAATCAGTGGGTGAAACGTGTACTGATCAATCAACTGGAAGAATGTAATTCCGGAATCGAGGATAATAAACGGAATCGATTGCCGGACTATTTCGCCCAACAGGCTCTTAGTAGAAACCTCAACCTCGTGGTTGCTATTCAACACAAGTTCATTAATGTCTGCCTGCTTTTTTTTGTAGAAATACACCAGCAATAACAAACCAAACACCGCACCAATAGCGGCAGCAAGGTTGGATTGGACCACGGCATCTAGGAAGTCTCCATGTTGTACCTGCATAATGATAAAAGCAGTTAGGAGCATCCAGATGACACGGGCCAGCTGTTCGACGAACTGTGATAGGGCGCTTGGTGCCATGTTGTTGTAGCCCTGAAAGAACCCGCGAGTCAGGCTCATCACGGGTATGATTAGCACAGCGATGGCTAAGCTTTGCAACACCGGTACCTGCCGTAGATCCCCTCCGCTAAGGATTGGGGCGAGGAAATACATGACCGCAGCCGAGATAATACCCAGCAACACCATTAGGCCAAGTCCACTCTTGAACAGTCGCTTGCCCACGCCATACTCATTTAAAGCGTTGTAGTGAGCTACCTGCTTGGCAACGGCACCAGGAATTCCGGCGGTTGAAATAATCAAAAAGAGGCTGTAAATATTGTAGCTCTTAGCAGTTAACGCATTAGCCACGTTCCCATGGTCCCCCATCCAGGCGTACCACGGAATAATATAGATTGCCCCTAAGATTCGTGAAAAAATTGAGCCAAATGTCATCCAGGCAGAGCCACGAATCAAGCTTTCGTGCGAGCTCGTGGGCTGCGAATTTTTATTCTGCATAAAGTCTTCCTATTCCCTATTATTTCTATCATACAAATTTACAGTCACAATTCATATGACTTTAGGAAAAATTTAGTGTTTACAAGACGATATTGACAATTTTGTTTGGAATCACAATCACCCTTTTTGGCTCCTGTCCCTTCAAGAAGGATACAACATGCTTTTCAGTCAAGGCTAAACGTTCAACCTCGTCCTTTGCGGTATCCCGAGCAACCTGGAACTTACCGCGGACCTTGCCGTTCACCTGAACAATAATTTCTACGGTGTCTTCAACGAGTTTTGATTCATCATATGTTGGCCAAGCCGCAAACGATATGCTTGTTTCATGACCCATAATTTGCCAAATTTCTTCCATCATGTGGGGTGCAACAGGTGCTAACAGCTGCACGAACCCTTCAGCATACTCCGTCGGGATGATATCCACCTTGTACGCCTCGTTGATGAAGACCATCATCTGGCTAATTGCCGTGTTGAAATGCATTGATTCAAAGTCTTCCGTTACCTTCTTGACCGTTTCGTTGTAAACCTTGTCTAGCTTACCGTCGTTCTTTGCACCGACCTTATCCGTCAGAATCGGCGTCACATCGAGGTCGTTCACGAACAACCGCCATACCCGGTCCAGGAACTTCTTAGTGGAGGCCGGACCATCGTCGGCCCAATCAATTGCGGCGTCGAGCGGTCCCATAAACATCTCGTATGCGCGTAATGAGTCGGCACCGAACTCGGCAATGACATCGTCTGGGTTCACAACATTGCCCTTTGACTTCGACATCTTCTCGTGGTTTTTCAAAATAAGGCCTTGATTATAAAGCTTCTGGAATGGCTCCTTCGTTGGTACAACGCCTAAATCATACAATACCTTATGCCAGAAACGGGCATAGAGGAGGTGCAACACGGCGTGCTCGGCACCACCCACGTAGAGGTCAACCGGTAACCACTCTTTTAGTTTCTCAGGATCGGCTAATTCTCTATCATTATTTGGATCAATATATCTTAAGTAGTACCAAGAACTACCCGCCCATTGAGGCATTGTGTTGGTTTCTCTGCGCCCTTTTCGGCCATTTTTATCAACCACATTGACCCAGTCGGTGATGTTCGCCAGCGGACTCTCGGTTGTCCCTGAAGGTGCAATGTTCTTGGTAAATGGTAAGCGTAATGGCAACTCATCCTCAGGCACTAGGGTTGTCTCGCCATCTTCCCAGTGAATAACCGGAATTGGTTCACCCCAATAACGTTGGCGGCTAAATAACCAGTCGCGTAGTTTGTAGTTAACCTTTTTCTGACCAACCTGATGCTCCTCTAACCAGTCCGTCATTCTCTGAATGGCTTCCTCATTGTACAGACCGTCTAAGAAGTCCGAGTTCACGTGCTCACCGTCACCAGTAAAGGCTTCCTTAGTAACATCACCACCGGCAACTACTTCGTTAATCGGCAAGTCAAATTTCTGGGCAAATTCAAAGTCACGGTCATCGTGGGCTGGCACAGCCATCACGGCGCCAGTACCATAGCTGGCCAACACGTAGTCACTGATCCAGATTGGTAATCTCTCGCCGTTAACCGGGTTAATGGCGAAGGCACCGGTAAAGACACCCGTTTTATCGTGATTCAAATCAGTTCTAAGGAGGTCGCTCTTCTGCTCAGTCTGCTTGATATACGCATCCACAGTCTCTCTTTGAGCAGGTGTCGTGATTTGGCTCACAAGTTCATGCTCAGGCGCCAAAACAGTGTAACTAGCCCCAAAGAGCGTATCAGGCCGCGTAGTGAAGACGTTGAACTGGGCATCAGTCGCCGCAACCTTAAAGGTCACCTGTGCCCCAGTTGAGCGCCCAATCCAGTTTCGCTGCATCTCTTTGATACTCTCCGGCCAATCAACGAGGTCTAAGTCATCTAGTAGGCGATCAGCATAGGCAGTAATCCGCAGCATCCACTGCCGCATCGGTTTCCTGTAAACTGGATAGCCCCCACGCTCAGTTTTACCATCAATGACCTCTTCGTTCGCCACAACTGTACCTAAATCAGGACTCCAGTTGACCGGTACCTCGGCCTCGTATGCCAAACCTTTTTTGTACATTTGTTCAAAAATCCACTGGGTCCACTTATAGAAGTTCGGATCAGTCGTATTCACTTCGCGGTCCCAGTCATACGAGAATCCGAGCATGTTAATCTGCTTCTTAAACGTGGCGATATTCTCTTTGGTAAACTCTGCTGGATCGTTGCCAGTATCCATCGCATACTGCTCTGCGGGCAAGCCAAATGCATCCCAACCCATTGGGTGCAATACATTATAGCCCTGTGCCCGACGCATTCTACTGATAATGTCAGTTGCGGTGTAGCCTTCTGGATGCCCGACATGTAGCCCCTTACCAGATGGATATGGGAACATATCTAATGCGTAGAAATTCTTTTTGTTCTTATCCTCTGTAGTCTTGAAAGTCTTGTGCTCTGCCCAATACTTCTGCCACTTTGCCTCAACAACTTTATGGTTATATGCCATTTTCTTCCTCCTAATAAAAAAGTCCCATTGATTAAAATCAATAGGACGAAATATTCGCGGTACCACCTAAGTTCCACGTAATGTGGCGCTCATTTGGTCGTAACGTGACCGACGTTTGGCAATATTCAAGCGAGTTCGAATTTCCTCTTATGGTTTCACACCAGCCAACCACTCTCTGCAAAGTTCTCCACTCTACTACTCTTGTGCCTTTATCTTTGAATCAATAATAGTTATAATTTACCACATTAGAATGAAAAGTTAAAGGATGAATCTCACATGAATCAGAATCAAATCCGTGCTCGTAAATTTGGCATTGCCAGCCTAGTATTACTTCTGCTCTTCCTTACCTGGGCAATATTGGTTGCCACTAGTCAACCGGTAATCAACAGCTTCGACAAAACTCTGATCAACGTAATTGTTAATCACAATGAAACCAACCTCATATTTGCGCGTTCAATCACCGTTGTTGGTAATACCAAGACCATGACTGTTTTGACGATTATCGCGGCTGCGCTACTTCTTTTAATCAAACGCTACCCACTAGCACTATATTTTGCAGGCACGATGGCCCTCGCCAATCTGACCAACTCAATCGTCAAGCACATTATAAAACGACCACGGCCTACTGCCCACCACCTGGTGCACGCTGGCGGCTACTCGTTTCCGTCAGGCCATTCAATCGGCTCAATCACCTTCTTTAGCCTTTTGATTATTGTCACGATAATTCTGGTAAAAAGCCATGTGCTACAAACTCTGGCGACATTAATCTTTGGTAGCATGCCTATCCTAATCGGCTATAGCCGCATCTACCTGCACGTTCACTTTCCAAGCGACGTCCTCGGTGGCTTCTTACTAGGATTAACATTTATCATGGTTAGCCTCTATCTGTACTACCGCTACCGGCTATCCTTTAACCCAACTTCGACTCCCTTTGCGCGCGATTCATTAAATTAACGAAGAACGCGATGATAATCACGACGATTGAGGCGTAGAAGACCCCCTTCAAAGCAGAGAACAAAATATTTTGTAATGGAGCCAACAATGTTGGGTCCATTTTTTTAGCATCAGCCGAATTAACGACCTTGTTCATCATCGCCTGCGTTAAGTTTGGCTGACCATCTAAGCCCTTAGCAACGTACATGTTGAATACAATACCGAAAATCGAGACCATCATTGTTTGACCTAGGTACTTCACGAGTGAATTAAAGGAAGTTGCCACGCCAATATTTTCCTTTGAGACAACAGTCTGAGATGCCACAGCCGTCGCCGTGATTGCTGTACCAAAGCCAAAGCCACAGAGCGCCGCAATCAAAAAGAAGAAGAGGAACGGTGTGGATTCGGGAACAACAATCAGCAATAAATTACCCACCAGCAAGAACGACAGCGAAAGATAGAGAATTTTTTGAATACTAATTTTAGTGAGCAAATGCCCCGTCACGAACGAGCCAAGAATCCAGAGAATAGAACTTGGGGTCACTGCGAAACCAGCGGCTGTCGCCGGCTCACCAAGAATACCTTGCATCCAAATCGGCAAATAGAATTCGAACCCAATTAAGAAGCCACTAATCAATAGTGTGACAACATTAATGCCCAGAAACTGCTTATTTTTCAAGATGGAAACCGGAAGAATCGGATCCTGCGAATTCTGTTCCACATGCCAGAATAACAGGCCACTACCAATTGCTAATAGAACAAGAATCACAGGTAGGAACCAATTCTGTATTTGGCCCAGTTCTTGTAACAGTAACATGATTACCACAAGGAAAATCACGAGCAAACTAGTGCCCTTATAATCGATTATGGTATTCATCTTTCGTCTTGGCTCACGCAAAAAAACCATGATCAGCACAATCGTCAGCAATCCGATTGGTAAGTTGAGGTAAAACACCCAATGCCAACTAAATTGTTCTACAATGAACCCACCCAATAACGGTGCCAGAATGGAGGCAATGCCCCAAGCAGAGCCGTTGAAGCCCAGCACCTTGGCCCGTTTCTCAATTGGGTAGATATCTGCGATAATCGTAAATGAGACAGGTTGGATTGCTCCGGCGCCCAGTCCTTGAATCACACGAAAGATAATCAGGCTGACCATGTTCTGTGCCAGTCCACAGAGAGCCGAGCCAACAATAAACACGATTAAGCCGAAAATAAATATCGGTTTCCGTCCGAGAGAATCGGCCAGCTTGCCATAAACCGGCGTAGAAACGGCGGTCATCAGCAAGAAGATGGAGACGACCCAGTTCATGATATTCAGGCCGTGCAAATCTGACACAATCGTTGGCATGGCCGTCGAGACAATCGTGCCCTCAATTGCAGTCATAAATGTGGCGATAAAGATTGCAACTGTTACTACAACCGTATTTGTTTTCTTTTCCATCAAATTTCCCTTAAAAAAACGCTTGGAAAAGTCCCAAACGTTCACTTCTTTATTTTAATAAATTGAGTAGTGCGTCTACCTTATCCGTTCTCTCCCAAGGCAAATCAAGGTCTGGCCGGCCAAAGTGGCCGTATGCAGCCGTCTGCTGGTAAATTGGACGTTTTAAATCGAGCATCTGGATAATTCCTGCAGGTCGCAGGTCGAACACCTCGCGAATTACCTTCACTAAATCTTCAGCGTTAACCTTACTGGTACCGTAAGTGTTGACGTTGATGCTGACCGGATGGGCCACACCAATCGCGTAAGCTAGCTGCACTTCAATCTTAGAAGCAATCTTGGCTGCAACGATGTTCTTAGCAATGTAACGTGCAGCATAGCTAGCAGAACGGTCAACTTTAGTGGCATCTTTACCAGAGAAAGCACCGCCACCATGTCGAGCATAGCCACCATAGGTATCAACGATTACCTTCCTCCCGGTCAGCCCTGCATCACCTTGTGGGCCACCAATCACAAAACGGCCACTAGGGTTAATCAAGAACCTGGTGTCTTGATCAAGTAGATTAGCCGGAATTACCTGCTTAATCACCTGGTCAATCATCGCAGACCTGATAGTCACATTATCAACGTCCTCATCATGCTGTGTACTAATGACAATTGTATCGACCCGCTGAGGGTGATTATGCTCATCATATTCGACTGTCACCTGAGCTTTTGCGTCAGGGCGTAACCATGGCAAAATTCTTGCTTTACGTAAATGAGCAACACGCCGCATCAAGCCGTGAGCAAGCGTGATTGGTAGTGGCATTAACTCGGGTGTCTCGTCGATAGCGAAACCAAACATCAAGCCCTGATCGCCGGCACCAATTTGGTCGAATTGATCGACATCATTTTGATTCTCCCGTACTTCGAGTGAATCATCAACACCACCAGCAATATCGGGTGATTGTTCATCGATATCAATCAGAATCGCACTGTGATGACCGTCAAATCCTAATTCTGGTCTGTCATAGCCGATTTCCAGAATAGTCTTGCGTACCAACGCCTGAATATCGACATCAGCACTAGTAGTGATTTCTCCGACCACGAGTACTAGACCGGTAGTCACAACAGTCTCACACGCAACGCGCGCATCCGGATCCTGTGTGAGCATTGCATCAAGAATGGCATCAGAAATCTGATCGGCAATCTTGTCTGGATGACCTTCCGAAACTGATTCAGAAGTAAATAATCTCTTTTCCATTATGTAGTCCCCCTACTATTTATCGGTTACAAGGCATCTCCAGCGGAACGATTCCACTGAATCCTATCGGGATTGTAACTTGTCTATATTAACATAATCTAGCCGGAATTTAAATAATAAAAAAGCCTCATCGACTATTAGCGATGAAGCTTTTGGTGATGGAGGATACAGGGTTCGAACCTGTGACCCTCTGCTTGTAAGGCAGACGCTCTCCCAGCTGAGCTAATCCTCCATAATGTAAATGACCCGTACGGGATTTGAACCCATGATACCGCCGTGAAAGGGCGGTGTCTTAACCACTTGACCAACGGGCCATAATTCCGTCTCTCTGACAACATGTATTAATATACCAGATGCCAATATACTTGGCAACAGATTTAGCTAATTTTTTAATTTTTTAGTCAAAATAAAAAGAAGCCAATCGGCTACTTTATCGCTAACGTAATTTTTCTAGTACTTTTGCAGGGATATCACCCTCAGAAACCGCATTTGGACCCTTAGTCACACGCTTATCTGAGACCTCTCCTTTAACATAGCTGCCTGCCTCGAGCATAGTTGGATTTGCGGATTCCTGGCTGTGCCATGAAACTTCCTTCGTTGTGCCGTCTTCAAGCACCCATTTAAAATTATAACTGTAGTAGTAGTACTGCTCACCATTCTTCTTATAGTCGGATCCGTCACTATTCTTTGACTTAGTCTTGACACCCTCAGGAACTACCGCATAAGCGGTACTGCCCTTATAGGTAGAGTTATAATAGCTACAACCAGACAGGGTAAGTAGGACTGTGCCAAGAAGCACTGTTGCTGCAATAATTTTTTTATAATTTCAATCTTCCTTCTTTATTTCCGAGCATTCAGGAGTAGAATTCGCTCTAAGTTTTTATACGTGTCAGTCATCCATTGAATATATGTCTTACCCTCAGGTAACGTCTCAGTCACCTTTAAGACGGGGACATTATTCTTGTCTGCCAGCTCAACCAGTTCGCTAATGACAGGATTGTCTACTTGTTCATTGACGACAAAAAAACGGACCTTGCGTTGCTTAATTTGTTTCCTCATCTCTTCGATTGATTGCGGACTAGGGTCGGTCTCTTTCTCGATAGCTGCCTCAAATTCCGGGTTACCAATCTTAAAGCCAAGGGCCTTGATAGAATAATCAAAGACAGGTTCGCTAACAAAAGCAACCTTATTTGAGCTATCCAGATATTTATTCTTCATCTCGGCGACCAATTCTTGCATTGGTTTTAAACTCTTTTTGTATTTCTCAGCGTTTTTGCGGAAATAATCCTTTGACGTAGGATATTTACCACCAAGATCTGCCGCAATTCGATCAGCCAATTTGCTCATAATCTCTGGATAGTACCAGATATGAGGATTGTCTCCCGTCTTCTTCTTTGCGACGTCGACGCCCACATCAATGGCTTCGGTGTTCTGAACCTTAATTAACTGTTTCATCCAGCTGTCATATCCTAAACCATTTTGAATAACTAAATCCGCATTATCAACCTGCTTGGCAGTTTTCGTTGTTGGTTCAAAATCATGGGGATCAGTCTTCGAACTGTTAATCACCGCTGTGACCTTACCTTTAGTTCCCACCACAGCTGTAGCTACCTCACCATAAAAATCAGTTGTGGTAACAACGTTAATCTCCCCGTCATCTTTCTTCACACCATTGCTGCAACCAACTAGGATCAGGAGCGCCGCAAGAGTCAGCACCAAACTAGAAAGCAATTTTTTCTTCACTCTATCCCTCCAATTCATTAATAACATTTGACGTGTATAATTTTACAGCACTTAAATATCCGTGTAAAATTAAAGTGATTATCTTTATTATTTCTTAGTCGTACCGCCGAAAAATCAACTGCGTTACTTTATTTCAAATTATTTCACTTGTTTTTTGTAAGTGAATATGGTATATTAATCAAATCAAATAGTTCATTTCTACGGAAAGGAGTAACTTCTTGGCTAAGAAATCTAAAATCGCAAAGTTTAGAAAACAAGAACAAATGGTCGCAAGGTATGCAGCTTTACGGCAGGAACTAAAGGCTGCACACGATTATGAAGCTCTCGCAAAGCTACCAAAAGATTCTAATCCTAATCGTTTGCGCAATCGCGATCAAATTGATGGACGTCCACGTGCATATATGCGTAAGTTCGGGATGTCTCGGCTCAATTTCAAACGTCTAGCCCATCTGGGCCAAATCCCTGGCGTTAAGAAAGCAAGCTGGTAAATAATAGTAAATTTCAACCACTCAGATGAGTGGTTTTTATTTAGCATTTTTCTCCAATAGACTTTACAAGTGGAAGATGCAAACGCTATAATTATTGGAGTAGTTATTCCGGATTAGCTCAGTTGGTAGAGCGCTTGACTGTTAATCAAGATGTCGTCAGTTCGAGTCTGACATCCGGAGTTTTATTTTGGAGAATTGTCCGAGCGGCCGAAGGAGCATGATTGGAAATCATGTATATGGATTATATCTGTATCAAGGGTTCGAATCCCTTATTCTCCGTTTTAGTGTTTATACACTTTCGCAAACGTTCGTAATGTTGATTTAACGTCATTTTGTCTTTGCCTATTTTCATAGATATTCAGATTTAGTCTGCCAAAAGTCTGCCAAAAACTTGATCTATAAAACTAAACTTTCCCACAAAAAATAGCCCCTACCAAACGGTAGAGGCTTTATTTTATTTTGTATCCTTGCCACCTATCCAAGTGTTCGTACCGATGAGATAGTACGCTTGTCCGTCAACGATTCTTGCACTTGTGACTTTCCATGACGAGCCTTTTTTATATGTCGCACCCGTCTTTGTTTTGAGATTATCGTCAACGCCTTTACTCAATCAATTATACGAATATATTCGTAACTGTCAATATAAAAACGAAAAAAATCGAAATTATATTGAATATTTACGTGTTATTTCATATAATGTGTTCACGAGGTAAATTTTTATGTCAAGAAACGAATTAACGCCTGCAGAGTTACAGGCTCGAAAAGATATATCCAAAAACATAAAACAATTAATCAATAATCATGGAAAAACCCAATCTCAAGTCGCAGATGATTTAGATTTACCACTGGCCACTTTAAATGGTTACGTAACAGGAAAATCATTACCCAATGCTGGCAATCTTCAGAAGATAGCGGATTATTTCAACGTTCATAAGTCATTTATAGACCCACGATATAGAGATGACACGTTCTCACGAGTAGAACTAGCAGATGCTTTTGAGGACCATGCGGTATTCACTTATCAAGGTAAGAAAATTCCAGACGAGGACTTGGACGTAATAAAACGTATCCTAGAAAGTAGACGTGATAAGTAATGAACAATGACGCATTTGATTATCTTTTGAATTATGCGTGGGACAAAAAAATCGGCTATGAACTAACTCGTGAACTAACTCCTGATTCTCCTTCGGCCGCATATCCAGAAGAAAAACTTGTGATAATAAACATGAACTGGCCAAACGAAAAAGAATTACCATTTCAATTGGCTCACGAAATCACTCATGTTACCAATGGCGATGATACACAGTCAAAATTGTACTATCACACTACATACAAGGGTAAATACGGCGTTGAGTATAAAGCCAATATTGGTGGAATAGAGTTGTTAGTTCAATACCACTTTGCTGAAATAGAACCTGAATCTGCTGACATAGATCAGTTTATCGACGCATATGCTATACCACAATATTTGAGAGACTACGTCATCAAAGAAACCAGAGACTTTTATAAGATTGGGGAATAAAAATGAAAGTAGGACTTAGAACACCGAGTTTAAAGAGATCCATTAAAGCACGAACAACAGGTAAATGGAAACGACAAGTAAAGGGTGCGGTAAATCCTTGGTACGGAAAAAAAGGAATGGGATTCATTAAGAATCCCGAAAAATCAGTCAAAAATGCAATTTATCACAGGACAACCTTTGGAGTTGGAGATTTAGTGAAGACAAGTACTGGTTCTCATAAAAAAAAGACTCAAAATCAATCAGCTGGCAGCACTGATTCTTCGAGCAAGAACATTGCAATAGCTATTGGCGTTGGAATTTTGATAATTGCTGCAGTAGTAGCATATTGGAAGGCTGCCCTGATCATAGCTGCCGTAATTATGTTAATTGCATTTTTTATAAAGAAGAAATAATAAAAAGCCACCGCGGCAACGGTGACTTGGGTAACTATTACAACAAATAAATTATACCAGAATTCTGGTAACGGAGGAATAAGTAATATGGCGAAAAAAGTAACGGGCGAAGATGGAAAGACATATAAGGTAAAGAAACCTTTCTACAAACGAATTTGGTTCTGGGTACTTGCGGTAATCGTGGTGGCTGGAATTGGATCTTCACTAGGCGGGGGCGGAGATAAAGAATCTACATCATCTGCTGATACATCAGAAAAGACAGAACAATCGTCTAGTAAAAGTAAAGAAAAATCATCATCATCCAAAAAGGTTGATGTACCTGCTGAATACAAATCAGCTTTGGCAAAGGCCAAATCATATGCATCAATGATGAACATGTCTAAACAAGGAGTATATGATCAATTAACTTCAGAAGCCGGTGAACAATTCAGTGCTGAAGCAGCACAGTATGCAATTGATAACGTGAAAGCTGATTGGAATAAAAATGCGCTTGAAAAGGCTAAGTCGTATGCAACAACAATGGATATGTCAAAACAATCTGTCCAAGAACAACTAGTATCATCATCCGGTGAGAAATTCACCCAAGAAGAAGCAAACTACGCTATGGGGAAAGTTAAGGCAGACTGGAAAAAGAATGCGTTAGCTAAGGCTAAAAGCTATCAGGAAGACATGTCAATGTCACCAGATGCAATTCGTGACCAACTAACTTCGTCTTCTGGTGAAAAATTTACCTCTGAAGAAGCAGAATATGCAATACAACACTTGAACGACTAGGCTAGATTAAGAAAATAGCCATATCCTCTCCTGCCAAGAAGATGTCCAAATCTGACGACTTAAAAAGCTGAATTTATTTGGAGGAAAATAAGAATGAAAAAATTACTCACAGCTGGATTTGTAGCCTTTTCAGCTGCCGTATTATTGACTGCATGTGGAGGGAAAGATACAACTAATACAGGCAAAAGTAAAAGTGCAAGTCAAAATGTTAATGTGGAAATTCCTAAAGGCGAAAGTAAAAGTGCAAGTCAAAATGTTAATGTGGAAATTCCTAAAGGCGAAAAGAAAGTATTACCACAACAGTTTACATACTTTGGAAAAACACAAGATGTTAAAGTTGTTAATCCTAATAAAACTCTATCTAAGGGCGGTTATACCGTTAACCTAAAAGAAGTACGCTTGACCAAATTTACTCCCAAAGACGACTTGGACAAAGAAAATACTAAAGATAGTTTTCCTAGTGCCACCGGAGAGTTTTTTTATGTAATAGCTATCGAAACAGAGTTAAACAATAATACAAAAGAACGGGCGGATATATACGGACCCGAAGCACTTATCTTGAGTGATGGTACCCAGCTAGATGATGATACAGGAGTGTCTGGTGGTGACCCAGCAGAAGTCGGAAGTAAGGCAAAAAAGACAATCTGGACGCTTTTTTGGGTCCCTGCAGAAGAAGCAGCCAAATTAACCAGTTTTAAAATTCAGTTTGACGATGTCTATGTCAACAGCACCGGTACCGGAAATGTTTTTCCAGATGCTACAATAAAGTTTTAATTCAAATAATTAACTGCATATAAAATAGCCATATCCCCCCACGTCTGGTGACCTCTGCGCCGGTCCGATTCCGGCGGTGGGTGTTAAAAAACAACTGAAATGATGGAGGTTGTACATAATGAAATATCGTAGTATGAAAATTGAAAACTTTCGGAAGTTTCATAATATCAATTTTACCTTTGGACAGAGAATTACTGTAATATCAGGAGAGAATGGGATTGGTAAATCAAGTCTGCTATCGCTTATTGCTTCTACGACTGGAACTAACAGTCGTGATCAGCCAAGAAGATTAAACGGAATAGCATTCAGGCCTGAATTCTCAGAGCTATTCAAAATTTCTGAAAAAGAAGATTATAAATCATATCGTTTGTTTATTGATTATGATCAAATGATTAACACTCAATACTATCTAACCAAACGAATTGGATTTAATGATTATACTGCAGCTAATCGTGGTATCAGACCACTTCCAAGAACTTCTATCCCTATTGACAGTCAAACTGACGTTACACAGAAACAAGCAATTGAAGATGCAAAAGAAGCATTCGACATAACTGATTCTAAAAGGATACAAGTACCAACAATTTATCTGAGCCTTTCAAGACTATTACCGCTTGGCGAAACCGAACTAAAATCTACCCAAGTAGCAAAAAATAATAACATTTTTAGAAAAAATTACGCTGACTTTTTTGCCAAATGTTATAATTCCGTTTTACCCAATTCCATTGACCCAGAGAATGTCACAGCTTATTTTGTTGAAAAAGAGAGGCTTGGAAAAAAACATTTAGTTTTAACTATCAAAGATACAACAAACGACACACAATCAGTCGGACAAGATAACCTAAGCAGTATAGTGTCGGCGTTGACGGACTTCTATGCAATAAAAGAAAATGATCCCACCAACTATAATGGCGGCGTTTTATGCATTGATGAGTTAGATGCCTCTCTTCATCCAAGCGCCGTCTTACGTTTGTGGAACTTATTAGTTATTCTCTCAAACGACTTAAATTTGCAAATAGTTATAACCACACATTCACTCACAATTTTGAAAGAAATCATTAAACTTGATGTTCCGAATCAAAGCGATTTTCGACTTGTCTATTTTAAAGATACTAATATCCCACGTGTCTCAAAACAAAATGACTATGAATTACTAAAAGCAGATTTGTTTAATCAGATCTCATTTAGAGGCCCCGAAATTAAAATATATTGTGAAGACAAAAGTACGTCAGATACTTTAGACTTATTATTAGACGCTGCAAAATCTCTTGAGTTACCTTTTGGAAATCCCAATGTAACAATTACAAGCGTAAACGTAAGCCTTGGGAAGAATCATCTCAAAACCTTAGTAGAAAAAGATGACTATTTTAAGTCCATTCTTATTGTTTTAGATGGAGATGCAAGACTAAGAAACGGAATTGATAATAATGAAGCATTGCAGAATACAGAATTTAGCAAAGGCTTTCATACCAGCAACCCAAATGCGGATAATATCATTTTTTTGCCTACTTTTTGTCCTCCGGAGATATTCCTATTTAATATCTTAAAAGACTACGCTAATGATCCTATTAAACACCAAAAATTTTGGAATTCCTTGGAGTATACTTCACAATTATCATTATACACAAGCTCGAAGATTCAAGAAAAGTTCAACACCATCTCAAAAAATTCTTTTGAAGAAATACATGAGAGTATAAAATGGTGGAAAAATATTATCGATTTCTTTAGTAAAACACACTTATTGCAAGATTATTTTGGCGAGCAAAATAATCGACTGGTATTGGAAGAATTCATTAAACATTACAACAACGCACTTCGCGCGGTTGATAAAAAGAATAAATCCCATCTTTTTGGGTAATTTATTCTGGCCAAATGAGTGGAATTATGATAGCTTGGTGATAAGGAGGCGACTACGATGCCACGAACAGACTCACCATTTCGCTACCCCGGTGGAAAAACTCAGTTATATGATTTTGTTGTTAATCTCTTAGAAATTAACAGAATTAGTGGAACATACTGCGAGCCATTTGCAGGAGGAGCCGGTTTACCAATTAAACTACTAAAAAATGGCCTGGTTAAATCAATATGGATAAACGATTATGATAAATCTATTTATTCAGTTTGGAATGCAATTCTAAATAAACCGGACCAATTAATTAATAGAATCAGACAGGTGCCATTTGACTATTATGGTAGTGACAACTCTGATCAGTATAATATTGAATATTGGAGAGAACAAAGATCTATTTATTTTAAAGAAAAAAACCATCAGAATTCTATTGATAACGCATTTAGTACTCTTTTTTTAAATCGAACAAATAGAAGCGGAATAATTACCGGTGGGCCAATTGGTGGATATCAACAAGCAAATACAAAAATATATGCCCGTTTCAATAAAGAAACTATCATCAACAAAATTAATATTATTGCCTCAATGTCTGAGCATATCAAATTAACCAGAATGAACGCGCTGGACATGATTCCGCAAATGCGAGAATCTCTGGATGAGTATAAAGACTTTATTTTCTTCGATCCACCTTACTTTGAGCAAGGTTCAAATCTATACTATTCATCATTTGATGAATCTGGCCACGAAGATTTAGCAAAAGAAATATTATCGTTGAACAAACATAAATGGATAACAACCTATGATAAGCAACAACAAATATCTGAATTGTATAGATCGGCCAAGTTTAGATTTGAGTATGAATTAAGATATTCGGCAAATAATAACAACAGAGGTCGTCGACCAGAATTAATATTTGCAAGTCCTACTTTAAAAATAAAATCACATCAACCAGTATTCTTACAACAAATGAAATAAAAAAGCCACCGCGGCAACGGTGACTTGGGTAACTCTAATAACAGATAAATTATACCAGAATTCTGGTAATGGAGGAATATGTAATGAAAAAGACCATTTTACTAGTTGGGACAATGCTATCCGCTGCACTACTATTGTCTGCATGTAGTAATGATAGAGGATCGTCAAATGACAGCGCTGAAAAAGCTTCAAAAGTAGAAAGTAAGAAATCTACTAAACAATCAACCAAGAAGTCCAGTAGCGAGCCCGTCAAGATTCCTACATCGCCTGATAAAGAGTGGTTCTACAATGACAATGTCTTTTATGCAGGAATGGAGACCATGACGCTTACCAAGTCTGAAATCCGTGATGGTATTGAAGATGGTGAGAAGGTATTAGTTATTTACAACACAATCAAGAATAATTCGGACGAAGAACAAGATCCATCCAATTTTTACATGGTTATCCACGCTAAACAAAAGACAGATACGTCAAATGTTAATTTAGACCCAGGAACATTAGCTTTGGATGAAAATGGCAATAATCCACTACAAGCTCAAGAAGATAACCTAAATAACAGCTTATTACCTGGCAAAACAGTTGAAACAGTTATGATGTTTAAGCTTGTTAATGACACACCGGTTACTATTGAATTTTCTAACGAAGATTTTACTACCATTGGGACTAAAACAATTAACGTTAACTAAGCTCCACCCCAAGTCTGGTGACTAGCTACGATTCAATTCCAATGGTGAATCTAAACTAATTGCTTTTGACTAGTCTAAAACAGAAAAACACCCCACTCGCTGGCACGAGTGAGGCATTGGTGATAATTAACACAAATATATTATATCAGAATAGGTTCTGATTCTGGAGGAATAACAATGGAACAGGTCACCACATGTGGTAAACATTATTTTTTAAGGTTTGATGATGATAACTTATATTATAAAAACAAAAACGATGAAGAAAAAACGATACCATTAAATCAAACGCCATATATAAGATTTTTAAATCCTAAAATATTCTCAGTTAAAGGCACAATCCACATTATACTTAATAATGACATCGTTGATCTAATTCCGTTTGAATTGCTGGACTCTGATAACTTAAATACTTTTACTTCCAAATTTAACGATGCTATATCAAAATTTGAAAAATCTTCAATCACTTCGAATAACGATAATTATAAGGTAATTAATCAAATTAAATATAGTAATTCCGGCTTGTTTATAAATACCGATCAAGACGTACTTATTAATTTAGCTACTCAACTGGTCCCATCTAGTGAAATGGTCATAATTATGCTTAAGGGAGACTTTAAGGAGTTTTTAATTGTTACTGATCAGACATTATACATCATTAAATCCGGTTATATGACTGGTCACATGATAGGACAAGGTAACTTCTCCATGCCTTTAACACAGGTATCAAATACAAGTGTTGATTTTCATTTTATGTCTGGATATTTTACTGTTTCCGCACCGGGTTTACAAAACACACCTAAAAATTATTGGTCTACTGATCGCAATTTAGATCCTGCTAAAGCACCGAACACAATTTCATTAGGCGCAGCGAATAAAGACTTGTTTATTAAAGCAACTCAGATAATCAATACAAAGCTCATTCCAGAACTACGAAATCCCTTAAATAGTGCAATTAAAGAAAATAAAGTATCTACAGCAGACGAATTAAGATCGTTTAAATCTTTACTAGATGATGGCATAATAACTCAGGATGAATTTGAAGCAAAGAAAAAACAGTTACTTGATTTATAACATAAAAAATAGCCATATCCCCTCCCGCCAAGAAGTTGGATATGGCTACCAACAAAAGGCACTCTCATGCTTTTTGTATACTCAATTTTAGCATCTTTGGAGGTGTTACGACAATGGCAAAACGAACAAACAGCGCAATTTTTGAATATCAAAATAAAAATGGACAAACTCTATATGGATTCTATATTTATCTTGGTACAGATAAGCTAACCAAAAAAAAAATCAATACAAAGAGACGTGGTTTTAAATCCTATAATGAGGCAAACGCAGTATTTAATAAGATGAAAGTTGATGGCATACAGTCTAAAGTTAACGATGAAATAACAATTGAAGAATTATTTAAGCTTTGGTTTGAGAGCTATAAAATCAGTGTGAAAGAATCAACAGCTAATAAAACTCAGCAAGTCTTTGATCACCATATTAAACCGACCCTAGGTAAATATTACATAAATGAAATCACCACACCCATCATCCAACAGCTTGTTGATAGAAAAGCAAAAGAAATTGTTAAATTTAAAATTATCTACAATTATTTAAATCGTATGTATACCTTTGCAGTTACTATGGACCTTGCAACAGGTAATCCTGTCACAAATGTAATATTACCGAAAAAGAGTACTCGTCTTCATAGAGACACTGAACACAACTTCTATAATAAGCAAGAGTTGATTGAATTTCTTGAAACTGCAAAGTCTATTAATCAAAGAGTATATGTTTACTTTCTCCTATTAGCTTCAACTGGACTTCGTAGATCTGAGGCTCTTGCGTTGACCTGGAAAGATATTGATTTTACAACGAAAACTATCGATATTAATAAAACATTGACGAGTGGGTTCAATAACAAACTGATTGTAGGTAGTCCAAAAAGCACAAAAAGTAAACGTACAGTTCCCATTTCAGACAACCTATTAACCGAATTGAGAAAATATAAACT
This sequence comes from Amylolactobacillus amylotrophicus DSM 20534, assembly GCF_001434555.1. Classification (NCBI taxonomy): domain Bacteria; kingdom Bacillati; phylum Bacillota; class Bacilli; order Lactobacillales; family Lactobacillaceae; genus Amylolactobacillus; species Amylolactobacillus amylotrophicus. The sequence continues at coordinate 67,092 of NZ_AZCV01000006.1, forward strand.
GGCCAATGCTGAATTTGATAAACTTTTTCACACATATAAGGATACGTACGTTAGTCTATCAAAACCGGCACAATGGCTAAGGCAAGTTTATGATAAGAATAAATCACTACGGCATATTACGACCCACAGATTTAGGCACACTTTTGCTAGTTTACTGTTTGAGAGTAATCCAAATATTAAGCCAACTGATGTTCAAAAAATTCTTGGCCACGAAACCGTTGAGATGACTTTAAATATATATACCCATGTGACTAGCGATAGTGAAGCTCGTGTAACCAATGCAATTAATTTATTAAATTTTTAGTCTGCCAAAAGTCTGCCAAAAACTTACTCAACGTTTATAAATCACTCTTAATAAAGGCTTATCTAATAATAGAGTACGCTACCCTTATTCTCCGTTTTAGTGTTTATACACTTTCGTAAACGTTCGTAATGTTGATTTAACGTCATTTTGTCTTTGCCTATTTTCATAGATATTCAGATTTATGTAGTCAAAATATAGTCAGAGTCTTAATTATCGCACCATTTAACAAAAATCCCCCTATCGATTATTCGCTGAAGGAGATTTTTTTATTTAACAACATTTGAAACTTTTCAATAGTTTCAGTAATTTCAGCAATAAAAATAAGCCTAACCCTTAGCGGGAAGAGCTTACCAGTTCAGCCGGCGTACATACAGGCACGCTTAATTTGGAAGTCTGATTAATTTTGAGGCTTTTAACTCCACTTCCATACCTATTTTGTTACGAATATTTCTGATCAAACTTTTATACTTTCTACTGGCTTTGTCACGATTTTCTCTCCCAATAAAAACGTATCCTGCATACACAAAATATTCTTCCTTGGAATTATTGTGAAGAACACCCGAATCATCAAAATAGTAATATAAATGTTGAACCATCAAAATTCCAAACCTTATCGTTTTAAATCAGTATATCGTATATTATCCCACAAAAATAGCCACCACCAAACGGTGAGGGTTGTTTTTTGGCGCCGCTCATATATATATTTTAAAAGCAAAAGAAAAAAGCCAAGTCTTTCGACTTGGCTCAAATGAGCGTGGCAACTTCCTATCCTCGCAGGCAGTCTCCCACCAACTACTATCGGCGTTAAGAAGCTTAACTTCTGTGTTCGGCATGGGA
>NZ_AZCV01000007.1:0-53779 GCF_001434555.1 Amylolactobacillus amylotrophicus DSM 20534
TACCAGAAAATATATTCAATTTTAACCTATAGGTTAAAGCTTTAAAACAGTGTACTGTATTTTACACAATTTTATGGACTTGACTTAAAAAATCTGGAATTACTGATGATCCAAACGATTTTAGTGATGATCCAAAGTATATTTTGAATTTGTTACTGTCTGTAATAACGGTAAGTATGAAAACATTGGAGTTGATTGATGAACTACCGGATTTCGAACCAATTGATATTTAAAGAATCTTTCAGTATTTTACATCGAAAAATATTAGTGACTAGTTATGACGACCTAGTTTTATGAATTAGGAGCCACCGGTATGAAAAAAGGAAAATTAATCAAATACATTGTTGTGATAGGTAATGGTTTGGATTTACACCATGGATTATCATCAAGATATGTAGATTTTTATAATTCTTCGTCAATGTCCAGCAGATTGAAAGAGGAGTATGACATTGTCACTGCGCAATTTAGAAAACCAGGAACCTGGTACGACTTTTAAAATTAGTATCGACAGCTGATTTATCAAGAAACAACGAAAATGAATTCAGGTGCATATGGGACAGGAGATTTAGGTCTTTCTGAGAAAAATGGAATTATATTGGAGAAGCACGTCCAACGTTTAAATTATCTGTTTCAGATAATTGATAAAAAATTTGAAGATTATCTGTCTGTTGAGTACGACAAACAGGCTGCTAAATTTAAAATAGATTCTAATGTCAAAAATGTGTTAGATACCGCTGATATAGTACTTAATTTCAATTACACAAACACGCTTCAAGATGTTTATGGAATCGAAAGTTCTAAAGAAATACATGTTCATGGCGATTTCACAGCAAGTATGATTTTAGGACACTCAAATTATTACGATGGGGAGGGTGCGAAAAACTTTGGAGTTCACTTCACCGACTTGTATGAAGACGTGTCTATAAAAATTTCAGTAAATGAATTGAACGAAGAAGGAATTTATAGATTTTATCAAAAGTATACATTTTATGATTTTGATAGAGCCGCTGACGTATATATAAAAATGTTAAAACGAAAACTAATAGATTGAAATTTGATCAAGCTGTCTGTATACTTGTCAAGAAAGAAAGGCGGTAAGAGTAATGGATATAAAAATTGAAAAATCAAATAAATTTGGTTCATCTATAAAAACCACAAAAAATATTGGCGTATCTATTTCTGAAGCCAAAACTGCCGTAATGAATGATGAGAGTATTTTAAAAGCGCTCAAAAAATTATCTACTAAGTAATAACTACAAATAGGCCTCACCTAATGGTGAAGCTTATTTTTATACTCAAAATTGATTTTGTGTCAATTTAAAACCTGCGTATTAAGTTGAAGTAAACCCCAATAATTGAAGTTCACTTCATGAGAGGGTTTTTTATTTTGTCTAAAAGGATAGAAGGGGATATTTTGGGCGTACACTATGTAATTAGTCACCAAGTTATATTGTTTTATGATGCATAGCGTCCAAAATATTCTCAATATTATGAATCAATCTTTGGGTCATCATATTTCCTGACAATATACTTAACATCCTGCAGTGAGATAGGCATATCTTCTCTATCGTAGTATTCTTTATTGACGACCTTCACGGGGACTTCATGGTGGTCGTCGCCAACCGGCACGATAACACGATCATTTACTTCGATGCTGTCGTCATCCGTGAGATAGTAATAGGTTTGATCACTATTGAAGAAGCTGACGCTCAGCAAAATATAATCATGCGGAATCTTCTTTATTTCCTGGGCCAGGGGAGAGGAGAGTAGATTGCCTGAACTATACGAGTTAATTAGTTGTCTGATGGCAGATAGGAAATCAAGCAAGCCGCCAGGCCAACCATCTTTAGTATAATTTCCTTTAATCACGAATGGCTCCTGGTATTTATAATTCACCACAATTATATAGTCTTCGGACTCGGTATCTGGATCAATTAAGTATTTTGAGCTGGACTGGTCGTTAGAAAATGGCCTTGTTACTTTTAAACTATCAAGTAAATTTGAGACGCCGTCTTTAATCTGGTATTTATGCGAAATATTAACGGTAGTGTCGATTTTCTGAGTATGAGTAATGGTTTCTGCTGCTCTATCTACAACCACTTTTTCAAACCGTTCACAAGGCTTAAGTGACCAAAGAGCTTGACCAGAAGTGTTGTCGGCTAGTATCTGGGACACTTTGTGATATTTCAACGTAATTCTGGTGATTAGATCAGGTTCGAAATTGCCGTCTAAAACGTACAAATCTCTGCGACCAATAACTTCTCGCGTCAGATTCGACAAATTAATTCCTTCGGTTGCTAAGTTGTCCAGAAAACTACCGTGGTACTCATAAACGATGCCCTCGGTATTAGTCAACTCAACGTCCCAGGTACCAACGTCAGTTGCAAGCAACTCATGGTGTTTTTGTTTAAAATAATTGGAAAATACAGTCAATAACTTGTGCGCTTGATTTTTTTCGATTTTGAAATCGCTGCTCTGAGTTGAATTCGGTATATCAGTATCTAAATAAAATTCTGTGAAAACTACCATACCAATATCACTAACTGTAAGCTGTTGGGTGGCCGCCAGATTGAAGTCAGAGGATGAATTCCAACTGCTGTAGTTTGAAGTAATCTGGATTTTTTGTGGTACTCCTTGGAATATGTTATTTTCTACAGTTACTTTAGTAAGTAGTGCAAGGCGTTCAAGCACAATTATGAACCATTCACGATTAGCAGGTTCGATGATCTTCTCAGGCTCAAGTGCCCAGTGGTTAAAGTAACGCCAACGCGAATAAATTACCGAACCCAGCAAATCAATATCTGTGACGTTGGCTATTATTTTGGCAAAAGTAGTAGGATCGGAAATTGCATTGCCATAAACGCTCTTAAACGATTTACCACTATCCATTTTAAAACCGAGTTTATCACAGTCATCAGCAAAGTAATGATCAACAAATTCTGTATATTCGTTGGTGCGGTCACGAAATCTGGCCAACCATTTAAGCGCAAATTGATGTATCTGAATCATATCTGACATAATATAGTTAGCTCCTTTTAAATCCTAGCTACACTCACTTCAATTGATTATGCGTTGATTTTATCACCATTAATAATATATTACTACGTAAGGTGATGGATTCAGAAGGTTATATTGCAGACAAAAAGACCTGACTCAGGATTGATACCAGAATCAGGTCATTTTTTAGAAATATCTGACGTTTTGGGTCACTGCTTATTACCGGAAGTTTTTCTGGGCTTGTTCATTGCAATGCCAAGAATTGTGGTCGAGCATGTTAATTGTTATTCCTTAGCACCTTATTTGACGTTAATAGCGGACAACCAGTGATCAACTTCTTGAGCCACTGCCACCTTCTTGTTGCCCTTAATCACCAGCAGACGGCCGCTAATTTCTTCGCCACCTTTGACAGAGTAGCCCCGCAACACTGCCGCACCTTTAGCTTCTCTTTTAATTTGAGTGAAAACGGACCCTGCACCGTAGCCACCATTCGTGTTAAACGGGATGACTGTTTTATCGGCAAAGTCATGCTCCTTCAAGAATGACACGACGGCTTGAGGGAGCGCCATGTTCCAGGTGGGCGTCCCAATGAAAATTCTGTTGTGATTGGCAAAATTTGGGATTTTGGTCTCCAATTCTGGTAAAACATTATTTTCTTGCTCTTCCTGATTCAATTCGACTTCTGCGCGATAATTCTTGGGCCTCGCTGCTGTAGTTTTTAGTTGCACGAGGTCACCCCCAATCTTTGCTTGAATCAATTCGGCCACCGCCCGGGTGTTGCCAGTCCGTGAATAATAGACAATTAAAGTTTTCTGTGTTGCCATAGTTGTTTCTTCTTTCTCATGCTCATTTGCTGCTATCATAAACCTTGGAGCCGGATCTAAGGCAATCGATGGCCAGTTTCCCGCGCCAACTGCTGAAATTCCGCTCCAGATGATTTAATGAAAAGCCTTCTTAATGAAGGCTTTTTTTGTTGGCGAGTAAGTTTGCTAGGTACAATTCCTCAATCGGCTTATACTTTGGGTGTAAAATCATCACCTGGTTGGCCCAGAATAAATTCGTTTGCCTCACTAAGTAATAGTCTGAATTAATTGCTATTTTAAATAATCTCGTTATAGATGCTTATAGTTTGAATAATCTAATTATTATAAACTATGATGGAATTATCGGAATAGTTTATTTGAAATGAGGTATCAGCTATGGTATTGATGACGAGGTTAGAGAAATCAATTCAAGAGATTGCGACCGCCCATGTGAATGTCGGCGTAGAGGTCGAAAAGTTACGCGTTGACCAACAGAATAAGTTAAGCCTGAAGTCATTTCCCCAGCACTTAAGTCAGGATATTGCGGAATACATTGAGCGAGAATTCCTTACAGCCCAGCTCGAAGTTGTCTTCCCACCGGCTGTTGTTGCAGAGGACAACGTAGCACTAATTACTGAGGTCATGACTGAGCTCGATCAGCAGTTACGACCTGGTGAGAGGTTATGGTCCTTCAGTTGTCCTCCCGAATTACCACCCCATATCTCCGAATCGGAAATTTCCGCCAAACCAGATGCTAGCCTTTGGTATCGTAAGCGGATTGGTCAACTGTACGATGTGCGCCGAGTTGCCAATACCGGAGTACATCTTAACTTAAGCTTTTCAGCTGACGTAGTCGACCAGCTTGTTAACAGTACTTCGTTTACAGATTCAAATGAGCTCTATATCCACCTTGCCCAGCAGTTTATGCTTCATCATTGGTTATTCACATACTTGTTTGGTGCGACGCCGACGGTCGATGCCTCGTACTTCGATGGTCCAGGTCTCCAGCAGCCGGTACGTAGTATTCGCAACAGCCCATACGGTTTCCCAACAAGTATTATTGGTGATTACAGTAGTGCCGCAAACTACGTGACCCGGATTGAATGGGCCGTCACTACTGGTGAATTGATGCAGCCTGGCCAATACTACGAGGGTGTGCGGTTAAAGGGGCAAAAGGGTAAGGCCCTAAGGTCGATTCTGACAGATGGAATCTCACACTTGGAACTGCGTTTCTTTGACTTAAATCCGTTCAAGATTGCGGGCTTAACGAGCATGCAGATCAGGTTAATTCAGTTGTTGGCATTGTACTTTGTTCAGCAAGAACCGATTCCAGATAGTAAGTTGGTTCAAAAATTGAGTAGGGCTCGACGTAAGAATACAGAGGTGGCTCTCGAGAACCCAATCGAGGAGTGCCGCTACCAGCAGCAAGGGCTCGAACTTTTAGCCGCTTTAAGGGAGTTCGCCCTGGCAAATCAACTAGACGAGAAGTTCGTGATCGCAGTCGAGCACTTTAAGGAGTGTTTCGTTGATTGTGAGCAGACGCTCAGTGTGCAGGTACTTGATGCGATGAGTTCTGTAACCACCTAAAGTTAATAGAGCCTGCCCGTCACTGTGGCCAGGTTCTTTTTGTTCGTTGCCCAAGATTTCGCGGTCTGCTAGTCCTATTTTAAAAGCATGTAATCTGCTATACTTAATGCAATATACCGACAATTATTGTGTTTAGTGGGAAAAGGATAAAATATTGATTACAGTAAGTGAAATGGGCCTCATCCTTGATGGCCATAAGTTATATGAAGACGTTAACCTGAAGTTTACGCCCGGTAACTGCTATGGCGTGATTGGCGCAAACGGTGCGGGTAAATCGACTTTTCTGCGTTTGCTGGAAGGTAAATTGCAGCCAACAAGTGGTGTGATTGCAATTGATAGTAATTCACGGATGTCGAGCCTCGTGCAAGATCATTTCTTATTCGACGACTTCGATGTTTTGGATACCGTAATTCAGGGGCACAAAGAACTACACGATGTAATGCTCCTAAAGGATGCATTGTATGCTAAACCGGATTTCTCTGAGGAGGATGGCATCAAGGCGGCGGAGCTCGAGAATCGCTTCGCCGAACTCGACGGCTGGAATGCAGAGGTGGAGGCGACCCAGTTGTTGAATGAACTGGGAATTTCCGAAAGCATGCACCACCAGAAGATGGGCGAACTATCGGAACCCCAGAAGGTGAAGGTCCTGCTTGGGCAGGCACTATTTGGTAAGCCGGATATTCTGCTTCTCGATGAGCCGACCAATGGGCTTGATATGCAGACAGAAGTTTGGCTAGAGAATTTCCTCGCCGACTATCCCAATATCGTCATTGTGGTTTCCCATGACCGCCATTTCTTAAACCAAGTTTGTACCAACATGTGTGATGTGGACTTTGGCAAAATCAAGATGTTCGTTGGTAATTATGACTTCTGGTTGGAATCTAGCCGCCTTGCATCTAAGCTGGCTGGGCAACAGAATGCGAAGAAGGAAGAACAAATTAAGGAGCTCCAGGAGTTCATCGCCCGTTTCTCTGCCAATGCCTCTAAATCAAAGCAAGCAACTTCACGCAAGAAGCAGTTGAGCAAGATTACATTGGATGATATTCAGCCCTCCTCGCGCAAATATCCGTTTGTGAAATTTGATTTCGAACGAGAACTAGGTAACGATTTATTGCGAGTGGAGAATGTTTCGAAGACGATTGAGGGCGTCAAGGTACTAGATAACATTAGCTTCAGCGTTGGCCCAAATGAGAAGGCCGCGATCATGTCGCGGAGTGATTTGGCATCGACGACAATGATGCAAATTCTAGCAGGGGAGCTTGCACCGGACACGGGCACTGTGACGTGGGGTGTAACCAGCATTCGCTCGTACCTGCCAAAGGATACTAATTCGGCGTTCAACGATGACCAGTTGAACATCCTCGATTGGCTCCGGCAATTTGCCGAGAAGGGCTTCGATGACAACACGTTTTTGCGTGGTTTCTTAGGTAAAATGCTCTTCTCTGGGGATGATATTGAGAAGAAAATCGCTGTGTTATCCGGTGGTGAAAAGGTCCGGGTCATCCTCGCCAAGATGATGCTCCAAAAGGCCAATACCCTGTTGATGGACGATCCGACGAATCACCTCGATTTGGAATCAATCACGTCATTGAATGATGGCCTGATCGGCTTTGGTGGCGCGATTATCTTCACCTCCCATGACCACCAATTCATTCAGACAGTAGCGAACCATATTATCGAGGTCTCGGCTAGAGGTGTGGTGGATCGTGCAGATACGAATCTTGATGAATGGCTGAACCACGAGGTAATGCAGGCGAAGGTTGCTGAACTATATTAACCTTTTAACGGTTTAAGTGTTTAATTGTATCGTTAGTTTTTAGCTGAATTATGAGGTAATCTGATGGTGAATAAGAAGACTGGTCTAGTCAGAAAAATTGGAAAAAACATTGGTAGTACGCTAATTCAAAGCCTCGGTGTGACCGATATTGCCGATAAGTCACTCGAACTATTGAATAAGTATGTTGATCAGCATAGTGGTGATATTCGAGTGCCGGATCTGAAGGATGTGGGGCTTGACGATGCTGAAGCGATTTTGGCCCAACTAGGCTTCAAATACGCACGCGTCTTAGTCCAACCAAAGGCGGCATTAGCGGAGCAAGCCACGATGATGGTCCTAGAGACTCAGCCCAAAGCCAACAAAAAGGTTGCACCAGGGAGCTTCGTGAAGCTCTATTTCATGGATGAAGTGGTCCAAACTAAGAGCCGAGAATTGGTCCAACAAGCTGTGTTGAAGAAGCAGCAACGAAAGGCACAACAAGCGGCAAGAGTCCACAACACCGTCCAAGCAACCAAGCAGAATGTGGGTAACATGGCCCAGAAAGTACCGCTGCCCAAACTTAAGCGTAAAGCAAAACAAACCAAGCAATAAGTTTCAATATTAAACCACGATTTTTTATCAAACAAAGCCTCTGCTTGACTATTAATGTCAAGGGAGGCTTTGTTTTTGTCTACCAGCTCTGGCGACTTGGACCAACCGTGAATTCGTTGATGGTCGTATCTTCAGGTGCGTCGATGGCAAATGCCACTACATCCGCAATGCGTTCTGGACTAATTTCATACTCGTCATAAAGGGCGCGAATGCCAGTAGCCATGCCACTGTCCGTGATGTGGTCTACAAGTTCTGATTGGATGGCTGCAGGATAAATGACGGATGTCCGAATGTGGGTCTTTTCCTCAGCAGATTCCATCCGCAATACCTCCATGAGGTCGCGCACCGCCCACTTTGTGGCACCATAGACAGCACCATTAGTGTAGGCCTTCAAACCGGCCACGGAAGATGTGGCAATCACTTGACCGTGTTTTTGTTCTGTGAAGGTCGGAAGTACACTCGCAATACCATACAGGACGCCACGTAAGTTGACGTCAATCATCTTATTCCATTCGTCAACATGGAGCGCTGATAACGGTGAGTTAGGCATCAGGCCGGCGTTCAGGAAAGTGACGTCCAGACGGCCAAAGCGTTCTAAAGCGAGCTTAACCAACGCATCGTTGTCATCCCGTTTGGTCACGTCCGTGGCCAGGGCAACAGCTTCACCACCCGCATTCTTGATGTCAGCAACAATTTTTTCTAACTTCTCAATCCGGCGTGCACCAAGCACAACCTTTGCACCAGCAGATGTCAGCTTCTTAGCGGTAGCCTCACCGATACCTGATGATGCACCAGTAATTACAACAACTTTATCTTTAATACTCATTGAAATTTCCTCTTTTCTGCTATATGATTGTTCTCATGTTACATCCTAAAGCTGACTTTAGGTCAAGGGAAAGAGGAATATAATGGCAAAAAATTTATTAATTGGTGAGGTTGCAGCGCAGTTTAGGCTTACTGTCCCAACGATTCGCTACTATGATCAGGAGGGACTAATCCCCAATTTACAAAAGAATGAGTCCGGTCAACGCGTTTTTACAGCTGAGAATATTGATGCACTACAAATAATTGAGTGCCTAAAGGATTCCGGCATGGCGATTAAGGATATCAAGCAGTTTATGCAGTGGGTTAGTGAGGGTGATGAGACGCTCTATAACCGGCGAGAAATGTTTGTGCACCTAAGAGCACAGATGCAGGAGAAGATGAACCGGTTGCAACAGACGATGCACGTGCTTGATTATAAGGTGGGTTATTACGGCAAGGCGGTGCAGGACGGCACGGAAAAGTATGTTAAACAAACTGCCAAGCCAATCGCTGAGATTATTAACGGATAGTAGGATGATGTAAAATGACAAATGAAACTGATGACGAACGCCTTTACGCGGGGAAATTATTTAAGTCGCACCAACTCTCGGCTAAGAATCGTTCACGCCGTGGTCGGGCACTAGCCCAGCAAATTAATCAACTGCCGCTAGAGCAGGTTGAACAGATTGTTGCGGCAGAGCGCCAGTTAATTGAGCATAGTGGTCAAGATATGTTTATTCAGCCACCATTAATGGTGGAGTACGGGCATAACATCACGATTGGTGATCACTTCTATTGTAATTTCGACGCTATTTTCTTAGACAAAAGCACCATCACGATTGGCGATAACGTGATGGTGGGTCCACGCGTGAATTTTCTCACCGCCGGTCACCCGGTGGATGCGAAAACGCGCAACGAATTTTATGAATACGCAAAACCAATCGTGGTCGGCAACGATGTCTGGATTGGTGGCAACGTGACAATCCTGCCCGGCGTAACAATTGGCAGTGATGTCGTAATTGGTGCAGGCGCAGTTGTGACAAAGGATATCCCCGATCACGTGATTGCCGTGGGTAATCCGGCCCGTGTCCTAAGAACAATTACGCCAGAAGAGCAGCAACGGTGGCGTGAAGAAGCCAGCGAATATGAAGCGGAAGTGGGCAGGTAGTGATGCTACAAATATTGATTTTTCTGTTCGCCGCAATTGGCGGGATTCTGCGTTTCTGGCTATCACTGCATGTCCATGTCCTGGGGGTTCCCGTGGCCACTTTACTCGTCAACTTACTTGGTACGTTTTGCTTGCCTATCTGGAACGAACGGCTGCAGACGAGTGCACCACTGCAGGTGAAGTTGAAGGAGGCTGTAGGGGTGGGCTTCTTTGGCGCGTTGACGACATTCTCAAGTATGAGCCTCGACACCTACTTGTTAGTGTTGCGTGGTGCTAATTTGCAGGCCGTAATCTACCTGCTGTTGACCATTTTCGGTGGAATTTCACTGACTTTCCTTGGTACGCGAATTGGCATAAATAAAAAAAGAGTAGGAGACTAATTGATGAGCCTAGTCTTGTTGGTTGGGGCGGCAGCTGGCGTCGGTGCACTAGTGCGCCGTAACTTTACCGTCTTCTTCCGTAAACACGTTTCGCAGCGTAATGCGTTTATTGCGACGATGTTCATCAACATCGTCGGCAGCTTTTTTATTGGGATTTTAGCCGGGTTATTCCTACCCAATACTGTTAATTATCGAATCTTGGCGGTCGGTCTGTTAGGAGGGTTGACTACGTTCTCCTCGTTTAATTCCGAGCTAGTCAACCTGACGCTCGCCGGCCGGACCAAGGTGGCTTTAGCCTACATGGGTGGCTCATATCTGCTTGGCTTGACATTTGTTTTTCTTGGTCATTTGGTTGCCACAATGGCGGTGTAATAATCGGCTTCTGTGCCCGCATTTCCATGTACGGAGAATTTTTTTATATTTTTGGTGACATTTTGTCACCAGAGGAGTATGCTGGTTTTGTGTTTAAGTGACAAAGTGTTACTTGGGTAAAAATAGTCAACGAAAGAAGAATAATTATGTTCTTAGCATTGAAAGAGATGAAGGATCAGAAGCTGCGCTACCTCCTACTCACGAGCATCATCGGGCTGATTGCGCTCGTCGTGTTTGTGATTAGCGGCCTAGCGAGTGGCTTGAGTTCTGGCAATAAGCAAGTAGTCCTCGATTGGCATGCGACTGGGATGGTGCTCAACAAGAACGCTAACAAGACGGTGAACGCGTCCAACCTGGCTGCACGCGAGCAGGAGAATGTCACGGCTGAAAAAGTCGCGCCGATGGGCATCTATTCCGGGGCCCTGAAGCAGGGCGAGGAACAGAATAACATCACGGTTTTCGGTACTGAAAAGGACAGCTTTATCTTACCCAAGCTGCTAGAGGGTAAGAGTTTCGATGAGGACTACACAATCATGATTTCCCAGAATATGGCGGATAAGTTTCAACTCGCCGTTGGTGACCAGATTAAGGTGGGCAATCTGAAGCACAAGCTCAAGGTGACCGGGATTTTCAAGGCTACCACCTACCTGCTCCAGACCGTGGGTTACACCAACTTGACGACCTACCAGGAATTGAAGTATGGGACCAAGGCCGCAGATGAATCACAAATCATGGTCAACATGTTTGCGGTTAAGGATAAATCATTGAAAGATGTGGCGCTAAACGACACGAAGACCGTGCCACTGGAGAAATTCAGCAACACAACATTTATTGAGAACATTCCGGGTGAGAAACCGGAACAGATTACTCTAAACGCGATGGTCTACGTCTTGATTATCATCTCCGCTGGAATTGTCGCAATCTTCATGTACGTTTTGACCCTCCAGAAGAAGAATCTGTTTGGTATCCTGAAGGCTCAAGGGATTCCCGCGAGCGTGATTAGCAAATCCATCTTCGCCCAAAGCCTGGTGATGGGCTTGCTCGGTGTGGGCGTAGCCTTTATTTTGGCATTGGTATTGGGCAAATTCACACCAGAGGCGATGCCGTTTAAGGCTGACTACCTGAAGTGGGTGATGAACGGTCTCTTGTTAATTGTCGTGGCAACGCTTGGGAGCATCTTCTCGCTGCCAACCGTGCTGAAAGCAGATCCAGTAGAATCAATTGGGGGTTAAGGCATGACACAAAGTTTAGTAATGGAGCATGTTGTGAAGAAGTTTGGAAGTGGACATACCGAGATCACTGCCTTAAAAGGAATTGATTTCGCCATTGACGCCGGAGAATTTGTGGCCGTGATTGGGCCGTCTGGTTCAGGTAAATCTACTTTTCTCACCATTGCTGGCGGGTTGCAGACGCCGACGGCTGGCTCAATTCATATTGGAACTGCTGATTTCAGTAACCTAAACGAGAAGAAGCGGGCGCAGCTGCGCTTACGCAAGATAGGCTTCATTCTCCAGGGGACTAATCTCATTCCCTTTCTCACGGTCGCAGATCAGTTTAAGTTCATCGACCAGGTGGAACACAGGAAGTTTCAGACGACGCGGTTTAAAGATTTATTGACCTCCCTAGATATCTACGAGCTGAAGGATAAGCTGCCGCGTGATCTTTCTGGTGGTGAACGCCAGCGCGTGGCAATCGCCAAAGCTTTGTATAATGATCCCGCTGTGATTCTCGCGGATGAGCCCACGGCTGCACTGGATACGAATCACGCGTATGATGTGGTGAAGTTGCTGGCTAAAGAGGCGCATGAGAAGAATAAAGCCACTATCATGGTCACACACGACCCAAGAATGGTGGCGTACGCAGATCGTGTGCTTGCCATGGAGGATGGATTGTTAGTTGAGAAGCAGATCAGCGATTATCAGGTAGTGGAGTAGTCAGATGCCAAAAGCGACGTTTTTGAATTTGCCGGAGGAAAGGCGTAACCAGATCGAACGAGTCTTGATTGAACTATTGAGTGAAGAGGACCCTAGTCGGGTGACCGTGAAACAGATTATCGATCGCGTCGACTTTTCCCGAGCGGCATTCTATAAGTACTTCATTGATTTAGGTGATGCTATTAATTATGTCACCAGAATAGCAACGAACTTCGTGCACAAGGCGATTATGCGAGAAATTACGACAACCGGGGATTTCTTCTTGGGTAGCCGCAACTACCTCGCACATGTGGCCGATTACGCGCCAGGTTCGCGTGAGCAGCGCTTGATTATTGTTCTCTTAAATGGGGGTAATTCCGTGTTGTTCAAGCGAACATTATCCGCCCAGAACGAGGAGCTCGTACAGCATTTCTTACACCTGCTCCAGCAAAATCAGATTAACATTGAGGATCAAAATGAGGCAATCAGTTTCTTGTACCTAATGATGAGCCTCGTAACTGATGCCCTGTTTGATTACACAAGTAATCACTGGACTAAATCAGAGTTACTCGCTGACTTTGATTTACGAACTAAGTGGTTGCTTCACGGGATTCTGCCGCAATAGGGCGATATTTTAGAATTTTGCTCGTGGAAATACTATACTAATTCTAGAGCTACATTGATGTGCTACTAGATAGCTGGTGACGAAAGGAACGCAGATGAAAACCAAGATTGTATTGCACGCAGATGACATGGGTAAGGTACCGGAGTTACTCAGTAACCTGGGCAACATGGTACGCTACGCTAACACGCACGAGCAGGATCAGATTGAGGTCGTATCTGCCGGCGTTTTAGATATCGCGGTGCTACAACAAGACGGCTTCTCATATATTAAACCGTAGGAGAGGACCGCGGAGGTTTTACCCTGCACCGTTGACGGACATGGATCAGGTGGTCGCCTGGGTACGCCAGCGATTTACAATAAATATTATTAAAGTCATCGGCGGCTCCGCGGTTGGCAACATGGCGGTTGAGCTGGCAATCAAGTACGGGTTTGCCGCGGTCTCGCTTTCCGGTATTTTGGACATTGATGGGTGGCTGCAGGAACACAAGAACGTCGTAGCCCAGCCGGACACAACCCAGGACTTCACTAACGCGGCGAGTGCGACGATTAATCAGGCGGGCGCAGATGACGCTTTTTACAAGTGGTTTATCATGAATTATCTGAATCAGAATCTGGAACTCGCGGAGGCTGCCACGGCCTATCACCGGGTGAATGAAGGTACTGGTTCCATGTTGTTGGTCAATTCGCTCAACGAATTTGTACCCACGAGTGGTGTACTACAGCTTGCGGCGCGACTGGCTCAGATGCATGTTCCTGTCAGCACCATCTGGCTAGCGGGGACACAACATGCGAAGGGCTATCTGGCTCAGGTATGGCCCGTCGTCCGAGACTTTTTGCTGGCGCAGTGATTCTGGTAGAAAAATTACGCACAAATTCAGGTGAAAAAGTATACGATAGAAGTATTCAAACTGGTCTAACCAGAATTGAATACTTTTTTTGTGGGGTAAATTATTAATGCAAGATACTTTCTTAGGAATTGACCTGGGCACAACGAGGCTGAAGGTTGCAATCATCGACCACGGGCAGGTGACTTACCAAAATACCAGCGCACTGACCACCTATAGTGGTGCTCATGGTGCGCGCTACCAGTCTGCGACAGAGATTCTGCAGCAACTGACAGAGTTGTTGTTAGGCATTCCGGTCGAAGAACGGACGAAGATTCAAACAATTGCCTTGTCGACTGCGATGCACAGCACCTGGCCGGTTGATCCGGCAAGTGAGCAGAATGACCAGATATTTATCTGGTCCGACCGGCAGGCGGCAGGGGTAATGGCAGATTTCCGGCAATCAGAGCTCTCAAAGATTTTCTATCAGAAGACCGGGACCCCGATTTACCCAATGACCCCGTTCGCCAAAATTAAATACTTTAAACGCCAGATGCCAACAAGGTATTCGTCAGAGACGAAGTGGCTCGGTCTGAAGGAACTCTTGCTCGAATTTCTCACTGGCAAGGACGTGCTCGATTACCCGACAGCAAATGCGACGGGCTTGTTTAACATTCATGAATTACGCTGGGATGCCGATATTCTCGCTGATCTGGACATCGGCACGCAAAACTTGGCCGAGTTGGTTGACTGGCAGACGCCGTTAAAGCTCAAACAATCGGTCGTGAGCGCCTTTGGTCTTGCTAAGAGCGTGGCGGTTTATCCCGGCGCTAGTGACGGAGTGCTGGCCGCCGCCGCTGGACTGAGCCAAAGTGGTAACGGCAATAGTCTGACCATTGGCACGAGTGCCGCTGTGCGCCGCGTGAGCCAAGAGATTGTCCTCGACTCGCATAAACAGAACTTCTGCTACTATCTCAGACCAAAGTGCTACGTTATTGGGGCACCAACTAATAATGGTGGCGTCGTCTTGGACTGGGCGAAGCAAATCTTTTCGCCGGGTGAAGGAACGGCGCAGGATTTCTACCAAGAACTTAGTCAAAGTCTGACGGAATCCCCCATCGGAGCAAATGGGGTGCTTTTCCTACCGTTTCTAAATGGTGAGCGGGCTCCCTACTGGGATGCCACGCTAACCGCCCAATTTACGCATCTTTGGGTCACAACGACGAGAGCCGACATGCTGCGGGCTATCGTAGAGGGAGTACTCCTGAATATTCGTTTATTGACCGAGCTGGTGGCGGTTAAGGAGAAGACAACTGCAAGCGGTGGTTTTTTTGAAAATACGGCGTTGTCACAATTGGCAGCCGATATTCTTGGCGTGGACCTAGACGTTACACCGGGTAATGAGCCGATTGCCGGACTCTACAGTCTTTTGACGGGAAAGCCTGTCATAGCGATGCAACGCAAGGATGCGCGCCAAATCAAGTTTGATGTCGCGGTGCACGAGCAATATCGGCGCTAATCATTTTTTGGCTTTTTCTTAAATTTGGCTCCTGGCTGGACGGATTACTGGTCAACTGAGTGTAAACTGAGTAATATAAGCATGTTTAGTTGATCATTTAAAAAAGGAGTGAGCAGATGCGCCGATTTATGAGAATGTTCTGGCTCACGCTGTTAGTCATTGGTGGCTTGTTTGTCTACAGAAATTATGATTATCTCCGCGTCAATTTCTGGCCCTTAGTGGAACAAAAAATTGCCCAGGTGACTAGCCAAAAAGACCAGACAGCTGATTCGACTAATACGGCACCAGTTGGCACAACTGAAGATGATGCGGTGACGCCCGTCGAGTCGATTGTGGCCGAGACCAAGTTGAGTAATGTCTATTATTATGTCTTCGAGGATAATGCGCCAGCGAGCGTCCGCAATGTTTTCGAAGAAGCGGTGGTAATCTACAATGAGACAGGTTTGGTAGAGCTTAAGTCAGGTACCCCAGCGGATACCGAAAACAAGATTACCTTTGGTATTTATACCAATGAGGAGGCTGCTAACCAAAACGGTCTCAGCGAGCTGGGGCGTGGCGGACCAAACATTATTAAATATACGGGTTGGACGTCTTACGTCGTGAACCGGGGTAGTGCGCGACTCAATCTTGCGGGAACAAACGCCGTTAGGTTGTCCGTGGCGATTCACGAACTAGGCCATGTCCTCGGTCTGGCGCACTCGACCAATCGCAATTCGGTGATGTACCCGATTGATCAGGGTAAGACTGGCCTGCAGGATGTCGATATTCGGGCGTTGCAGACAATTTACGCCAACTAATCAGAATATTTTATTGATCAGGATAAGCAAAAAGAAC
This sequence comes from Amylolactobacillus amylotrophicus DSM 20534, assembly GCF_001434555.1. Taxonomy (NCBI): domain Bacteria; kingdom Bacillati; phylum Bacillota; class Bacilli; order Lactobacillales; family Lactobacillaceae; genus Amylolactobacillus; species Amylolactobacillus amylotrophicus. The sequence continues at coordinate 16,195 of NZ_AZCV01000007.1, forward strand.
GTGGCCAATCGCCACGTTCTTTTAGTCTGCCATATCATGCAAGTTTATGTTGCTACTCTATTTTTTCAGTTTAAAGGTTAAGCGTACGGGATTATGGTCTGAGTTGACGAACCCGGCATCAACAACATGGATTTCTTGCGCCTCAACGTTTGGTGAAAGGATGAAGCCGTCGACTAGGGTCACGAATGACTCGCCTTTTTGATACGGCTGATCCAGTGCTCGGACAGACGGTGTTTTGGCTGCAGCTAGCTCCATTCTTGGTACATAGAATCCTGCAGGTAACTTGTTAAATGGGAAGAGATGGGTCCAGGTTTGGACCTTACTTGTCGTGTGGAAGATTTCTGGTGCGTTTTGGAGCAAACGGTGGTTGTAGTCTCCGGCGACAACCACGTAGTTACCGGCCCGATAGGCCTGGTTGATGTACTTGAAGAGCTTCGCAAACTGGGCCTCTTGAATGCTGTGGTCCTTCGTAAAGGCCGAGAGATGAATGTTGACGAGCTCGAACTGCTTGCCATTATCGGTTGGGAGCTTAGACACCGTAAAGGCGCGGTCGAGATCGATGAACTTATTGAAGTTGGTCTCGATTGGTAGAGAGTAGCGTGTAGCTTTGCCAATTCTGGTAGCTGCTAACGTGATGAGACCTGACTTGGCCTTGCCAATGGGGTCATTGAAAGGGTAGAAGAGGTAGGGTGAATCGTAGTTCTGTCCGTAAACACCACTGTGTGTGTGCGCAAAAGCGTTGGTGATGCGCTTAACCTGATCGACGTGACGTGAGCGATCACCGTCTTGGTCGACCTCCTGGTAGAAGTAGAAGTCTGCCTTTGCAGACTTTGAGGTCTTCACAATCCCTCTGGTTAGCCTGGTTACAGTTGCCTTGTCGTAGGCCTTTGCATACTTACCACCATCCATGAAGAATGAGTAGCTCGGTGGATAAGAGCCGTAGCCAACGTTCCACGACTGTGCGTGATAGGTGCGCCCAACTTGGACAGTATTCTCCCGATTATGTTTAACCCCTAGGCTTTCATTGTCAGGTAAGCGGTAATACGTGATGTAGGCGTAGGCCAGGTACGAACCTGCCGCAACCAGGATAATGAAAACGATGGCAGCAAGTGTCTGCCAGAGCCATTTTAGTTTCATAATTATTTTTCCTCCAAGAAAAGTACTGCGCGTTTTTAACAATTGATAACATACTCGGTTAATAAAAAACGGCACCACCTCATGTGTGCTTGCCGCCGTTAAATTAATGCTTACATCATTCACTCATAGTTGTCCGAGTTCGTGCAATTTATCCTCGATCTGAGTGATGACCGCCGTTTGATCCTCTTTGCTTTCGACGAAATCATACTTGTCACCATCAATTCGAATCTTAGGTGAATAATTGTAGTTCTCATACCAAGGACCATAGTATTCGAGTAGGGTCTTGTAGTACGTCTCGAGAGTGGGATCATAACTGAGTTGTTCGAAACTGCGTCCGCGCTTTGTAATCCGCTTAAGCATCGTGTCGTAGGAGACGTCGATGTGGACCAATAAATCAGGCGCCTTCTTCGGCAATGTTTTCAATTCCTCCATCATGTTGTGCAGTAGGTCGCGGTAGATGTCTACCTCGGTCTGGTTTGCCCGACCCATGTCCGCGTTCATCTGAAAGAATAGTTCATCCTCATAGATGGACCGGTCGAGCACGTTATTGTCGGCAACTAGCGCGTCTTTGATGTTCCGAAAGCGTGTGTTTAGGAAATAAATCTGTAATAGAAAGGCGTATTTGGCCGGATCTGCGTAGAACAGGGGCAGCACCGGATTGTCTTCGACACTTTCGTAAAAGGCCTGACTGCCTAAATCTGCAGCAAGTATTTTGGTTAGGGTTGATTTGCCGGCACCGATTGGGCCACTTAAAGCTATGACGGTCATCACATTCCTTCTATCTAAAGTGTTCTTATACAAAATATGGTCAACTCCTAATATAATAACGCTACATGTGGTGGCAAGCAATATATTTTAAACTTTTATCTTTTTCATGAATTCTCCTCCAAGAAATTCAGAATAGATTCGATTTATCTCCTCTAAATTGAGTTAGCTGATTAAGGCCAGCTAACTATGCTTAAACGCTAATGCCCCGTGAGCGTTTTTTTGGTCAAAAAAGTGCTTGTGTTATTATTGAATAGAATAATGGGGTAAATTATTGTGAATAAGAAAAATTTTGCGCTGAACAAGCACACGTGGTTTGTTGGGCTAGTGTTCGGACTGTTGTTGGTCCTAGCTTTGATAACAAATATTCAGTCGGTTAACGCAGACAACGGCTACGTCGTTGATCCTGCTAATTACTTAAATAAGAATACGGAAGAGTATATTGAGCGTTTGAACGAGCAGGATTTAACTGGTCTAACCGACCGGCCACAGTACATGCTAGCAGCGGTGGGAAAACGCTCGTTGATGGTCGCAGTAACCGAATCCTTAACGGCATCATCCACCAACAGATTGATTTTGCTGATATCGTCGTCGACGGTTGGAAAGTCAGAGACTTCCTTCAGCGTGTAGTAATATTGGCGTGCATTTTGTCGACCAGCTGGTGTTGCACTTTCGAGGATGTAGGCTGACCGCAAGCCACTAAGCGTCACGTGTTTAAGACTCTCCAATTTAAAGACGTCTGCTAAAATATGCGTGACAACTGGTCTGGGAATTGTTGTGGCGTTGACCAGTTGGTCGTGTTCGAATATTTGGGAACCGTTATCCGACACAAAGGCAATCTCGTCCGCCTTGCCGGGGAAAAAAGCTTTGAGTTGTTCATATTGATTCCCGCTGGCGACAATGAATTTAATGTCCTGTTGGCACATTTTGGCGTAGACCCTGTCGAATTGTTCCCGGTCATAATTCTTGGCGGAATTTAGAAATGTCCCGTCCATGTCTGTCGCAATTGCTCTAATCATCAGTTACACCGTCAATTCTATTAGGTTGCCCTCTGGGTCCTCAATCACAGCCTCGTAATACCCGTCGCCCGTCGTTCGTGGACCACTAAGTAGGTTAAAGCCGTCGTTTACAAATTGTGCAGCAAGCGTATCGACTCGCTGCTTCTCACCCAGTGAGATAGCGATGTGTGCGTAGCCTAGGACATCTGGGGCCCGTTTATTGATGTTGTCCTTGTGTGAGAGTTCTATGCGACCGCCCGTCGCAAATTTGAGGAAATACGACGAGAAGCCGGTCTTTACGTTCTCGTAGCGGGCACTCGCTAGTGTATTGAAATAGTGCTCATAAAATTGTTTCATTGTCTCCAAATCATTGACCCAAATTGCGATATGTTCTAATTTCATTTGTTTCACTCCATCTACAGCTAATTATTTTGTAATCGTTATCAACTTCCATTAAATCAGTAAAAGGATTGTTTGACCATGAAAATTATTGTTGCACCAGCCAAGAAAATGACGAACCAAAGCGAGAGCTTTCGAGCGAGACGGCAACCGCAATTTCTCGCCGAAGCCCAGGAGATTTTGGCTGCGATGAAGGCACTCGATTATGCCGCGGCAAAAGAAATGTGGCACTGCAGCGACCGCCTTGCCCGCCCGAACTTCGCCTGGCTACAGGAGATGAAACTGACAGAACACGTCACGCCGGCGCTTACTAGCTACGTCGGTATCCAGTATCAGTATATGGCACCGGATTTATTCACCAAGGATGCACTCGAGTACGTCGACCAGAACTTGCGCATCTTATCGGGCTTCTATGGCGTATTGCGGCCATTCGATGGCGTCGTTTCTTATCGACTATCACTTGATTCTAAACTGGCAGTTGCCGGAAGTCGGAATCTGTATGACTTTTGGGGTTCTAAAATATACCAGGCGCTTGAATTCGACCGAGAGCCCGTGTTAAATCTAGCCTCACTTGAATATACTAAGGCAATTAGGCCCTTTCTGAAGCCCACTGATCGCCTGATCGACGTTCTGTTCTACACTAGTGTCTCTGGTCGACTGCAGGTTAAGGCGACACACGCTAAGATGGCACGAGGGATGATGGTGCGTTATCTTGCGGAGCAGCATGTCACGGATATCCAGGATGTGCGCAACTTCTGGCATCCCGAGTACGAATATCGGGCAGATTTGTCCACGCCCACCAAAATCGTTTTTGTCCGAGATAAATAAATGAAATTTTTAATTTTACCTCAAGTCCACTTGAGCGAGTATCATGTTTATTGATATTTGGTTAAAGGAGACGAACGAAATGACAGATAATAAAGCTGCAGTAACCAATGGCATCTTCCCAATTGGGGAGGAAAATAACGCATATGCACAATTTTTTGTAGGTCAAAGTTACCTGAAGACATTGGTGGCTGACCCGAACGTTAATGTCGGCGTAGGCAACGTGACTTTTGAGCCGGGGACTAGGAATAATTGGCACATCCATCACGATGGTTTCCAAATATTGTTGGTAACCGCTGGTGAGGGCTGGTATCAAGAAGCAGGCCAACCTGCCCAAAAGATCAAGGCTGGAGACGTGGTGGTGACCCATGACGGCGTCAAACATTGGCATGGTGCGACGAAGGACAGTTGGTTAAGTCACATTGCGATTACGGCTGGCACCCCGGAATGGTTAGAGCCGGTTTCGCTCGCTCAGCTGCTCTGTGAATTCCAGCGTGATTGGAACAGGACGGAGACTGTGCCTGGCTTCGTGCAGTTGATGGTTGAGGCGGGTTACTTCCTCAATATGTAATTTGATTGACGTGAAAGCGATTGAGTGCTGCTGCAGTAAATGAGGAGGAATCTTCATTTTTTTTGCTGTCTAAAGCTCAAATTAAGCGTATAATGGGATTATTCTTAAATTTCCACAGGAGGATATTATGACGGCTTCAACACACTTATACGAGTATTTTCAGCCAACTAACTATCAACTTTACATTGATGTTAATCGGGCAAACAAAACAATTACGGGTAAGACAACCGTAACGGGTAATGCAACGCAAACGAGAATTGCATTACACCAAAAGTATTTGACAATTGACCAGGTAAAAGTGGCTGATCAACCAGTTAATTTCGAAGTGGACGACGATGCGGAACTATTCTGGATTGATTTACCAGAAGCGGGTACGACGTCTGTGACCGTCGACTACTCTGCCAAATTGACAGACACGATGATGGGTATTTATCCTTCATATTACACTGTGAATGGTGAGAAGAAGCAGTTAATCGGTACCCAATTCGAGACCACATCTGCTCGTCAGGCATTCCCAGGCGTTGATGAGCCTGAGGCTAAGGCTACCTTCGACCTAGCAATCAAGTATGATGAGGTGCCCGGTGAGACAACCATCAGCAACATGCCCGAGGTGAAGGTCGAAGATGGTGTGCACTACTTCGATACCACCGTCAAAATGTCGACGTACCTAGTTGCCTTTGCCTTTGGGGATATGCAAAGTAAGCAGACCGAGACAAAAAGTGGCGTGAAAATTGGGGTTTTCGCGACAAAGGCACACCCAGCAAAGAGCCTTGACTTCGCCTTAGATATTGCTAAACGCTCAATTGAATTCTACGAAGACTTCTATCAGACACCATATCCACTTCCCCACTCCTGGCAGCTTGCCCTGCCTGACTTCAGTGCTGGTGCGATGGAGAACTGGGGCCTCGTTACCTACCGTGAGGCAGCATTATTGGTCGATCCTGACAATACCAGTCTGGACGTGAAGGAATACGTGGCTACTGTGATTGCCCACGAGTTAGCACACCAATGGTTCGGCGATCTTGTAACGATGAAATGGTGGGATGATCTCTGGTTAAATGAGAGCTTCGCTAACATGATGGAGTACGTAGCTACAGATGCTTTGCAGCCTGATTGGAAAATTTGGGATCTTTACCAAGTTGCAGAGGTACCTTTAGCGTTGCAACGTGATGCGACTGATGGCGTCCAATCAGTGCACGTCGAAGTAGAGGATCCTGCTGAAATCGACTCGATTTTTGACGGGGCGATTGTCTATGCAAAAGGCTCACGGATGCTCGTCATGGCTCGTGCATTAGTTGGCGATGAGGCACTAAGAAAAGGCTTGCGCCAATACTTCATTGACCATCAGTACAATAACGCTCGAGGAAAGGACCTCTGGGATGCGCTCGGGCAGGCCTCCGGTCTAAATGTTAGTGAAATCATGAATACTTGGCTCGAACAACCTGGTTATCCAGTGGTTGAGGCGAGCGTGGTTGCTGGTCAATTAACTCTGACACAGCAACAATTCTTCGTTGGTGAAGGCAAAGATCTTGGGCGGATTTGGCAGATTCCATTGAATGCGAACTACGCCGCTGCACCAAAGATTTTCAAAGAGCAAAAGGTGGTCGTAGGTGATTATGAGCAACTGCGTGCCGAGAATGGGGTGCCATTCCGAGTTAACGTGGGAAATGATTCGCACTTCATCGTGAAGTACAGTCCTGAGCTCTTGTCTGACATCATGGAGACAGTCACCGAACAAGACGACCGCACTAAGTTGCAGTTGTTGCAAGACTTCCGCCTATTGGCAGAGGCAGGACAAATGTCTTATGCGGACATCGTTACAGTGTTACCAAGGTTCAAAGCTGAAGAGTCTGCAATGGTTGTTGATGCCCTCTACACGCTCATCGCTAACCTACGGAAGTTTGTTGTGCCTGAATCTGCAGAGGAGGACGCTTTAAAAGCTTACACCAAGGCTTTGAGCAGTGCTCAATTCGAACGGTTAGGACTCTTGCCTAAAGAGACGGACACAGTTGATGATCAAAGTGTCCGTGTGAAGATTGCAGATGCAGCACTGTATGGACGCAATGAAAAGGCACTGGGAGCAGCTAAAGAATTGTTTGAGGCACACGAAGCTGATCTAGCCAAGCTACCTGCAGATGTACGCTTGTTAGTCCTCTCAAACCAGATGGAAAACGCCGGTAATCAACAATTATTTGATAAGTTGGTTAACTTTTATCGGAACGCAGCAGATGCTAGTTACAAGGCAGCTCTTAGGATGTCATTGACTAAGGCTAACGATGAGGACTTGTTGCAACAGCTAGTCGACTTATTTAAGGACCCCGATACCATTAAGCCACAAGACTTACGGAGTCTTTTCGCCGGTGTGTTGAGCAATCATCACGGCGAACAGCTGGCCTGGGACTGGTTCAGAAATAACTGGGACTGGCTCGTTCAGACAGTTGGTGGTGACATGTCCTTTACCTCATATGTCACCTACATTTCACGGATTTTCCGGACACGTGCACGCTTAAACGAGTTCAAGGAGTTCTTTGAGCCAAAGATTAACATGCCAGGTTTAACCCGGGAGATTGTGATGGATACCAAAGTGATCGAGAATCGTGTCCAACTCGTTGAACGTGAGAAGGATGCGGTAAATAAAACAATCGCTGCTGCAAATCAGCAATAAAGTTTGATAGCAAATTAGGTAAATATGCAGAATTATTGGAATCAGCTAAATTAATTTAGCTGATTTTTTTTGGCAACAAAAATACGTGTTTAGGAGTGTAAATGGCCACGATTCAGGCTTGAGTTGGGTATAATAGCCTTAAAATTAGGCAAGGGGATGCAATGATGAAAAAATTCTATTTGAAACGCACAAGTTTGCCAGAGACAACGCAAAATAACACGCAACGTAATGGTGAGACGACCACGGTAGGTGAACGGGTGGCGGATGCAATCGCTAAATTTGGTGGCTCATGGGGATTTATCGGGATTTTTCTCGCCGTATTGGTCATTTGGATGGCCCTCAATGTGACCCACCTCTTTGGTGTGAAGTTCGATCCGTACCCCTTCATTCTCCTCAACCTGTTCCTGAGCTGTTTAGCAGCTATCCAGGCACCAATCATCATGATGAGCCAGAACCGGGCGGCCAAACGGGACCACGAAGCCGCTCAGAACGACTACCAGACCAACCTACAGGCTGAACGAAGAATTAAGAAACTTGAGAAAAAACTCGAACAACAAAATAAAAAAATTGATCAACTTTTGGCCCTGATTGAAGCTCAGGCTAAAAGCGATCAATTTACAAACGATCGTCAATGAGTTAAATGGGGATAATCGCTGGTGTTCTATGATTATTGTCGCAGGATACTCGTCATTTTCTTGCCGCGTGCTAACTCATCGACTAATTTGTCCATGTACCGGATTTTCTGCATGCGGGGTTCTGTGATTTCTTCGACGCGGACACCACAAATCATGCCCGTAATCAACGTGGCATTCTCGTTAAACTTCGCCTGGTCAACGAAGTCTCCGAGCATAATATCTGAGGCCACAAGGTCGTCCAACTTGTGCTCGTCATAACCGGTCAGCCAACTGAGAACTTGATCGAGTTCAGCTTTTGATTTATCCTTACGTTCGACTTTTTGGACGTACATCTCATAAATCTGAGTAAAGGACATTTCGAATAATTTAGGATGGGCCATTGTCATTCTCCTAGCATTAAAGTTCAAAATACTACAGAATATTGATGTTATTAGCAGCGCACTTTTTGAGCATCTCTTCCGGCCAGACACTTGCCTGGACCTCACCAACGTGTGCCTTACCTAATAATAACATGCAAAGGCGTGATTGTCCGATTCCACCACCGATGGTGTAGGGAAGCTCGTGGTTCATAATCATCTGGTGGTAGGGCAGATCCAAGCGGTCAGTGGCGTGTGCTATTTCTAGCTGGCGTAACAGGGCCTGTTCGTCCACCCGAATACCCATACTGGAGATTTCAATACTTCTTGCTAAGGGTTCATACCAGAAGAGAATATCGCCGTTTAATTGCCAGTCATCGTAGTCGGGTGCGCGATCGTCATGCTTCGGTTCATTGGCTAATGCGCCACCAATTTGCATGAGAAAGACGGCCCCGTTCTCCTTTGTAATGGCGTCTTCTCGTTCCTTTGGCGTATAATCCGGCCACCTGTCTGCTAGTTCTTGAGTTGTGCAGAAGTGAATTTTATCCGGGAGGTGATGGACCGCCTCTGGGTACTTATACCAGACCTCGTGTTCCATGTGCTTGATGACCTTGAAAATTTTGCGGACGGTCTTCTTCAAGGTGTCAATGTTGCGCTCATCTTCACGAATGATCTTCTCCCAATCCCACTGATCGACGTAGATGGAGTGGAAGTTGTCGATTTCGTCGTCCTTTCTGATGGCATTCATGTTGGTGTATAAACCTTGGTGCATCTTGAAGCCGTACTTATGGAGTGCGAGACGCTTCCACTTCGCGAGCGAATGGACGATTTCGATGGTTTCACCTGGCAATTCCTTCATCTGGAATGAGACGGGTTGTTCAACCCCACTAAGGTTGTCGTTTAAACCCGAGTCGTGGTCGACGTACATTGGCGCCGATAACCGGGACAGGTGGAGCTCCTTACCAAACTCATCCTGGAAGGTTTCTCGAATATAACGGATTGCTTCCTGAGTTTCTAGCACATCTAATTTAGGATCGTAATGGTCAGGGATAATTAATTGCATCTGTGTTACTCCTTTGTGGTAGTTTTTATTAGTCTGTTTTTGGGGAATAAAAAAGCCCTTCATCCCCAATACAGGGACGAAAGACTTCGCGGTACCACCCAGTTTGACTATTGCTAGACCACCTCTACCGAGTACAAGCATACTCGCCGCCTTTAACGTCACGGACACGTCTAAGCCTACTGAATTTCGGTTAGAAACTGGGAAGTGTTTTTCGAATAGTCAGTGACTCGTTGGTTTCCACTCAGCCCAACTCACTGGTAGTGTGACTATCTTACTCGTCTTCTTCATCGTTTTATCTAATGTTATTTTCATGTATTATAGCACGATAATTTACAAAAGTAAAACTAAATATTTAGTTTTGTGTTGCGTATGGTATAAATGGGAGCTGGAGGCTGTCTGCGACTGCCTGTTCGGTCAGCTGGCCGTTGTACGTATTCAAGCCAGTGGCAATTGTCGGATTGACTAACGCTTTACTCAAGCCAAGGTTGGCAATGTCTAAGCCATAAGGCGTTGTCGCACTTGAGAGAGCTTCTGTAGCGGTCTTCGGTACTGCCCCCGGGATGTTCGCGACTGCGTAGTGGATGACTCCATGGCTGACGAATGTTGGAGCATCGTGTGTTGTTGCGTGGGTCGTGGTGGCGAAAATTCCCCCTTGATCAATTGGAATATCGACGACCACGGAACCCGGTTCCATGCTCTCAATCATCTCTTTCGTGACCAGTTTAGGGGCGGCAGCACCGGGAATCAGCACAGCACCAATTACGAGATCAGCCGTTTGTACGCTTTGGGCAATCGTGTGACTGTTGCTCAATAATGTGTTAATTCTACCGGCAAAAATCTGCTCTAATTCTGCTAAACGGTGGGCGCTTCGGTCGAGGATCGTGACATTTGCGCCCAGTCCAACAGCGATTTTGGCAGCGTTTACTCCCACAACACCACCACCAATGATCACGACGTTACCTGGCCGAACCCCGGGGACGCCAGCTAAGAGAATTCCCTTACCCCCATTGTTTGATTCCAGGAAGTGGGCACCTGCTTGAACTGCCATCCGGCCGGCAATTTGACTCATTGGTACAAGTAGTGGCAGGTCGCCGTTTGGCCCCACCATGGTCTCGTAGCCGATAGCTGTGACCTTTGCAGCAAGGAGAGTGTCTGTTAACTCCTTGTTTGCGGCCAAGTGTAGGTACGTGTAGAGAATCAATCCGGGACGGAAATACTGGTATTCTTCTGCTAATGGTTCCTTCACCTTGATTACCATGTCGGCAGACCAGGCTTTTGCAGCGTCGACTAGTTCTGCGCCAGCGGTTGCGTATTCTTGGTCGTTAAATCCAGCAGCCACACCGGCATTGTGTTCGACTAGAACCTGGTGGCCTGCTGTAGTGAATTGTTGGACACCACTTGGCATTAAGCCAACTCGTTCCTCGTGATTCTTAATTTCTTTTGGTACGCCAATAATCATTGCTTGTTCTCCTTTTCCTAGAAATAAAAAAATGGACCAAATTGGTATCTACTACCAGTATGGTCCAGCTATTGTATTTATGCAAATCTAGTCGAAGATGGGTGACTAGTTAGCTTCGTCCTTGACGGAGAAGGCCATTTCCACATCCTCTGGAAGTGTTTCAGTTGGTGAAAGTTTCAACTTGATGGCGTCCTGGAAGTCGAAGAATTTGATTTCTCTGACGGGATCGCTATATGATTCTGGCTCCTTGACAATATTGCATTGCATGAAAATCTTGTAGGCCTGCTCCAGGTTGACGGGCTTGTAAGCATGTTTACTAATATCCTTTATGGCAACGACTCTTGCCGCTTCCGTCGTGATTCCCGTCTCTTGCAGGGCTTTCGCGTTGACGTTTTATCAATCAGTTTCTTCACAATATCACTAATCTTCTTGTAGCGTGCGAAGTCGGCCTGATTGTCTGTGTTGTTCTTTCCCTGGAGCGCGATTGTATGAATCTGACTTAAGAGCAGATTGATTTCTTGTTGTTTTCTAAGCATTGATTAAATTCCTCTAAGAATTGATTTGTGTCTCGTCATGAAAGGTTGTTGGCCACAAAAAAATGTATGAGCTTCCATAACTAGGTTTATCTTAACTCAATTTGGTCCATTTAATAACAAAATATGTGATAAATATAACAATAAAAAGCGTTCTTTAATTATGAAACTAATTTGAATGCGCTTATTTACATATTTCTACTAAGTTTGATTAGAAACAGCTACCAAACAAGCCTATTTATAGCAAAAAGAATAATTATTTGTATTTTAACGTTTCTTCGTTACAATCAGTTAGTAACATATAAAAATTAATTAAAGAGATAAAAGGAGTAAACATGACTTTTCCACAACTAGATTTAGAACACGTTACCGGCCCTAAGGCCACAATCAAGACTAACCAAGGGGAGATCATCATCCAATTATTCGCGGCCGAGGCTAAGAAGACAGTGCAAAATTTTGTTGAGTTAGCGAAGAAGGGCTACTACAACGGTGTAACCTTCCACCGGGTGATTCCAGACTTCATGATTCAGGGTGGCGACCCGACTGGGACTGGCGCCGGTGGTGAGAGCATCTACGGCGAGAGCTTTGCCGATGAATTCTCTGACCAGCTCTTTAACTTGAACGGCGCGCTTTCGATGGCTAATGCGGGTCCGAATACGAACGGCAGCCAATTTTTCATTGTTTCAAACACCAACGTGCCAAAGAGGATGTTGAAGCAACTGGCACCTGCAGGTTACCCAACTGAGATTATCGCTGCATATGAAAAGGGTGGTACTCCTTGGCTTGATCATAAACATACCGTGTTTGGCCAGGTGATTTCGGGCATGGACGTGGTGGAAAAGATTAGCAAGCTAGAGCGCGATGCCTTTGACAAGCCGATAGAACCCGTTGTGATGGAAGAAGTAATTATCGCCTAGATTTTTGAGTCTTCAAAACAGACTTTTGCTGATGACAGCGTTATACTTGGGGTAACTTAAATAATAAAGGAGTTGGTTCAATGGCAGATAGAGAATTTACAAGATCAGAGCTAGCTAAATACACAGGTGAGGGTGGCCAACCCGCCTATGTTGCAATCGATGGAACCGTTTATGATATGACTAACGTCGAAGCTTGGGCGGGCGGCAAGCACCACGGTAATACCGCCGGTCAAGATCTCTCGGACGTTATTGTTAAGGCACCTCATAAGAAATCAGTTCTAGCTAAGTTACCTGTTGTTGGTAAATTAGTCGATTAAAAAAAGCCGGTTATCCTGCAGGATAACCGGTTTTATTGTGCGCTCAGTTTAAGGCTAAAGATTCTTGAGCGCGATGTTCTTCGCTACGAAAGTGACCAGGCTGTTAATTCCGTCCGTTGTTGGATGAGTGTGATCGGCGACGAACCAATCGTTGTGGTCCTTCGAATATGCTGCCCAATCAATTATGGTCAGATTCTGATACTTCTTCGCGGATTTAGCGAGTGCAGCATTAACTTCCTCTTCCCACGGGCTGTCCGGCGTGTGGACATTAATCCAGAACACCGTGCGTTTAGTGCCGGCAACCTGCATGATCTGTGCCATTTGCTCAGGTGTATATGTCCCGTTTGTCCCCAGGCCGATTAGTAATGTGTCCGCCATCTGTCCTTGGTCAATCATTGAGCGCTCGATGTCTGCTAATTCGTAAATCTGACGACTGACGCTCGTGTTCAGGTTCATTTGCGAAAAGACTTTCTTGTACTTGTACGCACTACCTTCCATGACTGAATCACCAATGGCGGTTATTTTTAGCTGGTTAATGTATGATTGCTCACGCTTAGTCAAGGTTGTGTAGTCGACTGGCTTTGCTTTCTTAACCTTAGTGACTTTTTTGGTTGTTTTATCAGCCGCGGCTGGTGCCTTAGTTACAGCTGCGTCATTTTGACAGGCACCAAGCATCGCTGTAACTAGAGCAATAATACTCATTGTGCTAATCTTTTTCATACTCACGATTTCCCTGTCCTTTTCGATGTAATTTAATTCTAACACGATTTTGTTCGTGCGAGTATCCCTCTGAAAAATGTTATAATCTGAACTAGGTAGTAGGAGGAACAAAATGGCTAACTACAACGAAAATAATAGGCAATCGCTTAATCGGCCAACTACTCCGAAGAAGCGGAAGCCACTCGATAAGGTGACCGACTGGATTAGTACAAATGGCATGATCATTCTAGTTGTTGGTCTGGTGATTATTCTGCTGATGAGTGCCTCTAGGACGTTGGGCTGGGCAGCGCTCATCGCTGGTATGATTCTAATTTACATCATGGCACAGACCCAGCCGGAAGAGAAGGAGAGTAAGCTCAACCGGCGGCTCTCGACACAAGTCGACTTTTTAGGTCAACGAGTCGGCGCGGGAATTGAAGAACGGGTAGCTGCACCAGAGAATCCCTCGCCTGAAAGACAGAAGATTGACAGGCGCGTCGGTGGGTTGAATCTCAATCTACTCGTGCTATTTCTGGCTGCAATCACCCTAGTACTCGTCTTCTATGGCCCGTTTGCCTCTGCTTATGTGTTAGTAGGGATTGAGAGCAAGTCATCAATCTACCAGACGTCTTTGACGATTGCCCAAATAGGGTTGAACGCCGGAATTCTCAGCTACGGGTTCCTGACAATCGTCATTGGAGCGCCAATCATGATTATTCTACTTACCCTCTCTAAGAAACGACGGTCACGGCTCTGGGCGTTTATCCTTTCCGCGTTAGAGAGCGTCGTTTTGATTGTCGTAATGGCCAGCCTAATCTACATCATGAACACGGTGGAGGAGGGCAAGCTGGTCTCCATGTTCAGCGCTAAACTAGCGGATGTCCTCAGCATGACCGTTGGTTTCGGCATTTCCAGCTACTTGCTGCTAGTCTCCTCATTGATCACATCGGTGGTTACGGCTCTAAATAACAAGAAATGAAATTGAGTCGATGACTAATAATCAAAATGGTGTTGCCAATTTTAACGTTGGTAACACCATTTTTTATTGGTTATTTTTCAGGCTTTGGTAGCTTCTTTAGTCTGATAAAACGCTTGATTAGATACCCGTAGAATGTGCGGGTAATTGGAGCGTCCTCAACTGCCACCGTGAGTGGGCGTAAGTCAAATTGATCATCACGCCCTTCTTCTAGCAGAACGGGCCAGTCTGGTTGCATGATGAGCTGTTGGCCAATTCCAACAATTTCGGCATTTTCCAATACGCCTAATACATCGGCGCGAGTCCGGACACCACCGACACCAATCAATGGGAAGCGCCCATCAATATGGTCGTGAATGTATTTCAGAATGGAGTGTTCCCGGAAATTTGGATTATGTGACACCTTTTGGAAATCATCAAGCGACATGTGCACGTAATCTAGGTCGAATTGCTGGAGTTGATCGAGGAGCCAGAGGGTATCCTGCAAGGCAATGCCCCCGTGACCAAATTCCTCCGGGGAGAACCGGTAGCCGATGACGAATGGCCGGTCCGCATACTTGCTGCGTGCGGCAAAGACGGACTGCAAAACTTCATTTAGGAAGCGGAAACGTTGTGCACGATCACCTCCCCAGGCATCGGTTCTGCGGTTAGCATGTTGTGAGAAGAATTCTTGAACCAGATAGCCATTGGCACCGTGGATTTCGACACCATCAAAGCCAGCTTCAATTGCCCGTCTGGTTGCTGCGCCAAAAGCGGCGATGGTGGTTTCGATCTCGTTTTCCGTCATCGCTCGTGGTAGTTCCGATCCTGGCCGATGTGCCAGTACGACACTTGGGGCAATCGGCTGGGTGTGAATTGTGTCCTCATGGGTAAGCCGTCCAGCATGGAAAATCTGGATGAAGGCCTTGGCTCCTGCATCATGAATCGTTTCTGCCAATTTTTTTAGGTTCGGGATGTATTTATCATCGGCGATGCTTAGCTCACCGTTCCAGCCCTTACCTAATTCTGTGACGTTTGAGGCGGAGACAATAACTGCGCCTAGGCCTTTAGCACGCGCCCTATAGAAAGCCATCTCATCAAGTGTCACTTGGCCATCGTGCATGCTTTGGACGTTCGTTAGTGGTGCCTGGAATAGCCGGTTGGTAACAGTCACACCGGATTTAAATGTTAAGGGTTCGTCAAATTTGCTCATTATCATTACTCCTAAAAAAATCCTTTTCTTTGACATTACCACAAAATGGCCTTATAATGAACAAATTCGCTACTATAAGGCCGTCCGATTTTTTGAACGGAGGTTCTAACAATGAGATATCAACTTAGATTGAATACAGATACACAAATTTTTATTGTGACTGACACTGCAACAAGTAAAACTGCTTCTGGCAGAACAATTCAAGCAGCATTAGCTAAGATGAAAAAATAAGACGATGCAGCCGCATCGTCTTTTTCTTTTGCGCGAGATTAGTGGTCCAGGTGATTGGTGATGAGGTGTTCGTTGACGAATGCCAATTGGCCTAGTTCACTCAGTTCACGACCGTAACCGGAATTCTTAATGCCACCAAACGGTAACTCTGGTAAGCTTGTCCATGCGCTATTGATGAATGTCATACCGGCCTCTATTTGGGCAGCCACAGCCTCGGCGCGTGCTGGGTTAGCTGAGAAGACCGTGCTACCAAGACCATATGAGGAATTATTAGCTAACGCAATGGCCTCTTGTTCTGAATGAACGCGGTAGACTTGCGCCACGGGACCGAATAATTCCTCGTCGAAAATCGGATTGTCCGGTGTAATATCAGACAGGATGGTGGGCATGAAGAATTGTCCGGGAAGGTCAACTGGTTCATTACCGTAGATTATCTTAGCGCCATTAGCGACTGCGCGGTCAACTTGCACCTGAATTTTTTCTTTAGCGGCAGCAGAGGATAATGGTGCGAGTGTTGTCTTAGGATCCAGTGGGTTACCCATCTTCACCGCTTTAAATTCTTTAGTGAGCAGTTCGATGAACTCATCAAAGTAGCTGTCTAGGACGATAAAACGTTTGGAACTGGTGCATACTTGACCGGCATTTGACAGACGTGCATTTGCGACAATCTTCTGCAGCTCTGTTTTGTCAGCGTCGTCTAAAATAATGAACGCGTCGTTACCACCTAGTTCCATCGTGGACTTCTTTAAATGCTCACCTGCGGCCCGTGCGACTGCTCGACCTCCACGTTCGGATCCGGTTAGGGCCACGGCTTTAATACGTGGATCAGCAATAATCTCCTCGACCTGGTCGTAACTGACAAAGAGGTTGATGAGACTGCCTTCGGGGGCGCCACCGCGCTTGATAATATCCGCTGCCATTCTTGCGGAGCCAGGGACGTTTGATGCGTGTTTCAGAATCATGGGGTTACCAGCCATATAATTCGGTGCGAAGACCCGAATAATTTGGTAGAGGGGGAAATTCCACGGTTCACACATGAGAATCGGTCCGATAGCCTGTTTCAGGTAATACGCCTTACCAAAACTCGAGTCTAACGTGACTGGTGCCATAAATTCCTCACCGTGGTCGGCAAAATAATCAAGAATATTGATACAGAGCTCGACCTCGGCAAGTGACTCAGTAATTAATTTACCCATCTCAGTCGTCATCATCTGAGCCATCGGTTGCTGTTCCTGCTTGAAAAGCTTGGCAATTCGATGGAGAATCTCGCTCCTGCGGGCGAAGGCCATCTGTGCTAGGGTTGGCGCAAATTTGGCCACGGTCACGAGGGCGGATTCGACTTGCTCAGGGCTTGAGTTCTCATATGTCTTGAACGTTTCGTTCGTAAACGGATTGGTAGATTTGTATGTCATATAGACCTCTTTCTTGTCGTTAGTTAAAAATTTCCGTGCTACGGATATAGCTGTGCAAGCGCAATCATCTGCTTAATTATACTGGTTTTCTTGTTGATTGACCACCTGCATGAACGGGAGATTTATGCACCAATTAAGATTAAATTTTTTTTAAAAAGTTCGTTTTTCATGTATAATGCAGAAATAGACATTAGAGGAGAAGAATTATGTGGGCAACTTATACTAGAATTTCACTAATAAAACGAATCATTATTGGAATCGTGATTGGCTTTGTATTGGGATTGACCCTGCCTTCCTGGACCTGGATCGGCGTAATTGGTAACCTGTTTATCAACGCCTTGAAGGCTATCGCACCAATTCTGGTTTTCTTTATCATTACCGCGGCTTTAGCACGGCATAAAAAGGGCTCGCAGACTAACATGCGTTCAATAGTTATCTTGTATCTGGGAGCCACATTTGTTGCAGCATTGGTCGCCGTTCTTGTGACGTACCTCTTTCCGATCACGGTGGTTTTTCCAAAAGAGGCTGTTGCCGGTGTGCCTAAGGCACCAAAGGCAATCGGTGAAGTCATTAACCAATTGCTGATGAATGCCGTCGCCAATCCGGTCTCCGCACTCATGGAAGGTAATTATTTGTCAATCCTGTTCTGGGCAGTATTACTAGGACTGGGCTTGCGTAGCATCGGTGAGGCAACTAAGAAGACGGTGATTGACTTATCCGAGGCTGTGACACATGTTGTCCAGTCAATTATTCAGATGGCGCCGTTTGGCATTATTGGCTTAGTGTTTAATTCTGTTGCATCTACTGGAATTAAGGGAATGGCTACATACGGTCGTCTGATTCTGCTACTAGCGGGCACGATGTTCTTCGTTAACTTCGTTATTTATCCGTTGATGACCTGGTTGATGGTTCGGCAGAATCCGTTCCCACTAACTTGGTTTGCTTTCAAAGAGAGTGGCATTCCAGCATTTTTCACCAGAAGCTCAGCGGTCAATATTCCAATTAATCTTGATCTGGCTAGGAGATTGAAGCTAGATAAGAATACCTATTCAATCTCCATTCCGCTTGGCGGTTCTGCTAATAGTGGTGGTGCGGCCATCACTATTTCAATCATGACATTGACTGCCGCAAATACGCTTGGCCTACACGTGGATTTCTTCACGGCCTTTCTTCTTTGTTTGCTGACAGCCATCTCAGCCACTGGTGCGTCTGGAATTGCCGGGGGTTCATTGCTGTTGATCCCACTCTCATGTAGTCTATTTGGCATCTCAAATGATATTGCCATGCAGATGGTGGGAATTGGCTTCATTATTGGTGTGATTCAGGATGCGGTAGAGACAGCCGTGAACTCAGCCAGTGATCTCGTGTTCACCGCCACAGCTGAGTATGCGCACCTCAGACGAATCGGCCAACCCGTCGATATCGTGAAGCAGGTACGAGAGGCCAAGGAGACGGACTAATCAATATTACGGTGGCGGTGTTCTCGTAGTCTGATGTAGATGATGGTGGTAAAAATCACGATGAATGTCAGAATACCAAGTGCTATTAGAACGATTTGGAGCAAGAGGACATGCTCTTTCAGCCAGATAAAAATATCGTCAAAAAAATTTGTTTTGGCATAGTAAAGTGGTATATCCCTAATTAAGTTGGACATTGTCGTTCCTTTCTGAACTATTACTGACTTAGCCAACTTAATTGTACTTGAATGTTTAGCTAGCGGGATACCGAACGATTCAATAAGTAGATTATATAAAGGCGTCATTGTATTCCCTGTGGACAAACTCAGAGTAGGTTACAACTACGCACAGAAAGACCCGCACAATTCGTGCGGGTCTTTTAGATAATTGCCTCGATTTCTGCTGGTGAACTGAACTTGTAATCAGCGCTCTCGAACTGACCGCGATCGTGCGCGCCCCAGCCAGCGAGGCCAAATTTCACACCGGCTGCCTTAGCACTCTGTAGGTCGTAGATTGAATCTCCGATGTAGATAGTATTTTCCGCAAAGGCGCCAGTAGCCTCTAAGGCCTTCAACACCGGTGCAGGACTTGGTTTATGCTCTGTAGTATCACTTGCAGTGACAACATAGGGAAACTTCTGCACAATGCCATACGGGTAGACGAGTCGCTCTAGTTCCGTTTGATTCTCAGAAGTGACTACCCCAAGAGCCAGCCTTTCACGCAGCAGATTATCAATCGTGTGGTTAATCCCGTCGAAAACTTTTACCAAGTGCTGGAATTCTGGCATCTGAGCGTCCCATAGCTCGACCGATTCTGCAAAGGGAATCTGCAATTCTGCCATGATTTTGTGGGCGGGGATGCCCAACGCAAATTCAAGTTCGGCAATGGATTTATTAATGTGATAGTGCTTCAGGAGCATTTGCTGTAGTGCTCCCAGATTGGCCATCTCTGTGTCTAGCAGGGTGCCGTCTACATCAAATAAAACAGTGTTGATCATTATGTGTTCCTCTTCAGACCGTGTAATCAATTACGGTGTAATATGGATAGTTTAACAAATTATTAAATCAAATAACAACTTTACCAATTCGCACTTAGCTATGTTAAACTATTGCTACTATACGAGTAGAGGAGTCTTATATGATTGATTGGATTTTACGCTTTGTGAAGGGAATTTTCGTCGGCTCAGGGTTCATCCTACCGGGAGTCAGTGGTGGAGCACTCGCTGCTGTCTTCGGGATTTACGAGCACATCATCGAATTTCTGGCCCATGTCCGCAGAAATTTCAAGGATAATTTCTTATTTCTGTTACCCGTTGGGCTCGGGGGGCTGGTTGGCTTGGTTCTGTTCTCCTATGTTGTAAGCTTCGCGCTTGGCGAGCATCAGGACACGATGCTCTGGTTCTTCGTCGGGGCAATTGTCGGAACCCTACCAGCGTTGTGGCAACAGGCCGGTAAAATGGGTCGTACAAAGCGTCATTATGGGGTACTGGTACTCAGCTTTGTCGTCAGTCTCACTTTTCTGATTTTCGGTGAATCCCTAATCGGTAATGTACCCCAAAATTTTGGTACCTGGGTGCTTGGCGGCTTCCTAATTGGTCTAGGGGTGATTGTGCCAGGTCTCTCACCATCCAACTTCCTGATTTATATGGGCATGTATAAGGATATGGCCGATGGCATCAAGAGCTTCGACCTTGCAGTCGTGGTTCCTCTAGCACTTGGGGGTGTTTTGAGCCTCGTGCTCTTGGCCAAACTCATCTCGCTGATTTTTGCCAAGGCATATGCCAGCATGTTCCACTTCATTCTAGGCGTGGTGGCAGCCTCAACGGTGATGATTATCCCGTTTGATGCGCATTACACCGTGAGTTACGTTTTGATTGCCATTTTAATGTTGCTGGCGGGCGCCGCCCTCGGTTGGTTCATGGCCCAATTAGAGACCAAATACGAGACTAATTAAATCGAATTTACACAATAAAAAAAGAGTTAACCTTGGTAATTCACTACCGGGTTAACTCTTTTTTTTGGTGCGCTAACTATTGGACGTAGAAATGTTCTTGCTTGGTTTTGACGTGGTACAACAGCAGATATGATACCAACAGACTAGCAATCACGATGATGACGCCACCCCAGACCCAGAAGTAAGCACCTGCAGCGAGTGCCATCGCTAGCCAAATCATCAGGACGGTTGCAATTGCTCCTTTAGCACTGTTGACTGAACCCTTACTTGGTGTCGGTAATTCGTTGAATGGCACCTTGCGCATAAATATGCTAGCGACACATAGAAAGAGCAGGATGCTGAGCGCAGGGCCCGCCAGTAGCATTAAATAATACTTTGGTTTGACGAGGAAGATGGCGACAGCATCGCTCATCAAGCTGATGGGCAGGATGAAACGCATGATGACGGCCTTCAGTGTTGCTCGGCGGTACAAGTTGGTATCTGAATTTGGGATGGCATTCAGAATGGTAAAGCCATTAGCCTGGGTACTTTGATCAAGCATTATGCCAATCATTTGTGCCCCGAAGATTGTTGAGAAACTCAGGAAGGAGAAGATACCGTAATCTTGCATGAAGTCAAAGCCGGCAGCGCTGAATAGTGAGATCTTCATGCTCTCCATGATGCTTCTGGTTGAGCTAACAACCATGATCGCAATAATCAAGAAGCCCATCCCAAACATCGGGTATGTTTTCAACTTAAACTCGCGCTCGTTTTGCATGATGCGCCAGGCCAGTTTGAAATAAGTTCGTTCCTTGGGACTTTTAGCGGCAAGCTTGGTGGCAAGTTTGAACCACCAACCGTTTTTGTTGACAGAACCCTCATTCGAACTGAGTTTAGCTAAATATAGCTCGAACTTACCTGAGTTATTGCGGTAGAGGATGAACATCACCCAAGTGAGGACAAAAGAGAGGACGGTCAAGACAATCAGGTTAACGGTAGCGCCGTTGAACGTCATGAGTGTGACAGGAGCGGCAAACCAGACGGGGAAAGTGAAGGTGTAGAACCATTGGAACGTGTTCGGTAGAAAATCTAATTTGTCGTAGTTCATGAATTGCGGGATGTAGAAGATGGCAACCGTCAGGATGACCATGAAGATCTGCAGTGAGTTCAGCATGTTCTTTAGACGTTCACCACTAAAGGTCTTTAGAATTACGAGGTACAGGAGCATCGCCATGAAGAGGGTGGTCAGGCCAATGAGCAGTGCCATCACCAAAAAGACTAGCCCAGTCAGTGGACCATCATTAATGATACTTGCGATGATGGCTGGCCCAAGGAGACTGAAGAAAGTAAGGAGGACGTAGTAGGAGATATAGGTGAAGCGACTGATATTTAGCGTGCGGTCATCGACGCCCCGTGTGCCCATAATCTCCCGATCCTTTGGGTTTAACAATAAGCCTGAGAAGGATTGGAGCAGCGACATTAAAAGCATGAAGAAGCCCGCTAAGAAGATCAGCCCGTAACGGGAGAACGCGGGTACGGGCATGAATAATAACACGGTCATGAATAAGCCCATGAACAAGTTCAGCCAGATCGACTGGAGGTACTTATTGCGCCCATCTTTTTGCTTGTTGTTAAAGCCATCGCCTCTGTTTGAGTCAATCCGGGTATCCATCAGTAATTTCGTCTTGATGATTAGTCGGAGTTCTGGATAATTAACGCCATTGTTGGTGAAAATTGATTGAAAACGGTCAAGCACCTTGACGAATACTGGTAACTTGTAGGCCTTTGGCTCAATGACTTTATTCCTCTGAAACAGTTGCCGCATCTGGGGCACCTCCTGTCACGATGTTGACGAATTCTGTAGCTTTTTCGCCGTGTTCTTGGAAGCCGGTGAGATCATTGAACAGGCTTTGCAGGGAGGCATTCTGATCGTTATTCACTAGCTCCTGGTAGGTACCGTTCGCGGCAATTGCCCCGTTGTTTAGCATTAGGATTTGGTCACTAAGACGCTGAACGACGTCCATAATGTGGGATGAATAGAAGATGGTCTTACCCTCGTCTCGTAACTTGCCGAGGATTTCTTCAATTACTAGGACAGTGTTAGCGTCGATCCCGTTTAGAGGTTCATCGAGGAAAATAATGTCAGGGTTATGGATCAGTGCACCAATCAACAACACGATTTGGCGCATGCCCTTTGAGAATGTCGCGAGACGTTTGTCAGCGCTCGCGCTTAGGCCGAGCACATCTAGTAATTGGCGCGTCTTCATTTCTGCCTCCGTCGCGTCGATACCATATAGTTCGGCGATGAAGGTGATGTACTCGACCGCGGTCAGAACTTCAAACACATCTGATGCCTCGGGGACATAGCCGATATGTTTCTTGTATTCCTGGTCACCGGCATGAATCAACTCACCATTGATATAGATTTCGCCCGTATCGGGCTCGATTAAGCCCATGATGAGCTTGATAGTGGTACTCTTGCCGGCACCATTTGGACCAATGTAGCCAATGATCTTGCCCGGTTGTACGGCAAAACTCAAGTTGCGTAGCACAACCTTCTCATCGAAGATCTTGCCAATATTCCTCAGTTCAATCGAATAATCCATTTTATACCTCCATGTTTGAGCTGATTGTATCATAATGGAAGTGCTTTTAATAGTTAACTTCCGGGCACAAAAAAAGTAGGTTGGCAGTTAGCCTCACCTACTCAGAGAGTTAATCCTCTTCGTTTTGTAGCTTATTCTTGACAGCGGTACATTGGCGGCGGTAAATCATTTCCTTAATACCGGAAATCAAGAATGTTGGTATTGCTGAGATGAAAAGTAATGCGAGAATGACCAGCTCTGGTAACTGGGCTGTACCCATGACTTTGTGGAAAAGTGGTAGGTAAGTTACGAGTACTGAAGAGATGCCCGCGAAGGCCACCGTCAATAAAAGCACCTTGTTGCTGAACGGGTTGCGGGCGAAGATTGTCCGCTCGCTGCGTGCATCAAAGATGTGCCAGAGTTGCCCAAAGACGAGCATTAGGAACGCCGTGGTCTGTGCTTGGGCTGGTGAAAAGCCGTTTTTCGCCGCCCAGATGAAGGCAAAGAAGACCATGAGGCCCATGGTAAAGCCACGTAATGCCACGCGTTCAAGCATGCGTTTGTTCAGAATTGGTTCTTGCATATTGCGCGGCTTTTGCAGCATGATATCCTTCTCTGCATTATCAAAGCCGAGCGAGAACGATGGCAGTGAATCACTGATCATGTTGACCCAGAGGACCATGACGGCCGTCAGGGATGGGGTGAGCTCTGATACCTGACCGATCGGTCTGGTAACGAAGAACGTGACGAGCAGGAGCGATAGAACCTCACTGACATTTGTGACGAGCTCTTGTCTAATGAAGTTTCTAATGTTGCCGAATATTTGCCGGCCAGCTTCCACGGACTTCTCAATGGTGGTGAACTTGTCATCAAGCAGGATGAGGTCTGCGGAATCTTTCGTGACCTCCGTCCCGTTGATGCCCATCGCAATGCCGATATCGGCGGTCTTGAGTGCGGGTGCATCATTGACCCCATCACCGGTCATTGCCACCACCTCGCTGTTTTGCTGGAGGGCCGAAATGATGCGCTGCTTGTCTCTTGGTGTGACCCGAGCATAGACCCGCGTGTGCTCAACTCTTTGCAGCAATTCCTCATCCGACATCGCTTTGAGCTCCGCACCGGTAATTGCCGGCGCGGATTTAGCATTGATGATTCCTAGGCGAAGGGCAATGGCATTCGCTGTGGCCGCGTGGTCCCCGGTAATCATCACGACTGCCACGCCAGCACGGTGGAGTTTCTTAATTGATGCCTTAACCTCTGGTCGTGGTGGATCAATGATGCCAGCAAGTCCCAGGATAGTGAATTCGGTTTCGAGTTCTGCGACACTCCCGTTGCGCGCTAAATCCTCAGGAACTTGGCGCTCCGCTACAGCTATCGTCCGTAGCGCTTGGTCGGCGAATTCATTGAGTTTTTCGTCGAAAATTGTGGCAGCTTCGGCAAAATCAACGAGCTGATCCTTAATGAGGGCTGCGCTGGCCTTTTGAAACAGCACATCGGGTGCACCCTTCGTGTACACGTAAAAATCATCGTCCTTTTGAACCACCATACTCATCATCTTGCGTGTGCTGTCGAAGGGCAGCACACGAATTATGTTGTAGTCCGGTGCGGGCTGCGAAATTAAGGCGGCATGGTTCTGACCGATTTTTGCGCCCAAGACAACCAAAGACACGTCGGTAGGGTTACCCAGCGGGTAGTATGCTCCATCGTCTGGACTTTGTTGAATAGCGGCCTCGTTGTTTAGGAGGGCAGAGGTGATGAATCTCTCATATAACGGCAGTAACTCGGCTGCTTCCTCCACACCATCGACCAGGGTCACTTCACCGTGGGGCTCGTAACCTTGTCCAGAAACCTCAAAAGTATGGCCGTTAGCGAAGAAGTTGGTCACGGTCATCTCGTTCTTGGTCAGCGTTCCCGTCTTATCAGACGCAATGAATGTTGTAGCGCCAAGCGTTTCCACGCTATTCAAAGACTTTATTAGACCGTTGTTACGGGCCATGATGCCGGCACCAATGGTCAACACGATTGAGAGGACCACCGGCATGGCATCCGGAATTGAGGCCACGGCCACGGCAATGGCCGAGCTGATGTTTGCCATCACTGCCTCAATCGTCACGGCACCGTAGTTCATGTACTCCTTTGCAATACCGTAGATTAGTACTACTGCGACAATGCCCGCCGCCACATACATTAACGTTCTCGTGAGGTTTTTGATGGTTTTCTCAATTGGGGTTGGGGCAATTGGCGTTTCCTGCAGCATGCCTGCAATCTTGCCGAGCTCCGTTGCCATTCCTGTCTGCACGACGACACCCAGTCCGCTACCGTTCATCACGGTCGAGCCGGAGAAGGCCATGTTGGTTTGGTCTCCCAGACCGGTCTCATCCGGTAATGCTGCGGTAGTTTTATTAATCGGGTCGGACTCACCGGTGAGGTGTGATTCATTTAACGAAAGCTCATTGGCTGAGAGAATGCGCAAGTCAGCCTCAATGAAGTCGCCCATTTTAAACTTCACAATATCACCTGGTACGAGGTCTAGCACGTTCACGTGGGACCAGTCGCCCTCACGAAGGACGAGCGCATGGTGGTCGACCATCTTTTTCAGACTATCGAGCGATTTCTTCGCTTGGAGTGTCTGGTAGAAAGTGACTAACGAATTAATTAAGATAATCGCGAGAATCGCCACAGTCTCGTAGACCGCGCTCATCGCGTGTTCCATGTCGTGATTTACGTAGATATCATAGAATGCACTGGCGATGGAGAGCGCGATGGCAATCCAGAGCACGATGACAATCGGCTCTCTTAGGGTATGCAAAAAGACGCTGAGCGGCTTCACCTTCTCCTCACTCTTGAATGTATTCGGCCCAAATTGTTCCTGCCGCGACTTAACCTGCTCGTTCGTCAGCCCGCTGGTCTGGTTCGTTTCCAGTTCCTTTAGCACGGCTTTTCTATGCTTGTTGTAGCTCATAATTCATCTCCCTTATTGGTTCACATGAAATGGCAACAAAAAAAATGCCATTTATGCATTTAAAATTCCTAATAACATTGTTTCATAAAAAATGATAGGTATCAAACCTAACGCCTGAGTTATCTTTGAACAGCGCAATATTGGGAAAAAACAGCAACCTCTAAGATGTTAGATGTTGCTGTGGTAATTCGTTATGCTGATTAATCTGCTAAAAATTGTAAGCTGGCACTGAGGACATTCTCACTATAGTCCATTGCGTGGCCACTACCGGCCACGGTGTGGAGTGTAACGGGTAAATCATCGTGCGCAAGTAAGCTGACGAAATTCAGTGTATCCTGCAAAGGCACTAATTCATTGGTCGAGTTATAGAGCAGGATTGGCCCAATCTTACCGTTGTAGGTTGCTTCGACGTTTAGCTGATTGCGCTCAATGTCTGTCGCCTCCGGACCGAGATATGTTTCAACGAAGTACTTGTAGAATGAGGCGTGAATATCTGTTGGATCTTCTAAACCTAACTCGTTTTTGGCATCGACCGCGGCGTGCACGTCTTCATGCTCGTGTAGCCAACGGGAGAAGTTGAGTGGTGCCGACCAGGTGACTGTCTTGAAGCCGTACTTCATGGAGAGGACTAGGGCCATGGTGCCACCAACACTCGCGCCAATCTGGACTATTTGATCCTCTGCAGCGTAATAATCGCTCTGCAGCAACCATTTGATGAGCCTGGCACTGTCTTCATGCGCGCTTGGAAAGGTATGTCTCGGTGCCAGTCTGTAATTGGGAATTAGTACTTTAAAACCATTATTTGCGGCAATCTCCCCAATTGGTTGTGCGCTAGATTTATCGCCGCGGAACCAACCACCACCGTGCCAGAAGACCAATATTTTGCCATTTTCGTGTTCTGGTAGGTACAAGTCGAAGGCGAGGTTTCTATCTGGATCGAATACCAGCTCTTTTTTAACTGTAATCATTACTAATACTCCTGTTGATAAATTTTAAAATCTATTGAAATACTGCTTCATTCTGTCGGTCAAAAAGCAGCTCGTGCTGCATTCTGTAGCACAATTTGGTTTCTACATTAAGCAGATTACGTGTGCTGATTGCAGTGGTTAACTTGGACAAGCGTAGACCATAACCACCTGCTGGGTCAAGTGAGCCACTCATTATGAGAAGGCGATAATCTGCCGGTAAACCAGCCAACCAGTCGTCAGAAGTCGTGGTTAGCGCCAGTTGTGCAATCAGTTGCCAGCTAGCGAGGGTGTAATCATAGCCCACCAGTGGTTCTAGTTCTAGCTGCTTTCTAACCATTGGGTTGTTTGTGACCCAGCCAAACTTCTCTCCGGATTGGAAATCCTGGTTGAATACGTTGTTTGCTTTTTGATTCAATTCGCGGGTTAGTCTGGTACTCTCAAGTGGTTGAAATGACTTGATTGCAGGTGCAAATAGCTTTGCCACAGAGGGAAGGTTAATAATTCCAATTAAGATTGCCGCCTGTTAGAGCTCATGGTCCTCTTGCAGTAGTTCGGTAACCACGATGGAGCCGAGTGAACGACCGAGGATAATCAGGGGGATCTCGGGATAAAACTGACGGCAAGCTAGGCTCACGTTTTTACTGCGTGTGACAATTTCAGGTGTTGGTGTACTTATTTGTGTCTGTGGAATAATGTTGCCCAGATCATTCCGCTTGAGAACGGCCTTACCCTTACCGAAGTGGTCATGGCCAATCACCAGAATGTTTTGTTGGTTCAGGAAGTGGGCGAAATGGTCGTAACGGTCGATATAATCAGACATCCCGGTGATGATTTGGACAATTGCCCGCGGCTTTTTGACCGGCCACAGAGTATAATAATTTGCACTGGTACCGTTTACTGCTTTAAGATAATCAATTATTTCCATACGAGCCTCTACCGGGTGACTTCTGGACTAAAAAACAATTAAACATACAAACATGTTTTATGATGGAGGAGAATAGAATAAGCATGATTAATTCGCGCCGATTTGAATTGAGAAAAGTACATGAAGACGAGCTGGAGCAGCAACTAGGATTGCTGAATCAGGCGAAAACAATTCTACAGGAACGTAACATACCGCAATGGCAGGAGGGCCCTTACCCGAGCATGTCAGATTTAGAGCATGACTTCGCACTGGGGCAAAGCTACGGCTTTTTCTCAGGAAAGACCTTGGTGGCGACTGCCGCAGTTAGTGCTGTGCAGAATCCGCTCTATGACGACGAGCGGTTCCAAAAGAATGAACACTATCTCATAGTGCACCGGTTCGCTGTCAGCTCGACTTTTGCCGGGCAGGGTATTGGGACCAAGTTCTTGCAAGCAATCATTGAGAATGCCCAGAAACGGGGGATCTATGATCTGAGAATTGATACACATCCCCGGAATTTCGCCATGCAAAAGACAATCATTCGGGCCGGATTCCACGAGGTCGGTGAGCTGATTCTCCCCGCGATTACAAACCCAGAAAGAATTGTTTATCAGGTTACCACAAATTAATTGACTTGGGCCGTTGGTTTTCGTCCACTGAGGACCCGAATGACCTCCTCCACGGCCATTGTGGCCATGTTCATTGCGGCCTCTGTGGTCCTGGCACCGATATGCGGTGTGATGATGGTGTTTGGTAAATCACGGAGCTGACTCGCGAGTGGAAGTGGCTCTGTTGCGAAAACATCAAGGCCGGCACCCGCTATTTCGCCCGATTGAAGGGCCTTGACTAAGGCAGATTCGTCGATGACGCCACCACGTGCAGTATTGACAATATATGCCGTCGGTTTCATTTGTTTGAGCAAGTCGGCATTTACTAGCTGGTGGGTATCTGGTGTGTCTGGGACGTGGATGCTAATGATATCGCTCTCGGCGACTAGTCTCGTTAGTGAGACGTATTCACCATACTTGAATTCCCGCTTCGTTCGGTTAGCAATCAGAATTTTGGCATTGAAGGCATGAAGTCTCTCCTCGACTTCCTGGGCAATGTGCCCGTAACCGATTAAACCAACGGTTTTGTGCGCCAGTTCTAGGCCAAATGGAGCATCTGCGATCAACGAATTATCCTGTGACTTCAGCGCCTGATTATAGCGTGGTGTGAGTGTTAGTAGGTTTAAAATCAAGGTGAGAGTTAGCTCGGCAACGCTCGTCGCGTTTGCACCTGGCGTGTTCGTGACGGTGACGCCAGCTTTCGTGGCTGCGTCCAGGTCAATGTTGTCATACCCAACGCCAAAGCGTGCGACCAGTTTCAGCGTAGGCAGAGCTGCAAAGACTGTGGCGTCTACGGGCGTCGTGTTCAAAATGATGGCGTCTACGCCTTTAGCCTCCTCGATTAAGGATGTGGTGCTGGCCATCCTACCCCTAACGACCTCAAAGTGGTTGTTAGTGAGTATCTCAATTGCTGCTTCCGGCATGAAATTGGGTACCAATACTTTTTTACTCATGTTTTCCTCCTGCTTCACTGAAACCAACACCGATTAGAAATTGAATTGGCTACAATGAAATTTATTTGACTTGACTACCAGTTAGCTATAAATTGAATACTATTGCTTATATATTACTATTATACAAATTACGACAAAGAGTTTCTTCTTTTTGACTCTTGGATGGGGATTTATGAAAATTTTTAAAAGAATTCTACAAATTTTGGGTGTAGTCTTGCTGACTGCCTACCTGGTTTTTGCCTGGGTGAAGAATACGCAAGAAAACGCCTCAACCGCGAGCACTACAGATACGAACGTGATTCGCATTGGGACCGAGGGGACCTACGAGCCGTTCTCTTACTATAATAAGGATAATCAACTCGTTGGGTTTGATGTTGACGTGGCCAAAGCCGTTTTCAAGGAGCTTGGGATGAAAGTACAGTTCATTGACGCTCCTTGGGATTCCATGATTGCGGCGTTTAATGCTGGCAAGACCGACATCGTCTTTAATCAGGTGGGAATCACACCCGAGCGGAAGGCGAAGTTCTTATTATCGACACCGTATAGTTACTCGCATGCTTCCCTCATTGTGCACAAAAACAATTCAAATATCACGTCGTTCAATGACTTGCGGGGTAAGAGAAGCGCCCAGTCGTTAACCAGCAATTACGGCGCGCTGGCTGAGAAATATGGAGCGAAAATCGTCAACACGGATGCGTTTACTAAGGGAGCGGACCTCATCATTGAGGGGCGCGCCGATGCCACCTTAAACGATGACGTCGTATTCTACGATTACCTCAAACATAAGCCAAATGCCCCATTGAAGATTGTGAAAAAGGCGGCGGACAGTGTACCAACTGCGGCCTTGATTCACCGTAATCAACAGTCGCTGAAACAAAAGGTGGACCAAGCGTTGAATAAGCTCCGGGCAAACGGTGAATTAATCAAAATCTCTGAGCGCTATTTCGGAAAGGACATCACGAAGAATTAATATGAAAAATATCGTTTTTGATTCAATCTTACCGCTACTAGAATCTGCCGTGATGGTCACTATTCCCCTAACGATTATCGCATTTATCTTCGGCCTAATAATTGCCATCCTGACGGCTGTGGTGCGGCTGTCGCACGTGAAGGTGATTAAGCAACTCTTCGGACTCTATGTCTGGATCTTTCGTGGTACGCCGCTATTAGTCCAACTGTTTATTATTTATTTCGGTCTCCCATCAGTTGGTATTCGGCTCGATGCGTGGACTGCCTCGGTGATTGCCCTATCGCTCAATACAGGAGCGTATGCATCGGAGGCCATTCGCTCCGCAATCCTCTCCATTGATGTGGGCCAATGGGATGCTGCCACGAGTCTCGGTATGTCCCGGTGGATGGTGCTGCGGCGGATTATCGCACCACAAGCGCTTCGTGTTGCATTGCCACCGCTCTCAAACTCGTTAATTAGCCTGGTTAAGGACACTTCATTAGCATCTAGCATTACGTTGCTCGAAATGTTCATGACATCGCAAAGAATTGCAGCTAGAACGTTTGAGCCACTATTGATGTACAGCGTGGTTGCGCTATACTACCTGGTGCTCTCAACGTTGTTGACGTTCTTGCAACAGTACTTAGAGAAACATGCATCACGATTTATACGGGAGGAATAGTATGCTGGAATTGAAGAACATTAATGTAAGCTATCAGAACCATTCTGTGATTGAGGATCTTTCAATCGCCTTCAAAGAACAGGAAACTACGGCAATTGTTGGGCCTAGCGGCGCCGGGAAAAGCACGCTGCTCCGCACCCTCAACCTGTTGAATATTCCCACATCAGGCGTGATCAGTTTCAACGGACAGGAGCTCACCTTCCCGAAAAAATACCCCAAGAAGTTTCTCAACCGTTTCCGGCAA
This sequence comes from Amylolactobacillus amylotrophicus DSM 20534, assembly GCF_001434555.1. Lineage (NCBI taxonomy): Bacteria > Bacillati > Bacillota > Bacilli > Lactobacillales > Lactobacillaceae > Amylolactobacillus > Amylolactobacillus amylotrophicus. Next base: position 47,589 of record NZ_AZCV01000007.1, read on the forward strand.
AACTTTGGGATGGTCTTTCAGAATTTCAATCTTTTCCCGCATCTAACGGTACTAGAGAACGTAATGGAAGGGCCCGTACATGTCCAAAAGCGGGATCGTAAAACGGTGGAGCAGGAGGCACGCAAATCCTTAACCAAGGTGGGCTTGGCCGCTAAAGCCGATAGCTACCCAGCCCAACTATCAGGCGGACAACAACAGCGTGTGGCCATTGCCCGTGCGATGGCCATGCACCCCAAATTCTTATTCTTCGACGAGCCCACAAGCGCGCTTGACCCCGAGCTAGAGAACGAGGTTTTAAATGTGATTGGTGAGCTGGCAAGCAAGCAGAATTCGCAAATCATCGTCACGCATAACCTGAACTTCGCCCGAGAAGCTGCCGACCGCATTATTTTCTTTGAGGACGGTCAGGTGCTCTTCGACGGCACACCAGACGAGTTTTTTGCTAGTGATTCCCCGAGAATTCAACAATTTACCAAGAAAATTTTAAAATAGAATCACTAATCGTGCTTTTTCTGATATCATGGTGAGAGCATACATTTACCTTAAAGTAAATGTTTGATCTAACATCAATTTTTTGGGGGAAGAAGATGGAATATTCACTAGCAACACAACTTATTGCAGAATTTATTGGGACAGCATTCATGGTGCTTTTGGGGAACGGCTCCGTGGCAAATGTTGAACTGGAAGGCACAAAGGGGCACCACGGCTCATGGCTCATTATCGCCATTGGATACGGAATGGGTGTGATGATTCCGGCACTCATGATAGGCTCTGTCTCCGGTAACTACATCAATCCGGCGTTTGTCATCGGCATGGCTTCGGTAGGTTCACTAGCATGGGGCAAGGCCTTGTTGTTTATTGTCGTGGAATTTTTAGGAGCCATGGCCGGCCAATTGGTGGTTGTGGCAATGCACAAGCCATATTATGACAAGACAACTAATCCGACTGCTATCTTGGGTACATTCTCAACTATTGAAAATACGGGAAGTAAGCTCAACGGCTTCGTCAGCGAATTCTTCGGTAGTTTCGTGCTTTTCTTCGGTGCGTTAGCACTGACGCACAACGCGTTCAACGGCAAAGCAGATCTTGAGGTGGCCCACATTGGGCTCGGTTTCTTAGTCATGGCCCTTGTGGCCTCGATGGGTGGCCCAACTGGTCCGGCATTGAATCCGGCGCGTGATTTGGGTCCGCGGATTTTACACGCCATCCTACCGTTGAAGAACAAGGGTGATTCACAATGGGACTATGCTTTGATTCCCGTGATTGCCCCGATTTTGGCAGCCGTTTGTGCCGCATTTCTTTTCCGTGGCATATTCGGACTATAATCTAACAGAATACTATTAAATATCAGGCTGAGGTGACTCGGCCTTTTTTGATGACAAAAATGTAAGTTCTAATTTGTGCTGAATACAGCTATGATAATGTAATATGGTAGACGAAAGCTAGGTGAAGAAATGTCCATGTCCCCGAAAACATCCCGCAGGATAATCAATATCGTAACCATTGTGAGCTTCGTGGTTCTGGTGTTGTTGACAATCTATTGGTGGCGCCTCGGAATATTTGAGTCACAGGCCAAGATGCGGGGCTATTTAGCTGATAAACAAATTCTGGGCCCAATTATCTTCGTAATTATTCAAATAGTTCAGGTGGTCATTCCAATCATTCCTGGTGGTATTAGTCTGGTCGGTGGCGTGCTGTTCTTCGGCCCTATTTGGGGATTTGTTTATAATTATGTCGGTATCGTGATTGGTTCGATTATCAATTTCTATCTTGCGCGTTACTATGGTAAGCCATTCATTCTCCACATTGTCTCGGAGAATACCTACAACAAATACGAGGCCAGAACGAAGGATCAGAAGAAATTCGATATCTTTTTTGCCTTATGTATTGTGCTGCCCTTGGCACCAGATGATATACTTTGTATGATAGCCGGGCTGACAAAAATGAAATTTTCACGTTTTCTGTGGATTATTCTCTTACTGAAGCCATGGACGATTCTAGCTTACAGCATGGGGATGCTCTATGGTGGAAAGTGGCTGTTCAAGTTAATTGGAAAGTGACAATTTGGTCGTGAAATTAGAAACCAAACGAACATATTTACGTAAATTTGTTGAATCTGACGTGACACAGATTTTTAAATGGGGGCAAAATCCGGTGTACAAGCGTACAGCGGGTTTTTCTAATATTAAAGATAAGTATCAGGCAAAGCAGGCCATTGCACAGTATATGGCCCGGCCGTTGAGCTTCGCTGTGGTCCTAAAAGAGACTGATGAAGTGATTGGCGTTGTGGAGCTCAGTAATCGGGGTGAGGAGCAGGAATCGGGGTTACTGGCGACCAAGGAGTTGGGTCTCATGTTGGATCAGGCATATTGGGGTCAACACATCATGAGTGAAGTACTGCCGCTAATTATTGACTTTGCCCGGGACGAACTCCACCTGACTGAGCTTTGGGCTGGCGTTTATCCGGATAACAAGGCATCGAAAAATCTCTTATTGAAGTTTCATTTTGAATATAAATATCAGGTCGATTACTCGGTGATGTACCAATTTGCGGACTATCAAGAGGATTACTATCGCCTGAAGCTCAACTAGATTAGCTGTACGTTTTACGAAATATATTGTATTTTATAAAAATTAGCATATAATTATGATAGAAATATTAAACAGGGGTCTGGGGTGTAGAGCTGTAATTACAAAAGATGGAGTCAGAAGATGGATTTAGCGACTGAGGTATTTTTAACTAGTGCTGAACAAGAGCGTTTTACTCTTTTCTCGATTATCAAGTCATACTTGGAGCGAGTCTACATTTTTAAAAATCAGGATCAACCGTTACGCGATACTTTCGAACGTGATTATACTGCGGTAAATCTGCGTGAGATTGCGAAGATTACGGGTAAGACATACGGCTCTGTCTATAACACATACTTGCAAATAATTGAGGATTTCAAGAATATTTTCGTAGAGGATGATCCGAAGGAAAGTGAAATATTCAATTACGAGGCCGACCTGTATCGATTCTACTTAATGACTAATTCGTACAGCTATAAGTTTATTAAAATCAGTTTGAAGGATGAGCATACTTCACTAGATGAATTTCTGAAGCAGAATGATATTAGTAAGGCTACGGCGATGCGCCACTTTAAGCCTCTACGCCAGCACCTTAAACAGTACGGCGTGCGGATGGTCTACGATCAAATTGGCTTTACGGGCGATGAGGTCTTAATTAGACTGGCAGTGACCAATCTCTTATGGATTGGCACAAACGGTATTACCTGGCCATTCATCCTCATCAACCACGACACCGTTGACCGACTTTTCAAACAAATTATGCGGGACTTTGGTTTCGAAGAAACAAATCATGCAACATCTGAACTATTCAGATATTATGTGGCTGTTGCATTGGAGCGGATTTTGGGTGGTCATCTGGTGGAGGACAATGAAACACTCAGACTACTGCGTTTTCCTTTTCCGTCCACTATTAAACGTTTCTTAGATGAGACGGATAATGATCTGTTAAAAGACCATCCGCCGTTAGTCGAGCTCACCGAATCTGCGTCACTCTATCTGATTTTGAATGGTCTTCCCTTCAAGTACGAGACCATTCAACCAATTGATTTTCTCCTGAAATCAATCAAACATTACAACAGCAATATTTATGATTTCGTTGATGACTTCATCAATCTGTTGCCGCCTGAGTTGTTAGATCAATTCAACATGTCAATTCTCGAAAAGAAACAATTCAAGTTAAATTTAGCGCAGGTCGTAATTGGGGTAATTACCTTCAAGGAACTGTATCAGGTTGTCATCGATGACTTCTTCGGCAATGAAAGTTTCTACGCGATCGATGAACAGAAGAATTTGAAAGAGATCGTTGATCAATCATTCGACCAATTGGTGCGGGATAAAAATGAATTTGAGCTGGATAAACTCAATGTGGTCAAGTACGGTTTCTACCAGATTTTACGGCGAATGAGCGTCTTTGTGAAAGTCAATACGACCGTGAAAGTGGCGATTAATGCTCCGGTCAATACGGCAGCATACGATGATATGTATAATTTCCTTCAGAGTATCCGCTTTGTTGAGTTACAGAAATTCATGGATATTGACGAGACAACGGACGTGATTGCGACCACAATTTCTCGTAGGGAGGAATTTCAGCCTAAAGCTCCAAATGCGATTATCACGCATGTAGATGACCCGTTGACCGATGTGACTTTTGGGTTGCTCACCATTCTTATTTTTAGAACGTGGCGCCATAAACTAACCGGGCAGTGACCGGCTTCAAAGAACCTTTAACTTACTAAAAAAAGATGGTATAATTTTGAAAACACGAAATTCCAGACTGATTCAGAGAGCTCATGAGTGGTGTGAATGAGTAGAGGTCGTTCCAAATTTCTAATGTGGGTAGGTAATGCTACACGGCTATTGGCCGTTATCCAATCTTGAGTGTGACTCATATTTGAGTTGAACTAGGGTGGTACCGCGAATCTAAGACTAATTCGTCCCTATAGGGATTATTAGTCTTTTTATTTTGCAATTAACAAGGAGGAACCATAATGCTAGACATCAAAAAAATTAGAAATAATACTGAGTGGGCGAAGGAAAAACTAGCAACAAGAGGTGTTAAACCGGAAGAGATTGATACGCTATTGGCGATTGACAATGAGCGACGCGAAGTCCTGCTCGAGAACGAGCAACTACGAAACAGACGAAATGAAGTTTCAGACCAGATTGCAGTTCAGAAGAGAAATCACGAAGATGCCGGTGCCGTTATTGCGGAAATGCGTGCGGTGGGTCAGCAAATTAAGGAACTTGATGTGAAGGAGCAAGAGCTAACCGCTAAGCAGACGGATATTTTGCTCCGTTTACCGAACTTTCCGGATGATTCTGTGCCGGTGGGTGCAGACGAATCTGCAAATCAAGAGTTGCGGCAGTGGGGACAAAAGACTGAGTTCACGTTTGAGCCAAAGTCTCACTGGGAGATTGGGGAAGATTTAGGTATCCTGGACTTTGAACGCGGTGCGAAGGTATCGGGAAGCAGATTTCTATACTACAAGGGTCTTGGTGCTCGTTTGGAGCGCGCTGTCTACAACTTTTTCCTTGATAAACATGTTGCAGAAGGCTACGAAGAAATTATCACCCCGTACCTGGTGAACGAACAATCAATGATTGGCACTGGCCAATTTCCTAAGTTCACTGAAGATGTATACACAATCATTGATGAGGATAACCCACTGACCTTAATCCCAACGGCCGAGGTACCGCTGGTAAACTACTATCGGGGCGAAATTATCCCAACGGAGAAATTACCAGTTAACTTCACCGCACTCTCGCCTGCTTTTCGCTCGGAGGCTGGTAGTGCAGGTCGAGATACGCGCGGACTCATTCGTTTGCATCAGTTCAATAAGGTTGAGATGGTTAAGTTTACTAAGCCAGAAGATTCTTGGAATGAGCTGGAGAAGCTCACTAAAGATGCAGAAGATCTGCTGCAGAAATTGGGATTGCCATATCATGTTATTGCCTTGTCAACTGGGGATGCCAGTTTCACATCGGCTAAGACGTATGATTTAGAAGTTTGGATTCCAGCCCAGAATACGTACCGTGAAATTTCCAGTTGCTCAAACTGTACAGATTTCCAAGCAAGGCGTGCGCAGATTAGGTATCGTAATGACGACGGCAAGTTGGAGTTCGTGCATACTTTGAATGGCTCTGGCCTGGCTGTTGGTAGGACGGTGGCTGCAATTCTTGAGAACTATCAAAATGAGGATGGAAGTGTCACTATCCCTGAGGTGTTACGGCCATATATGGGTAATATCAGCAAGATTGAGAAAGTAGATTAATAAGCAACACATGAACAGCCTGTCGCGGTGATATAGCGCAGGTTGTTTTTCTTTTGAGAAAAATCAAAATTTCACTTGCAAAAGCATTTTTCGTCAGGTAATATATTTCATGTTGCCTGACCAGTTAGCAATTTTCTGGTTGAAATAATTTAAACAAATTACTTGTCAAATTATTTACTAAGTGGTAACATTTATAAGTCGTCAATGGCGACACAGTAGACCTTTGAAAACTGAACAAAGTTTCGATTTAAGTGTGCGGGGGGTTAAACCCCTAAAGATTTAAGCGAAGTCAATTCGTGAATAAACAATAAAACTAAGAGCTATTTGAAGAATATCTCAAGATAAAAATTG
>NZ_AZCV01000008.1:0-51858 GCF_001434555.1 Amylolactobacillus amylotrophicus DSM 20534
TACCAGAAAATATATTCAATTTTAACCTATAGGTTAAAGCTTTAAAACAGTGTACTGTATTTTACACAATTTTATGGACTTGACTTTAAGGAGGGGAGGAGGATTGTTCAATTGGTAATAATAGATGTTTATGGGAAAATAACAAAAATAAAATTGTCAGATAAATTGAAACTATATATATCTAATGTTTCTGATGACTGGAAGGAAAGCATTATAGAAGACATGTTACAAGAAATTCGACAACAAAAAGTTGACATGGCAGATAATTTGAAAAGGTATGGTAAAACATTTCAAACAGAATATTCTATATCTTATTTGAAAGAAATCGTTCACGCCAATGTTGAAGACTATACAAAATATAATTTAGATTCTATTGAGTCATGTCTTCAATGCCTTGTTGATAATATGATATGTCTATTCTTTGACTATGAATATCAGGATATGCCTTTTTTTGATTGGACAAGCAATTGCTTTGATGGTCGTTTTTGTGAAGAGGATTACGCTGAAAAAGTGATGTATTTTAGTAACTTTGTAAATCATGATATACAAAATGGTATTCATATGAACTGCATTTATACAAGTAATATGAATCCTAAAGAGCATACTAGGATATTATCAAATCTAAGTTTTAGAATTGATTCAAACTTTAAAGGGTGCAGGACTACAGACGACTACATTACGGAACTTAAAAAAATGGGCAACCGAATTGATTCTATACTAAAATCGGAAAACGATTATTACAAATTAGATTATATTATGAACGGGATATATAGTGATAATAGTTATAATCAAAATCATTATTTAAAGACTTTTACTTTGTTAGAACTTGTATTATTAAAACCAAATCAGAATACAAATGAAATTGACAAATTACTAATACCTTATCTTGATAAGAAATATGGAGAGGTTTCGAGTGAAGTAGCAAAATTATTAAGACAAATGAGAAATAAAATCGGACATGGTGATTTCAAAGGTTTTAACGAAAAAGCAGAAAAATTCGCTCAAAAATTTATGAAACACTTTCATTTTGACTATACAGAATACAGTAGATTAAATTGGGTATTACTTCATACCTGCTGTCTTTTAGATGATTTACTCAGAATAACTATTTTTCAACAATTAAAAGTCACAAAATAATTATTATTTTATAGAGCAATCACCTATTTTGATTGCTCTTTTTCTATTTTTACGGAAAGGACGTGAAGACATGAAAAAAATAAGAAGTTACACCAGTATTTGGTCAGTAGAAAAAGTGATTTATGCAATTAATGATTTACAACTCCCTTTTCCCATAACCTTTACACAAATGACATGGTTTATCGTTTCTTTGTTTGTCGTTATAATCTTTGGCAGTTTACCACCACTTTCCTTGATTGACGGAGCACTACTCAAATACTTAGGGATTCCCGTTGTCCTCACTTGGTTCATGTGTCAAAAAACCTTTGACGGGAAGAAACCCTATGGATTTTTAAAATCTATTATTACCTATGCTCTACGCCCTAAAATAACCTATGCTGGCAAACAAATACGATTAAATAAAGAAAAAATGAATGAATCAATCACGATTGTAAGGAGTGAACAATTAAATGGCACACCCCATTAAATATATCGAAGATAATCTCGTATTTAATCATGATGGCGAAGTATTTGCTTATTATGAATTAATTCCCTATAATTACAGTTTTTTAAGTTCCGATGAAAAAGTTCAAGTTCATGATAATTTCCGTCAATTGATTGCCCAAAATCGTGATGGTAAGATTCATGCCCTGCAACTAGCAACCGAATCAAGTATTCGAGCGACACAGGAACAATCGAAAAAAGAAATCACTGGACGATTAAAAGAGATAGCTTACGAAAAAATAGATGAACAGACCGAAGCGTTAGTTTCTATGATTGGTGACAATCAAGTGGACTATCGCTTTTTTATTGGTTTTAAACTCTTGCTGAATGAACAGGAAGTATCGGTCAAAAATATTGGCAAAGACATTCAAAAAGCATTTGCGGAATTCTTTCATGGCGTGAATCACAAGTTGATGGGCGATTTTGTTTCTATGCCTATGTCAGAAATCGAACGCTTTTCTAAAATGGAACAGTTATTAGAAAGTAAATTATCCAGACGCTTTCACATTCGCCCATTGGGGAAAGATGATTTTGGGTATATCATTGCCCACCTTTACGGTCAAACAGGGATTCCTTTTGATGACTACGACTACCATTTACCCAAACGATATGAAGATAAAAAAGTGTTGGTAAAGAAATACGATATTATTAAACCCACTCGCTGTTTAATCGAAGAAAAGCAACGCTACTTACGGATGGAACAGGAAGATACTACCACTTATGTGGCGTATTTTACGATTAACAGTATCGTCGGCGAATTGGATTTCCCCAATAGTGAGATTTTTTATTACCAGCAACAACAGTTCACTTTCCCGATTGATACCAGCATGAATGTTGAAATTGTTGCTAATAAAAAAGCTCTGTCTACCGTTCGCAACAAAAAGAAAGAATTGAAAGACTTGGATAGTCACGCATGGGAAAGCGACAATGAAACCAGTACCAATGTGGTGGACGCTTTAGAATCTGTCGACGAATTAGAAACCAACCTAGACCAAACCAAAGAATCCATGTACAAACTAAGCTATGTGGTACGGGTATCGGCAAAAAATCTGGACGAGTTGAAACAACGTTGTGATGAAGTAAAAGATTTTTATGATGATTTGTCTATCAAATTAGTACGACCTTTTGGCGATATGCTAGGCTTGCATAATGAATTTATTCCCTCAAGCAAGCGATATATCAATGACTATATTCAATATGTCACGTCGGATTTTTTGGCTGGTCTTGGTTTCGGAGCTACACAAATGCTTGGTGAAAATTCTGGTATTTACGTCGGTTACAATCTCGATACAGGCAGAAATATTTATCTCCAACCCAGCCTTGCAAGTCAAGGAATTAAAGGCTCTGTGACGAATGCGTTAGCGTCTGCTTTTATTGGTTCATTAGGTGGCGGAAAATCATTCTCTAACAATATGCTGGTCTATTATTCGGTACTCTTTGGCGGACAGGCAATCATTGTAGACCCAAAAGCTGAACGTGGCAAATGGAAAGAAACCTTACCTGATATTGCCCATGAAATCAATATCGTTAATCTCACGAGTGAGAACGACAATAAAGGGTTACTTGACCCTTATGTGATCTTAAAACTCCCGAAAGATTCAGAAAGCCTAGCCATTGATATTCTCACGTTCTTAACAGGCATTTCCAGCCGAGATAGCGAGAAGTTTCCTGTCCTGCGTAAAGCGATTCGGAGTGTCACTCAAAGCGAACAACGAGGGTTGTTATTGGTGATTGATGAATTGCGAAAAGAAGATACACCCATCAGCAATAGTATTGCTGACCATATCGAAAGCTTTGTCGATTATGATTTTGCCCATCTGTTATTCAGTGATGGCAATGTCACCCAATCCATTAGCTTGGAAAAACAACTCAATATTATTCAAGTGGCAGATTTGGTCTTACCCGATTCCAATAGCTCTTTTGAAGAATACACCACCATGGAATTATTAAGTGTGGCAATGCTGATTGTCATTAGTACCTTTGCTTTAGACTTTATCCACTCTGACCGTTCCATTTTTAAAATTGTTGACCTTGATGAAGCTTGGAGTTTTTTACAAGTGGCACAAGGAAAAGCTCTATCTATGCGTTTAGTTCGGGCAGGGCGTGCCATGAATGCAGGGGTCTATTTCGTTACTCAAAACGCCGACGATTTACTAGATGAAAAGATGAAGAATAATATTGGCTTGAAATTCGCCTTTCGTTCCACTGACCTAGTGGAAATCAAAAAGACCTTAGAATTTTTTGGCGTGGACAAGGAAGATGAAAACAATCAGAAACGCTTACGTGAATTAGAAAATGGACAATGTTTAGTTTCAGACATCTATGGTCGTGTAGGGGTTATGCAGTTTCACCCGATTTTTGAAGAGTTGCTTCATGCCTTTGATACCAGACCGCCTGTGCGAAATGAGGGGGAAAAATGACACAAAAACAAAAGAAATTTCTTCACTATAGTTGGATAACGCTCCTTTGTGTGGGCGTTATTTTACTTTTATTAGGCACGCTGGGCAATGCAGTACAAGCAACAGGCTTAGTTGATGAAACCATTGATACAAGCAACGAGTATTCCAAGTATGGTTTAAATCATTATCAGCTTGATTATTATGTGGACAATAGCTGGGGCTGGCTGCCGTGGAATTGGAGTGACGGCATAGGGCAATCAGTGATGTATGGACTGTATGCCATTACCAATTTCATTTGGACGATTTCTCTTTATCTTTCCAACGCCACAGGCTATTTGGTCAAAGAAGCCTACGCCTTGGATTTCATTAGTCAAACGTCTCAAGCGATTGGTGAGAACATGCAGACCATTGCAGGGATTACACCGAATGGCTTTTCCAGTTCGGGTTTTTATGTCGGCTTCCTTCTTCTTTTTATTCTGATTGTTGGAATCTACGTTGCCTATACAGGACTGGTGAAACGAGAAACGACCAAAGCTATACGAGCTGTGTTAAATTTTGTGGTGGTGTTTATTCTATCAGCTTCCTTTATTGCGTATGCTCCCGATTATATTGCGAAAATCAATGATTTTTCCAAAGATGTGAGCACTGCCAGTTTAGATATTGGGACAAAGATTGTCCTTCCCGATACGGATAGTCAAGGCAAAGACAGTGTGGATATGATACGTGATAGCCTATTTTCTGTTCAAGTCAAGCAACCGTGGTTATTACTTCAATATGGCTCAACCGATATAGAAACCTTAGGTGAAGACCGTGTGGAAAAGTTATTGGCTACCAGTCCAGATACAAACAATGGTGAAGATAGAGAAAATGTAGTGATTGAAGAAATTGAAGATCATGACAATACCTATTTAACACTCCCGAAGACCATTTCCCGATTAGGAACAGTCTTCTTTTTGTTTGTATTCAATATTGGTATCTCGATTTTTGTTTTCCTTCTAACAGGAATCATGATTTTTTCGCAAGTGCTATTTATTATTTTCGCTATGTTTTTGCCAATCAGTTTCCTATTAAGTATGTTGCCGAGTTTTGATGGCATGGGCAGGCATGCCATTACCAAGTTATTTAATGTGATTATGACAAGGGCTGGTATTACCTTGATTATTACCGTTGCCTTTAGTATTTCCACTATGCTTTATTCGCTGTCAGCAAGTTCTCCCTTTTTCATGATTATGTTTTTACAAATTGTGACCTTTGCAGGGATTTATTTTAAACTGGGCGATTTAATGAGCCTATTCTCTTTACAAAGCAACGACTCTCAAAACATGGGCAGACAAGTGTTTCGCAGACCTCGTCAAATGATGAATCGACAAACCAGAAGATTTCAACGCAGTATGAGTAAGATTTTTCGTGGAAAAGCAGGGTCAACGAAGCAAAAGACAATGACAACAAAGCAGAATCAAACCAATAAAGCTAACCATACTCGTCAAAATGAACGGACTACACCAAAGAAAGAAACAGCACTTTCCAATGTGAAAAAGCAACAAGGCGGTATCGGGCAACGATTAGGTGAAAAGACAGCCCATGTATTGGACACGAAAAATCGTCTAGTCAATAAAAGAAAGCAGGCTAAACAACAGATACAGGCGACACCAACCCATGTCAAATATGCCCTTCATCAAGGAAAAGAGAATGTCACTCATAATGTAACAGACTTTAAACAATCTATGGCAGATACCAAAGCTCAACGCAAACAACAGCGTATGAACCAGCAGGAGCAAAAACGAAAGAACATTGCTCAAAAGCGTTTGGAGCTGGATAAAGCAAAAGAAAAAAGACGAAAAGAAAACCCATCATCTCCTGTTCAGAATAACCAGCAGCATGTTCGCAAGCGTCAGCAAACCGTCACGCCTGTTTTGTCACAAAACACTAAACGTGAAAATCATCAGCGACCATTGAAAAAAGAGCAAAAACAAAAGACACCACCGAAGCAATTCAATCAGAGGAAGCTAAATAAAAGAACGGATAAGCGAGGACAACAAACATGAAGCTAAAAATAACAGTGATTTGTAGTGTGGTCTTCTCTCTCTTCTTTTTTCTCTTATTATTCCTAGTCATTTTCTTTGCAGATGATACGGACAGTGGCGAAAACAACAAGGATTCTTCTATTTCACAAGGCGGTGTGACCGTTTCACCAGAAGTGTTGGCACACCGTCCGTTGATTGAAAAATATGGTAAGGAATATGGGATTGAAGACTATGTTTCTTATATCTTAGCCATTATGCAAGTGGAATCGGGCGGTACAGCAGAAGATGTTATGCAAAGTTCCGAATCTTTGGGTTTACCGCCCAACAGTTTGAGTACCGAAGAGTCCATCAAACAAGGGGTTAAATATTTCAGTGAATTATTAACCAGTGCAGAACAACAAGGAGTGGATATAGATTCTGTTATCCAATCTTATAATTATGGCGGTGGCTTTTTAAATTATGTGAGGAGTCATGGGAAAAAATATACCTATGAATTAGCCGAACAGTTTTCTAAAGAGAAGTCGGGTGGTCAAAAAGCAGACTATCCCAATCCCATAGCCATACCTGTGAATGGTGGTTGGCGATATAACTATGGAAATCAGTTTTATGTTCAGTTGGTTTCACAATACCTAACCGACACTTCCCCAACAGAATTTGATGATGAAACCGTGCAAGTCATTATGGACGAAGCCTTGAAATACGAAGGGTTTCCCTATGTCTTTGGAGGGGCGTCGCCTACCACCTCTTTTGATTGTAGTGGCTTAATACAATGGGTGTATGACAAAGCTGGCATTTCTCTCCCTCGTGTCGCCCAAGATCAGTATGACGCTACGCAAGAAATCTCTATGGAAGAAGCCCAAGCAGGCGACCTTATCTTCTTTCATTCAACCTATAATGCAGGCACATATGTGACTCATGTGGCGATATATTTAGAGGGAAATCGCTTTTATCATGCAGGCGACCCAATCGGTTATGGCGACTTAAGCAGTCGTTATTGGCAAGACCATCTGATTGGGGCTAGACGTGTTATTCATAACTAAGAAAGGAATGAATCAAATGATTATAAAAATCGAGCGAAAAGAAAAGAAGGAGAAACCAAAGAAATCTAAAAAACCGAGCAAGCAAAGAAAAGTTCCGATGATTAAAGTTGGCACGCATAAGAAATTAACCTTTGTTTTATGGGTTTTATTGATTGGTAGTGTCGGATTTGGAATCTATAAAAATTTTACTGCCATTGACACTCATACTGTCCGTGAAACAGAAATCATTAAACAGCAGATTGTCGATACCAACCAAGTAGAAAGTTTTGTGAAATCCTTTGCGAAAGACTACTTTTCGTGGCAACAATCCCAAGAAGCCATTGATAAACGAAATGAAAAATTGACCCATTATTTGACGGAAGAATTGCAGGTATTAAATGAAGAAATGATTCGTAAGGATATTCCTACTAGTTCTAGTGTGAACGATATACAGGTGTGGCAGGTTTCTCAAGTGAATGAGAACACCTTTGAGGTACTGTTTTCTGTTGAACAAGTTATTACCGAAGACAAAGACAAGGAAACTATATCGTCTAGCTTTCATGTGGTTGTCCATATAGATGAATCAGATAATATGGTTATTATCAAAAATCCGACAATGAGTAAGAAACCTCAAAAATCGGACTACCAACCCAAACAGCTAGAAAGTGACCATACAGTAGATACAGAAACGATGGACGAAATCACTAGCTTTTTAGAAACGTTCTTCCAGCTCTATCCTACCGCCACAGAAAAAGAATTGACTTACTATGTAAGTAATCATGTGTTACCTATGATTAACAAGGAATATGTTTTCGAGGAATTGGTGAATCCTATCTTTACCAGAAAAGATAACCAAGTAATCGTGAATGTCGCTGTGAAATATTTAGATCAAGAAACAAAGGCAACCCAAATCTCGCAATTTGAGTTGATATTAGAAAAACAAGATAATTGGAAGATTGTAAAATAACAAATATTGGTACATGATTACAGATACTTTGTAATCATGTACTCTTTTTGATAAAAAATTGGAGATTCCTTTACAAATATGCTCTTACGTGCTATTATTTAAGTGACTATTTAAAAGGAGTTAATAAATATGCGGCAAGGTATTCTTAAATAAACTGTCAATTTGATAGCGGGAACAAATAATTAGATGTCCTTTTTTAGGAGGGCTTAGTTTTTTGTACCCAGTTTAAGAATACCTTTATCATGTGATTCTAAAGTATCCAGAGAATATCTGTATGCTTTGTATACCTATGGTTATGCATAAAAATCCCAGTGATAAAAGTATTTATCACTGGGATTTTTATGCCCTTTTGGGTTTTTGAATGGAGGAAAATCACATGAAAATTATTAATATTGGAGTTTTAGCTCATGTTGATGCAGGAAAAACTACCTTAACAGAAAGCTTATTATATAACAGTGGAGCGATTACAGAATTAGGAAGCGTGGACAAAGGTACAACGAGGACGGATAATACGCTTTTAGAACGTCAGAGAGGAATTACAATTCAGACAGGAATAACCTCTTTTCAGTGGGAAAATACGAAGGTGAACATCATAGACACGCCAGGACATATGGATTTCTTAGCAGAAGTATATCGTTCATTATCAGTTTTAGATGGGGCAATTCTACTGATTTCTGCAAAAGATGGCGTACAAGCACAAACTCGTATATTATTTCATGCACTTAGGAAAATGGGGATTCCCACAATCTTTTTTATCAATAAGATTGACCAAAATGGAATTGATTTATCAACGGTTTATCAGGATATTAAAGAGAAACTTTCTGCCGAAATTGTAATCAAACAGAAGGTAGAACTGTATCCTAATATGTGTGTGACGAACTTTACCGAATCTGAACAATGGGATACGGTAATAGAGGGAAACGATGACCTTTTAGAGAAATATATGTCCGGTAAATCATTAGAAGCATTGGAACTCGAACAAGAGGAAAGCATAAGATTTCAGAATTGTTCTCTGTTCCCTCTTTATCATGGAAGTGCAAAAAGTAATATAGGGATTGATAACCTTATAGAAGTTATTACTAATAAATTTTATTCATCAACACATCGAGGTCCGTCTGAACTTTGCGGAAATGTTTTCAAAATTGAATATACAAAAAAAAGACAACGTCTTGCATATATACGCCTTTATAGTGGAGTACTACATTTACGAGATTCGGTTAGAGTATCAGAAAAAGAAAAAATAAAAGTTACAGAAATGTATACTTCAATAAATGGTGAATTATGTAAGATTGATAGAGCTTATTCTGGAGAAATTGTTATTTTGCAAAATGAGTTTTTGAAGTTAAATAGTGTTCTTGGAGATACAAAACTATTGCCACAGAGAAAAAAGATTGAAAATCCGCACCCTCTACTACAAACAACTGTTGAACCGAGTAAACCTGAACAGAGAGAAATGTTGCTTGATGCCCTTTTGGAAATCTCAGATAGTGATCCGCTTCTACGATATTACGTGGATTCTACGACACATGAAATTATACTTTCTTTCTTAGGGAAAGTACAAATGGAAGTGATTAGTGCACTGTTGCAAGAAAAGTATCATGTGGAGATAGAACTAAAAGAGCCTACAGTCATTTATATGGAGAGACCGTTAAAAAATGCAGAATATACCATTCACATCGAAGTGCCGCCAAATCCTTTCTGGGCTTCCATTGGTTTATCTGTATCACCGCTTCCGTTGGGAAGTGGAATGCAGTATGAGAGCTCGGTTTCTCTTGGATACTTAAATCAATCATTTCAAAATGCAGTTATGGAAGGGATACGCTATGGTTGCGAACAAGGATTATATGGTTGGAATGTGACGGATTGTAAAATCTGTTTTAAGTACGGTTTATACTATAGCCCTGTTAGTACTCCAGCAGATTTTCGGATGCTTACTCCTATTGTACTGGAGCAAGCCTTTAGAAAAGCTGGAACAGAATTGTTAGAGCCATATCTTAGTTTTAAAGTTTATGCACCACAGGAATATCTTTCACGGGCATATAACGATGCTCCCAAATATTGTGCAAATATCGTAAATACTCAACTGAAAAATAATGAGGTCATTATTATTGGAGAAATTCCTGCTCGATGTATTCAAGATTATCGCAATGATTTAACTTTTTTTACAAATGGGCTTAGTGTTTGTTTAGCAGAGCTAAAAGGATATCAGGTTACCACTGGCGAACCTGTTTGCCAGACCCGTCGTCTAAATAGTCGGATAGATAAAGTAAGATATATGTTCAATAAAATAACTTAGTGCGTTTTATGTTGTTATATAAATATGGTTTCTTATTAAATAAGATGAAATATTCTTTAATATAGATTTGAATTAAAGTGGGAGAGTGTAAAATATTTTGTGTAAATAGAAAAAAGGAAGTCCCTTCTGTAGAATAGAGTTACCACAACACATTCACAGAAGAGAGGACTTCCCTATGAACGATTTTACTACAGAAATTCTAAAGACTCTAGCGAACAAAGGCGATTTGAATGAATTATTCCGTGTCCATTTGGAGAAAGCAGTCAATACGCTTCTCAAAACGGAGTTAACGGCTTTCCTAGATTACGAAAAGTATGATCGCATTGGTTTTAACACGGGTAATTCTCGTAACGGCTCCTATGACCGTACGGTCAAGACCGAGTATGGGGAACTTCATCTCCAGATTCCGCGCGACCGCAATGGTGAGTTCAAGCAACAGACTGTTCCTGCTTATAGACGGACGAATGACACGTTAGAGGAGACCGTCATTCACCTCTTCCGAAAAGGTATTACCATGTCGGAAATCGCAGACTTGATTGAGAAAATGTATGGGCATTACTACACGCCCCAAACCATGTCCAATATAACAAAATCATTTACAGAAGAGGTAACGGCGTTTAAAGGGCGGGAGCTTCATGACCGTTATGCTGCTATTTATATGGACGCAACGTATATTCCGTTAAAGCGGAAAACCGTCGCCAAGGAAGCTATTCATATCGCAGTTGGCATTCGCCCGGACGGATCAAAGGAAGTATTGAGCTATGCGATTGCACCGACTGAATCCATCACGATTTGGGAGGAAATTTTATTGGACCTTCAAGAGCGCGGTTTGAAAAATGTCCTCCTGTTCATCACGGATGGCTTAAAGGGGATGGTAGGAGCGATTAGTCGGTTCTATCCCAAAGCTCGTTTTCAACATTGTTGTGTACACGTTTCCCGTAATATCAGTCACAAAGTGCGTGTCGATGATCGTAAGGAAGTCTGTGATGATTTTAAAATGGTGTATCAAGCCTCATCTAAAGAGGTGGCGTTGGAAGCACGTGGTGCTTTTGCGGAAAAATGGAAAACCAGCTATCCAAAAGTGGTTGAATCGATTCTTTCGAACGATCACTTGCTCACTTTCTATGATTTCCCCTTGGCCATACGCAAGAGTATTTATTCTACGAACTTGATTGAATCCTTTAATAAGCAAATCAAGAAATACAGCCACCGCAAGGAACAGTTCCAAAACGAAGAGTCGATGGAACGTTTCTTAGTCTCGTCTTTTGATACTTACAACCAAAAATTCCTAGGTCGCAGTCATAAAGGCTTTCAACAGGCCGAAGGCGAACTTGAACAAATGCTAAGCCAACTGATTGAGAATTAGAAACAATCTGCAGTAGGGAAGAATCATTTACACAAAATTATTGACGCTCCCTAAAGTGGAAAGGAGGAGATTGTTATTATAAACTACAAGTGGATATTGTGTCCTATTTGTGGAAATAAAACAAGACTACGAATACGAGTGGATACTATACTTAAAAATTTCCCTTTATACTGCCCCAAATGTAAGAACGAAACTTTAATTAATGTTCAAAAAATGAATATAATAACAATCAAAGAGCCAGACGCCAAGACGCAGAGCCGATAATTTGAGAAATGAAACTCTCATCTTATCGGCTCTTTTTGTTTATCTGAATTTTACTGACTAGCCTTCAATATTTCTTGCTTCATTGATACCTTTTGCTAGTGCTTCCATTAAGGATAGTTCTTTGTCTGTAAAGCTATCCATGTATTTTTCTACCTGTAACCTTCGAGTGCTTTTAATCAAATTATCTGTAGGTAAGAAAAATTCATCAATAGATACATGGAGTAATGATACAAGATCATACAGCACTTGTGTACTTGGGTGTTGTCCTTTGTTTTCTATATTTGTTAAATAACGTGGGTCAATTTCAATCATTGTTCCCACTTGTTCACGAGTGAGACCCCGTTTCATTCGAGCCTCTTTAATCGCTAAACCAACGGCTCTAAAATCGTATTTATCTTCTTTTTTACGCATACTAAATCACCTCTATACATTTTACTGTTCCTATATAACTATAAACAGGTATAGAAAAACATGTTATATAGTTTATGAGTTCCTATAGAACACTGTGGAATTTATTAATGCGATGAATCCAATTTCAAATAGAAAGGTCGCTGATTTTATTTACCTATACAACTTTATAAAATTTAGTCATACTCCTAGAAAGTAGATAAAATTGGCGACTTAATGGAGGGAAAAGTCGCCATGAGAAAGATAATCTGTCATCTAGTTCTCTTAATTAAGTTCTTATCAAAAAAACTTATCCACCTGTACTGGATAGATATGACCATCAATGTGGTTTTGCAGATTACATAGATAGAAAAATCAAAGCATATGAACAGAGAAAACAATCTGTTTATGTGCTTTTTTGGTCACTTAATAAATATCTTTTAGGATTTCTCTTCATTTATGCAACAAATCCCCCTTTCGTGTCGGGGCTTAGTATGAAGGGAGATAAAGAAGCACATGCCACTCCCTTTCACGACAGAAAGGGGGTGAAAAGCATGAAACCATCTTCTTTTCAAGAAACCATAGAAAATCAGTTTGACTATATCTGCAAACAAGTTATTGAAGATGAACGAAAAGATTACTTCAAACATCTAGACAGACTATCAGCAAAAGAAGTCTCGTTTTCTGATATAGATAACTACCTTGTCAACTCTTTTTCTACTGTTGATACGTACGTCACTGATTTCCAACTATTTAAATTATTTGGATTAAGAATCAATGTTGAAAGTGATTTATTAAGTGAAGCCCTGCGTCATCTTTCAGAGAAAAAACGGAACATTATTTTACTTCATTACTTTATGGATATGAGTGATGTGGAGATTGCGGAGTTACTAAATTTGAATCGTTCGACTGTTTATCGTCATCGAATAAGTGGACTAGCCATGATTAAAGAATTCATGAAGGAGTGTAAAGAATGAAAACAGCCTATCCAAGGGTTCCCTTCCCCCTCATTGTAAAGGCGACAGATGGCGACGTGGAAGCAATTAATCAGATTGTTAAACATTATCGAGGGTATACCTCAAAACGTTCATTACGTCGCATGACAGACGAATATGGAAATTCTCATATGGTTATTGATGAAACCCTACGTGGCAGAATGGAAACGAAACTCATCTCTAAGATTTTATCGTTCGAAATTAAATAGTCCCATTTTTTCGTGGAAGCGTGTCGAATCGTATCCACGCTTCCCAATTTGGGAGGTTTGTTATTCCATCAAAGCATATTGTGTGTTCAGTAGGTTTTGATAGGCTAACAAGCCAAACGTTCTTTGACAACCAAATAAAGGCAATCGAATACGTTTCGGTAAGAAAAGAGCTGATGAACTAACACGCCATGACCTACAAAATTAGTGAGCGATTCATGTTAGTAATTCGAAAGTAATCTTTAGCAGGATTGCTGCCATGACTTTCTTATCGTGATAATGATACTCCCGTATAGCCATAGTCCGAGCGTTAGAAGCGTCACAGGCAATGGGTACGGCTACATGAGAACCATGCAGAAGTGAAATTCCTGTGAGCTTTGCTAGAGCTGTTCGATTGCTAAGATATTCTTCTCTTGTCAGTGTATTATTATAAAACTATTTGATATAATTATAGGTGAATATTGGAGTTTTCCTAGCCTATAATTGGGAAAGGAGTAATAATGATAACGGTCACAAAAAAGGATTTAGTTGAGCTAGGATATGGAACTTCTTTTTCAGCAGACATCATAAAAAAAGCAAAAGAATTGATGATTACAAAAGGGCATATCTACTATCAATCTCGAAAGCTAGATAGAGTCCCTCGTGAAGCTGTTGAAGAAATTCTAGGAATTCGGTTTTCAAATGAAAACAGGTCTGAGTAGTTTTTGCACAGTAAGGAGTAAAAACTATGGTTAAAGACCCAATAAAAAAAGCAAAGAATGGAACCTATTATTTTCGTGCAAATCTAGGTTATGATTCTAAAGGGAAAAAAATTCAAAAATATCGTAGTGGATTCACTACTAAAAAAGAAGCAAGAGAAGAATATTCGAAACTGCTATTGATGAAACCAGAAGAATTAAGTGAGAATAAGGATAAAATGACGTTTAAACATTATATCTTTGAAATTTTCCTTCCATGGTATAAGACACAGGTAAAGCTCAGAACATATGAAAATCGCTTACCAACTATTAAGAAGCATTTCTCTTATTTTGATAAAATGGCTGTTTCCGATATTGAGCCTATTGATGTGCAAAATTGGCAACTAAAATTATCAAAGAAGTGTAAGTCTTCTTATGTAAGAGCTGTTCAAGGACTATTTTCAGTTGCTATGGATCGAGCAATTGTCCTTGGGATAACCACCACAAATCCATCTAAGATTATTGGCAATGTGAAAAAGCAAAAGTCTAAAATTGAATTTTGGACAAAAGAAGAATTTGAAAAAGTAATCTCTCTAATTTACAAAGAAGATTACTATCAACACTTTTTATTTATCTCTCTGTGGTTTTTATTTATGACTGGAATGCGAATTGGTGAAGCTACTGCCATTCAATGGGAAGATATTGATTTTGACTCAGGAGTACTAACCATCAACAAAACACTCTATTACAAGAATCAATCGAATTATAGATTTGTTGAACCAAAAACAAAGGCGAGCGTTCGTCATATTGTATTAGATAAATGCACATTAACTTATTTATCCGAATGGAAGGAAGTACAACAAAATCTAATTCAGACAGACTTTGTAATGAGCTATAACGGTATTCCTACCCAAAAACATACACTATCATATGCTATTGAACGCTATGCTAAGCTGGCTGGTATCCATCGAATCAGAATCCATGGGTTACGGCATTCTCATGCTTCCTTGTTAATCAGTATGGGAGAAAATCCACTTATCATTAAAGATCGTCTAGGACACGAAGATATTGAGACGACTTTAGGAACGTATGGACATCTTTATCCTAACAGTAATTTCGAGGTAGCTAACAAATTAAATGGAGCCATTTCCTTTAAAGAAGCAAAACAAAATTATGATACTTCACCAAAGAATCAATTTACTGTAGACTACTTGCGAAACAAAGAAATGAAAAAAGTGCAATAAAAGTGCAGTAAAAAGATAAGAAGAGCCAGAAACCCTTGGTATAAGAGGATTTCTAGCTCTCCTACAACTACTCCCACTCAATCGTTGCCGGTGGCTTACTCGTGATATCGTACACTACGCGATTAACGTGTGCGACCTCATTAACGATGCGCACCGAAATCTTCTGCAACACATCCCACGGAATCTGTGCAAAGTCGGCGGTCATTCCATCAACGGATGTCACAGCACGGATACCGATTGTGTAATCGTATGTCCGACCGTCACCCATCACGCCGACACTTCTAATGCCTGGTAAGACAGTAAAGTATTGCCATACCTCGCTCTCAAGCCCCGCGTTCTTGATTTCCTCACGTAGAATCAAATCAGAATCACGTACGATTTCGAGTTTATCCTCAGTCACCTCGCCGATGACGCGGATACCCAGTCCTGGTCCGGGGAATGGCTGACGCCAAACCAAATCATGTGGCATCCCCATACGCTCGCCAAGTTCACGCACCTCGTCCTTGAACAAAGTATTCAGTGGCTCAATTAACTTAAATTGCATGTCCTCAGGTAGGCCACCCACGTTATGGTGTGACTTGATAGTTGCTGCGGTACTGGTTCCTGACTCAATGATATCCGTATACAAGGTTCCCTGGGCCAAGAAATCGATGCCATTCAGCTTCGTTGCCTCATCGTCGAAGACCTCGATGAATTCCTTACCGATAATCTTTCTCTTGGCTTCTGGATCACTCACACCAGCAAGTTTATCCAAGAAACGCTTCTGAGCATCAACCTTGATGATGTTCAAGCCGAACTTGCCTTCTAGACTTTCCATAACTTGGTCAGCTTCATTCTTTCTGAGCAAGCCATGGTCAACAAAGATTGAGGTCAATTGGTCGCCAATTGCCTTATGCAAAAGCACACCGACAACTGATGAGTCAACACCACCCGAAAGACCAAGCAACACTTTTTTGTCACCAACGGTCTCACGAATCTTGTTGATTTGTAGTTCGATGAAATCATCCATCGTCCAGTTAGCTTCAGCACCTGAAATGTTGAACGTGAAGTTCTTCAAGATGTCCATGCCATATTCAGTGTTGCGCACCTCAGTATGGAATTGAATACCGTAAATTCTACGTTCGCGGTTCTCGATTGCTGCAAAAGGTGTGTTGGCACTCTCAACCACAGTAACGAACCCATCAGGTATCTTCGTCACCTTGTCACCATGACTCATCCAGACGAACTGGTTCTTTGGTAGGCCAGAGAAGAGCTCAGAGTCTGCATCGGTCACTTCGATGTCTGCCTTACCATACTCCCGCTCCGTCGAAGCCTCGACAGTTCCGCCATTTGTATAAGTAATCAGTTGCATCCCATAACAAATGCCCAACACTGGGATTCCCAGGTTGAAAATTTCTTGGTCAATCGTAAATGCCCCATCGTCGTATACACTATTGGGTCCACCAGAAAGGATGATACCTTTAGGCGCGATGTGTTTAACCTCATCAGCTGTAATCGTGTTTGGGAATAACTCAGAATAAACGCCCAAATCGCGGATGCGGCGTGTAATCAATTGGTTATATTGACTACCGTAATCAAGCACAATAATCTTGTCGGCAGCGATATTTTCAATGTTTTCAAATAAATTAGTCAAAAGGCTACTCCGTTCTCCACAATAATCCTAACAATAACTCTATTAATAATAGCGACTTTTGACGCAACATTCAATAAAAACTACCTATTAATACTTTCGTAACCAAACAGAGTCGATTAAATGGTGCTTGGTTTTATGCAAAATCAGGTTGGCTCGCGGCTTCGTCGGCGCAATATACTCGCGTAAATTCGTGAGATTAACCTCCTGCCACACATCCTTAGCCATCTGAATTGCATCATCCATCGAGCGGTGCGCGTATTTATAGTAATAGTTCTCCGGATCATTCTGCGCCAACTCAAGGATGCGTTTAAATCGGCTGAGGTACCACTCCTCAATCTGGTCCTCATCCGCATCTAGATAGAGCGAGAAATCAAAGAAATCACTAATATATAGCTCCTGATTCGCCGGTAGTTGGAGCACGTTAATTCCCTCGACGATCAGAATATCCGGCTGTGTCACATGTCCATACTCTCCCGGCACGATGTCGTAGATGTTGTGCGAATAGATAGGGTATGTCACATCAGGCTTACCACTAGAGACGTCATTTAAGAAATCGTACAACAGGTTCATGTTGTAACTATCGGGGAACCCTTTTCGTTCTAACAAATTACGTCTATTTAACTCCGCCGTACTGTAGAGGAAGCCGTCCGTTGTAATTAGTTGAGCCTGCAGCTCGGGGTAAAGGCGTTTAAGCATCAAGGTGATCAACCTCGCACTCGTACTCTTACCGACTGCCACGCTACCCGAGATTCCAATGATAAACGGTATCTTGACCTGCTCCGTCTGCAGGAAGTGCGCGCGTTTCTCCTCCAGCTCCTTCTTCTTGGTGTAGAACAGGTGGAGATAATCGACCAGTGGTAAGTATATTTGGTCGACATCCTGCAGGTTGACCCGATCCCCCAAAGAGGTCAGATCCACCAAATCACGTTCCGTGACGGGACTCTCCTTTTTTGATTGCGCAAAGGCGCTCCAGCTTGCACGTGAATACTTCTTAAATATCTCTTTCATCTCTCGTAGTTAGCTCCGTTTTTATTTCGTTGTGCAGCGCTTGGCTGAGCTCTGCCCGTTTCAAAAATCCTGCAATGAGGTTTGCCTCAAATTCCGTCTCCGGCACCAGTTCTGGTAGTTTAACCTGCTTGTTTAGTACCACGAACGTCAGCATAGCGTAGGCCGCCAGTTCGTGTTCGCCGTTGTAGATTAATCCAAGTACCTCGATTACTCGGTCTGAATGCCCGCTCACCATGGACTTGATTGTGACCTCTTCACCGAGTGCCAGCGCCTTGATAAAGCGCACCTTATCGACCGATCCCGTCACCGCGCGCTCGTTCGTCATTTTCTTGACCGAGCCAGCCAAGGAACTATCAATCTTAGCAAGCAGCTTTCCGCCAAACAAAATACCCAGGTGGTTCAAATCCGCTTGTTCCACCTTGAAGTGGTGAATGTCAATTGTATCTTTAACTCTCATGAACAGATTCCTAACTAAATTTGTACTTACGGCTATTCTAATTTAATATAAAGAATATAAAAAGGATTTAGAGGCAATTATGGCAAAAATTATACTTTTTGGAGACTCCATCCTCGGCGGGTTTACAGATGGGCAGATGACGAATAAGGTCACCAATCAGCTCAGACAGGCTTTCCCCACCGATAAAATCATCAATAACTCAATGGCCGGTGCTACTACCGAGCAAGCCTTGGCAAATGTCAACAAGAGAGTCATCCGAGAACATCCTACCGTTGTCGTCGTCAACTTCGGCGTCAATGATGCGGGACTGGCACTTGCAATGAGTGCCGGCCGTTACAATAACAATTTAAACATGCTAGTTGAAAAAATCGGGGCGAAAAAGGTGATCTTAATTTCACCCAGTTTCACAAATTGGCGCGTGGACCGCGATCAATCGTGGACCCGCATCCTGCAGTTCGAGTTGGTTACTGAACATGTCGCCAAACACTACCAGTTACCGTTTCTGGACCTTGCTGCCTTAATGCAGCAACAACAAAATCCATTGACCCTCTTGCAGTCAGATGGCGTCCATTTAAACAATCAGGGTATTAAACTCCTAGTAGATCACCTGATTCCACTCATTAGAACCAAACTCACCACAAAAGAGTAGCCAAAATTTTGGCTACTCTTTTTTTAATCACATATCATGGATGACCCACGAATGAGTTCTGGCTAACTTTCAGAAGCACCCGAGGTACTGTCCACTGCTGGTACCTTTGGTGCCACTACTTCGGCAGGCTGCTCTGTCGCCGATGCACCACTCGTATCGTCAACCTTTGCTGCACTTGGTCCGGGTACAGTGGTAATTACCGGGCCCGCACTAGAAGCACCGGTGACCGCGCTAACCTGATTATCTGGATCCGGAATTAATTTCTGACCAGTAGTCTCTAGGTAGTACTTCACGATTGGCCACAAATCAACGACCCACTCATTAATTCCCCGGTAGTTCCCTGCCTCATCATGCATTGCCTTGTAGTAATGCATCCAGTGCCGTGTTGGGCCATTTCCGGGCACAGACATCTTGACCAAGTCGGTTTTGCCAGTCCTGAGTTGGTTAACCACGTTTGCGGCACCTTTCAGTGCCCGCGTTGGATGAACGTCGGCTAGTGGATCGCCCACTTGCCCGGGACGTCTTGGTGCTAACATTGCCTTTGGATCCTCGCCCATGCGGTTGTAGTAGATGAATTGGTTATTCTCGTCTGCATAGGTCAGTTCGATTGGCATCGAGTTCAGGAACCAGTTCAGTTGATCCACCGTTAAAATTCCGCGATCGAGCTTCACATAGGTCTTGCCTGCAACCGCATTAACTTTGGCCGCTGCCTGCTCCACCCAGTCCTCGGCTTTCATGTCAACGCCATCAATCGTGGTATCACATTTGCCAGTGGACCACATATCCTCTGCAGCGCCAGGATTGTCTGCACGCCCGTTTAACTTGTTGATCACCTGGACAAAGTCGAGGAATTTAGTTAACGTCGTCCGCAAGAACTCAACAGTCCGTTCGTCCTTCAAGTTACCTTCGTCATTGAAGGCCTCCTTAACGTTCGCCAGTAAGAACTCGTTACCTGGCATCGTAATTGCATTCACACCTGGTGATTCCAAAATCTGACGCAGGTTCAATTGCGCCCGACTCGAGCCTTGATTGTGGTATGAAGCCCCCACAATCATCACGGGTTTATCTGCAAATGGGTGCAGGTTACATGACAGCCATTCGATGACACTCTTGAGCGCTGCTGGGATGGTGTGGTTGTGCTCTGGTGTCGCAATAATTACACCGTCAGCAGCCATGATTTTCCGGTTCAGGTACTGAATTGTTGGACTATTTGATTGGTCATTACTTTGGTTAAACATGGGTACATCGGTGATGTCTAACACCTCGACGTCAACCAGATTACTAAAATGCTCAGCGATAAAACGCATCAATAATTTGTTATATGATTGTTCGGCCACAGAGCCGACGATTCCGACTAATTTCATTTTGGTAGACTCCATTTCAATTATTTATTTTCTTCCCACGAGAAATCATTAGCAATGGCCTCATCCTGCGTTTGGGTGTTGTTCAGTTGGGCGGTAATTCTGACAAAGGCCTCGAAGTCGGCAAATAAGCCTTCAAGCAACTTCACCTTCTCCGGATCCTTCAGATTCCCTTCATCGTCAAAGGCCTCGAGTGAATGACCCAGCAGATATTCTGAACTAGGCATTACCCGTGCCATCAGCTCCGGTGAGTCGAGTACTTGTCTCAAGTGCGCTTGGGCACGGCTTGAACCAAGTGAGCCATAAGAAGCACCAGTAATCATGACCGGCTTATTAACAAATGGATGTACGCCATAGGACAACCAGGCCAGTGCGTTCAACAATGCGGCGGGGACGGAGTGATCATATTCCGGTGTGCTGATAATCACGCCATCAGACTCTGCGATCTTGTTCGCTAACTGCGTTGCATACAACGGAATCGTGCGTTCGCTGTTCTTTGCGAAAACCGGTAGGTCTTTGATCTCAACCAGTTCAATCTCCGCCTGATCGGCAAAATGACGTTTGATAAACTGAAGCAAGGTCCGGTTAGTCGACTTGTCGGCATTACTTCCTACGATAGCGATAAATTTATTCATCTGAAAATCTCCTTTGAACATTATTTGCTACATCTTTCACAATTTATTGTAAGGGCTTTCAGAGATAAAAACAAGAGCTTTCTGTGAACTTTTTTACATATTTTCTTGGGAAAATATTCCAAAACAATATAAAAAAGAGCCTCCAGTTTTCTGGAGGCTCAAATATTCCACTAGCGAACTTCATATAAATCGGGTGAGATGTGCGCGAGTAGCGGACTAAATTCTCCCTGATACAAAATGGTCAACGTGTGCATTGCCCGTGAGGCAATCGTGTAGACCAGTTGGCGTTCAAAGTCACCTTGATAATTCTTGCTCGAGGCATCCCACATGATGACCGCATCGAATTCCAATCCTTTGGCCAAGTATGCCGGCACCACGATGGCTCCGGGAACGAGTCGCTGATTCTGGGACCCAATCAAAGTCGTTTTGAGCCCATTTGCTTTCAACAGTTCAAATACCTGTTGTGCTTCTTCCAGCGTCTTCGTGATTATGGCTGTGGCCACCTTTTCGTTCTCCGGCTTTTGCAGCATTGTTGCGACGACCTGGATCAGCTCTGTCACGTTTTTACGCCCGTAAACAACCGGCAATGGTCCCACTCGGTCAAACGCTTCAATCTGCTGCCCGGAACTCAGAATTTCCTTCGTGTAATTCGTCACCTGTGCCGTGGAACGGTAAGAGGTCGTTAGTTGCACAACTTTCGTCTTCTCTTCGTCAAACAAGCCTGATATTTCACTCAGAAGCGAGCTGCTATCCTCTTTGATCAGAATTGCCTGATTCAAATCACCCAGCATGGTGAACTTGGCGCGTGGAAAATTATACTTGAGGTAGGCCAATTGGAACGGCGTGTAATCCTGAATCTCATCGATAAAGACGTAACGCATCGAAGTTTCTCCGCGGCGTCCCGTAACCAAATCATACAGGTAGAGGTAAGCGGACGCGTCAGCCATCTTCACCTGGCGCTGCCTGAAGTCATTCTTCAGCTGCTCAATAGAATCCGCCCAATCAGTCTCGGTTAAACCAAATTCGCTCAACTCAATCAATTGCGGCACACGCTTTAGGAAATGCACGTATTGACCACGAATATTCAGGAATTGGTTGTGATGAATCTTCCGACTAACTGTCTTTAATTGCTGCAAAACAATTTTGCGGGCGAGAAAGCCTGTCTCCTTCGCACTGGATTCAAACTCTTGGTCGGGCCGGTCGTAGAGCTCGCGCAATTCCTCTGCACTCATGTGCTCAATCAAGTCTTGTACCCAGGGTTTGCGCGTCTCCGCGTCAACTCGTTGGTTCAATAACTTCAGCAGAGCTTCCTTCGTTGACTCAATCCGATTACGCAAATGGTAGTTCTCGTTAAAGCTGTAGTAAATTTCCTTAATCTGTTCCTTGCTGAAATAGGGCTCAGTCTGGTTCTTGAAGAAGATGTCCTTGAACTGCACACCCGCTTTCTCCAGGTGACTAGCATATCGCTTAGTCGCTCTGAAAAAGAGCACGTCATTTTTCAGCTTTTCAAGGTTAGACTGTTGATTCGTCTGGGTCTCTTCAAACTGCTGAAACAGATTCTGAACAGACAAGCCAGGAATTCTTCTGGAGAGGAATTGCCAGTATGTCATCTGGACCATGTTCTGTTCACCGAGCTCCGGTAGGACATTCTCGATGTAGTCGTTAAATAATTGGTTCGGACTAAACATGATTACCTGGTCACTGGTTAAATTACCACGGTAGCGGTAGAGCAAATAGGCTATCCGCTGCAAGATTGCACTGGTTTTACCTGAGCCAGCTGCACCTTGAACAAAAAGCAGGTCGGACTTGGTGTCCCGAATAATCTTGTTCTGCTCCCTTTGAATAGTGGTCACGATGGACTTCATCTGCGTCGATGACTTCTCGTTCAACACCTCAAGGAGCATCTGATCACCAATGGTTTCCTGGGTATCAAACATTGCCTTGATTTTACCCTGTTCAATGATGAATTGACGCTTTAGGGTCAGGTCGACCTTCTGAGGGCCATCAGGTGATTCATAAGTTACCTCACCCAGCTTACCGTCATAATAGATTGACGAAATGGGTGCTCGCCAATCATAAATGAGGAAATTATCATCACGGTCACTCAGCGAGCCCAGACCGATGTAGATGGTTTCGGCCTTTGGTTCACCCTGCTCATGAAAGTCCACGCGTGCAAAATAGGGCTTTTGTTCTAAGCGCTGCAGGGTGGCCAATTCGTGAGTTGAGTGTTGCCATGTATTATTCCGTTCTTGGAGCAGTTGTTGCTGTTGCCTGATTGAGAGCGCCGTCTCCATCGTGGCAGATGCATCCCCATAGTTCAACCGGACGTCATCATAGAAGTGCTCATTCAGATGCTTCTCCTCTGATTTCACCCGGGCGATGTCGCCAGACAACTTGGATTTTTGTTGCGTTATTTCAGCCAAGACATGGTCGAGACGTGCTTGCTCAGCGGCTTGATTCACTAACTCATGTTTGTCCATTCACTCACTCCATCCTAAAAAGTTACATAATATAATACCACACCTACACCTTTTAATCAAAATTTAATCACAAAAAAACCTCACGAAAAGTCGGACTAATAGTCTAACACACGTGAGGTACAAAGCGCAATTTTTAATGTTGATATTACTTTCTATTCTGGCGTCTCCGCTGGACCAAATATGGA
The DNA here is from genome assembly GCF_001434555.1 of Amylolactobacillus amylotrophicus DSM 20534. Lineage (NCBI taxonomy): Bacteria > Bacillati > Bacillota > Bacilli > Lactobacillales > Lactobacillaceae > Amylolactobacillus > Amylolactobacillus amylotrophicus. The sequence continues at coordinate 23,873 of NZ_AZCV01000008.1, forward strand.
ATCCAATAAGTGACCACATAGCCCATTGCCATCCCGACGAAAGTCCAGACCATAATCTGGTGCAAGAACCAACCGAGAATCAGGCCAGCCAAAGTAAATAATCCCAAGATTGTACTACGATTGTTCATCAGATGTTCCCTCTTTATTCGCTATAATTCTTTATAAATTGCTACCTTTACTTTATCATAGAAAATGAGGCAATCATAAAGGAGTAGTCCAAATGAAGAAAATTTATATTATTAGACACGGCAGAACTTTTCTGAACAAGTACGATAAAATGCAGGGCTGGTGCGATTCACCACTAACGAAAGACGGCCTAGCTGGTGCGCAGGAGGTAGCTCAGGTTTTGCGGGACGTCGACTTTGGTGCGGCATTCTCATCTGATCTGAAGCGAGCAAGCGACACGGCTAAAATAATTCTCCAGGCGAACAAAAACGCGGCTACACTGGAACTAGTTGAGTCACCCCACTTTCGGGAGGCCTTCTACGGCTACTTCGAAGGCATGGGAAGCCCGGAAGCCTGGTTCCTTGCAGGAATGCCCCACGGTTTCAAGAATAAGGCAGAGATAATTAACCAGAACAACTATGACGTAGCCAAGGACTTCATGAAGGAAGCAGATCCATTCCATGACGCTGAGAACGCCGCAGAATACTGGGCCAGGGTTGATCAAGGACTGGAACTAATCAAGGCACTTCCCGATTCCGTCGAGAACGTATTATTGGTAACGCATAGTAACACCATCTCGAGTATTGCAGAACGATTCAGTCAGCCAGGCGAGTTCGCGCTCGCTCGCGGAGCCAGAAATTCCAGCATCTCGATTCTGGAACTAGCACACGACAAATTTAAGCTCGTCAGCTTCAACAAACTTACGCTCTGAGCACCAATTAAATAAGCAACGGGTCCATTCACGGACACCGCTGCTTATTTTTTTCTGGGAAAGCAAACTAGAATTGGCCACGCGCCTTGCCGGCAAGCACGACGATCACGAGTCCGACAACAAGCAGCAAGAGCCCACGATAAAAATGGTTAATCCAGTCTCCATCATTGTTTGTGTTCCTCCTTAAACTGTCTTCTTCAAGACAATGGACCGATACAGGTATGTTGTCAAGAGATAATAGATGCCGTAGAGGGCGATAAAGATCGTAAATGGCAGCCAGATTCCCTGGTAAGGTGTAAGCAGGAATGCCTTGAAGAATTGAAGGCCAAACAAGACGTGGACAATTCCGAGTATTCCTGGGAGTGCGAACAAGACCGCAATTTCCTTCGTAATCGAATTCTTCAACACACGTTCTTTCACACCAATCTTGCTGAGCATCTCGTAGCGTGCAACGTCGCTTTGAGCACCACTCAATATCTTAAACATCAAAGTACTTGCCAACATCGTGAGAAAGGCAATTCCAAGGAAGAAGCCCATGAATTCAAAGCCCGAAAACACCTGATGCATCGCCTGATACGTTATGGGCTTGGTATTTTGTGAAATATCCTTTAACTTGGGATTGGCCGCAACTTGCAGCGTTTGGATCTTCGTCAATTGCTTGACATCTTTTTGGAAGTTCACCACTTTTAAAAGCTGAACCCGCTGTTCTTGTGCACTCTCACTGCTATAAGCAGCATCAGTGAGGAAGACGTACTTCTTACCGCCGTAATTTGGGATGATGCCAGTTAACTCATAGTGGGCGGCCCCATCTGCATCTTCCAGTTGCGCCACGCTATACGTGCTCAGTTGCGTTTTAAAGCTGTTATTTTTGGGATTGTAGATGCCCTTCATATACTTCAACGGTTGGCGTTCAAACTCGGACTTGTTCAAATAAACGTTCTGGGCGTCCTCCTTGTAGTGGTACGTGGTGGTCGACTTGACGGCAACGTCCTTCAGCTCATCCTTGACCGCTTTGTCGTTTGTAAAAATTTGCGCATCAAAGTAACGCGAATTAGCCATCTGCTCTGCCATCCGGTCGAACCCAAGACCGACTGTGATGGCTCCAAGAGCTAAGGCGAACAGAATAGAAATTACAGATAAAATCCTGGTGTAATCAGTGATTCTAAAGCGTAATTGGTTCAGTGTGAAGCTCCGTAATCCCCGATAAAGGACGCGGTGATTCTTTCTGATTAGGTTGATAACCGCGATGAATAACGAGTTGAAGACGAGGTATGATCCGAGCACAATCGTCACCAGTGCGATGGGAATTGACATCAGAACTAAGTTCTGGACATTCGCCATGGACCAGTAACCGACCGCGAGCGATATGACACCAAGCACAGCCTGAACCGTAATTCGGAAGCTATTCTTCCGGTATTTAACGGGTTTATTCTGTCCGTGCAACAATTCCAGAACAGGTGTCTTGACTAAGTTTCTTCTGTTAAAGAGTGCGGCGATGAAGAACAAGACCACGAAGAACAAAATCGTGGCAATCACCGCGGGAATGTACAGGCCGACAAAACCCGGCAATGTCAGATCGAGCTGACTAATGAGGAGGCCTGATACCACCTGCGTCAGCCCGACGCCGAGGAGAACACCAATGATGGTCGCAATTGTGCCCATCAACATCGTCTCGAGGAAGATTAGCGTGCCAATCTTACCGGTTTTGGCCCCCAGCATGAGGAACATACCGTAGTCCCGTTGCCGCATACTGAGCAAGAAGCTATTCGCATAAACGATGTAGACCAAGGTGATAATTGCGAGCAAGACGACACCGAAGGCAAAGACAAACGTTGTATTGCCAGAGCTCAGCATCGAGTTGTTCGACAAGAATTTATTGTTCAGCGCCAGGCTCAAGAACATGTAGAAAATCGCACTGGAGATTGTGAGTCCCGAGAACAAAACAACGTAGTCTTTGAGCCGGCTTTTGGCGCCTGATAATGCTAATTTAAATAACATGACTCTCCTCCTACTGTCCGTATGTCCCTAAGTTATCAATAATCTCCTGGTGAAATTCATGCCGGGTCTTCGTGCCACGCACCAATTCCTGCCCAATTTTACCGTCCTTGATAAAGAGAATTCGTTGTGCATAGCTAGCCGAGAACGAATCATGGGTCACGAGTAAGATCGACACTTGATCGTTCGTATTGATGTCCTCCATCGTGTCTAGTAACTCCTTTGCACTCTTCGAATCTAACGCTCCCGTTGGCTCGTCACCGAATAGGATTGCAGGCTCGTGCACCAAAGCGCGGGCTGCGGCAACACGTTGCTTCTGCCCACCGGAAATTTCCGCAGGATACTTATCGAGGATCGCAGCAATGCCCAAACGGGTGGCAATCTTTTGGACAGCCGCATCAATTTTCTTACTATTCACACCCTGAAGCGAGAGTGGCAACGCGATATTCTCGCTGTTCGTCAAGTTCTCTAACAGGTTGAAGTCTTGGAAGATAAAGCCAATCTCCTGGCCCCGGAAATCTGCCAATTTGTCCTTCGATAACTTCGTAATATCCTGCTTATTGATGGTCACACTACCAAAAGTTGGCTGATCAAGTGTAGACAGAATATTCAGGAGCGTCGTCTTACCAGAGCCCGAAGCCCCCATGATTCCGACGAACTCGCCATTCTTCACAGAGAAGTTGACATCGTTTAGCGCTTGGTACTGCTTCTCATTTTTTTTCCCATAGATTTTGCCGAGACCTTTTACATCGACGACATTCATATTTTGCATAGTTTTATTCCTCCGATAGAACATATCTTAGCGAATAATCGGATAAATTTACTGCGTTTGACCTTACTTTCTACTAACAAAATTGTAAGTTTCTCTGAAACAAAACTTTAATTTAACCCGCTAAATAATTATAATAGTCAATTGTGTCTAAATATATGTATGAATGAAACAAAGTAAAGGGGAAAAACTATGCAAGATCTTGAACAAAAAAATACATTAGTTGGCCCGTCATTGCCTTGATGGACTTTGTCACAGTCATCGGCTTTGAAGACATCATCTACAACTTTCAGAATCAGGGCCTCGGGACCATTACCACCTGGATTCTGATGCTATTCTTATTCGTGATTCCGTACGAAATGATGGTCGGGCACCTACCTTGGTCAGGGCAACATGCCCCACACCGAGCCCTTTACCTGGAAGTCAATGATTCCAAACTTTAATCTCACTTACCTGACAACGCTCGGTCTGTTTATCTTCGCCATGAACGGTTCCGAGTACATTGCGCCTTACGTGACCGAGATGAAAAACGGGCCAAGAGATTTTCCAAAAGCAATTTGGATGCTCGCCATTATGACTGGCTTCCTGACCGTACTAGGTTCATTCTCCCTTGGAATCTTCTTTAATGCACACCATCTCCCAAACGGTTTGAAGATGAACGGCTCATATTATGCATTCCAATACATGGGAAATGAGTTTAGCATGGGGAACTTCTTCCTGTACGCCTTCGCCATCACACAGGCCATCTACATGATGGCACAGCTAGCGGTCCTAATCGATGCCGGCACCAGAATGTTCCTCTCGGATACCGCCAAAAAATATCTGCCGCAGCAACTTACCAAACTAGATGATCGTGGCCTGCCTATTAATGGTTACTGGCTCACGACCGGAATTTGTATGGTAATTATGGTGCTGAGCGCAACGCTTCCGAACATGAACTCCATCTTCAACCAACTATTAAACCTGAACGGAATTGTCTCACCCTTTGCAACGTGCTTCCTCTTTACATCGTAAGTCTGGGTGCGCAAGAACCAAGAATCGCAAGTGGGCCCTTGTCGTCGGCTGGTGGTGTCTCATCCTGACCTTTACGGCGGCAACGGGCTCCATCTTCCAAGTCGACGAGCAGTTTGGCTCTAAAGCTTACTGGCACGTCATTACTCTGAATTTAGTCGAACCATTAATCATGTTAGGTATCGGCGCTATCTTGCCTCTAATCGCCGCACACCAACGGCAAAAGGCTAAGGAACAAACACCTATTGCCAGACTACATTAAGCAATGCCCATGACCAAATTGAACGCCATAAGTGACAGTCACTTTCAATCTGTGGTATACTCAGATTATCTTATTGAAGGAGAATCCAATCATGCGTATTTTAAATTTCGTAATTGTACCAAACAATGACAATGAAAATTGAATTAGTGATGAGGATTGATCAAGTTAGCGACTGTTTCACTGTCGTCAATTAGTGCTGAAAGCCGGATCACTCCGGCTTTTTTTGCGCCGAAAAACAATCCTCTTTTGAAGACAGAAAGGTCAAATATTTGATAGACAATAAAATATCACAAACAAAAGTGATTATCGGCGGTGTGAACAAAGGGGAACCAAACTTCGACTACTACATGCGGGAGCTCGCCCAGTTGAGCGCAGCCAATAACATGGAAGTTGTCGGTCGGGTCGATCAGAACTTGGAACGACTTGTGGCAGCTACCTACTTTGGGAGCGGCAAAGTAGCCGAAATTGGCACACTCGCACAAGAGAGTGGCGCCACCCACCTTGTTCTAAACGATGAACTAAGTCCCACCCAGATCAGAAACCTGGAGCGGGAAACAAAGCTTCACGTCGTTGATCGGACGGAGCTAATCCTCGAGATTTTCTCCAATCGCGCAAAGACCAAGCAGGCCAAACTTCAGGTAGCACTGGCCAGGTTACAGTACGAATTACCGCGGCTGCACACCGCAGAGAATAGTGGCCTAGACCAACAGCGGGGTTCGGGAACCGGTGGTTCAGGTGGTGGCGGACTCGCTAACCGTGGTTCTGGTGAGACTAAACTCGAATTAAACCGGCGAACACTTGGCAAACAGATTGCCATGATCAAGGAAGAATTGCAGGAAATCAGTAGAAGTGAGGCCACCAGAAGAAAAGAAAGAAACGAGAGTGCACTGCCGCAAGTCGCCTTGGTTGGTTACACGAACGCCGGCAAGTCAACGACGATGAATAGCTTGCTACAACTATTCGGACAGGGTGAAGACCATGAGAAGAAAGCCAAGAAACAGGTTTTCGAGAAAGACATGCTCTTCGCCACACTTGATACAAGTGTAAGACGCATCGACCTCGCAAGTAACTTCTCATTTCTTCTCAGCGATACCGTCGGTTTCATCAGTAAGTTACCACACAAACTCGTGGAGTCGTTTAAGGCCACACTACAAGAGGTTCGAGATGCAGACTTACTCATTCACGTTGTTGACGTCTCAGATGAGAATCACAAGGAGATGGTTGAAACCACTAACGCCGTTCTAAAGGAGTTAGGTGTCTTAGAGACGCCCACGATCATTGCATACAACAAGGCTGATGAAACCGTTAGGGAATACCCCAGCATGGACGGCGACGACCTCTTCTATTCTGCAAAAGACGAGCAGTCAATGCAGCTACTTAGTCAGCTGATTACGAAAAAACTCTTTGCCGATTATCAAGTCCGCACGCTGAGACTTCCCCTAACGGCCGGTAAAGACCTAGCTTACCTCCATGCAAAGGCTGAAATACTGACTGAAGACTACACCTCAGACGGGGTGACCGTCGAAGCCAGACTAAGTCCAACCGACCAGAAGCGCTTGGAGTCCTTCACGGTGAATGTGCAGGAATAACGGCGAATCTAAACAAATCGTTTGCAAACAAAAAGCTCACTTGGAATTAACTAGAATTAGTTGATTCAAGTGAGCTTTTTTGGCAATTATGTGCGCTTATGCACCTCGTAACCTTCTATCGAAGAACTTCGCTAGTAACGACAACGAGAAGCAAACGACGAAATACATCCCGGCAAGTGCAACAAAAATCGGAATCAAGTAGTTCGTGTTCTGACCGTAGACGTTCTGCGCGTGATACAACAGGTCTGGCAGCACGATAATGGTAGCCAGGCTAGTATCCTTAACGAGTGAGACAAATTGACTCAGTAGTGGTGGAATCATCATTTTGAGTGCCTGGGGAAAGACAACATGGTACATTGCCTGAACGTAAGTCATGCCGTTTGCCCGGGCAGCCTCCATTTGACCAACTGCGACAGCATTAATTCCTGACCGGAAGATTTCCGAACACATCGCCGATTCAAAGACGGTCAAGGCGGTGATTGCCGCCGGCATGATATCCAGCCTGATGCCAAATGTTGGCAGGCCGAAATAGGTGAAGAAAATAATCAGCAACAACGGTAGATTTCGGATAATATCGATGAAAAAGCCGATGATCGCCGAGACATACTTGATTTTGGTGTAACGGATTATTCCCAGAATTGCCCCAAGGATGAAACTAAGAATAATTGCAATTACAGAGACCTCAATTGTGGTCAAAAGGCCCTGTAACAGATAACGGATGTTAATCCACGAATATGCTCCTGCCCAATCCATAATCTACCTCCTATCCTTCCCAGCGGCGCTCTAGATATCGCATTAAATAACTAAGCGGCATTGTCACAATCAGGTACAGGATACCGACAATAAAGTATGTGGGTACCTGCTGGAACGTAATACTTGAAATCTGGTTTGCCTGGTACATCAAGTCAAATCCCGCAACAAAGGCCAAGACGCTAGAGTTTTTCACGAGAGTAATCGTTTGATTACCAAGCGGTGGAATCACGATTTTGATTGCTTGCGGGAAAATCACGTGAATCATCCCTTGCATGTAGGTCATGCCGTTCGCGCGCGCCGCCTCCCACTGACCGGTTGGCACGCTTTGAATACCCGCCTTGACCACCTCGGCGAAGAAGGCTGAGGTATAAATCAACAAGCCGATCGTACCCGCCGTGAAACCATCGATACTCGTTACGTACTTCGGAATCACTATGTAAAAGAACATCGTGACTACGAGTAACGGAATGTTCCGGAAAATCTCGACATAAATCGAACCAAAAATCCGCAGAATTTTGTTTGGATTAATCTCAAATAAGGCGAAGATAATCCCTAAGAACAGACTACCAGTGAAGGCTAGAATACTAGAGAAAATAGTCATTCCAAGGCCTGAGATGAAGTCGTTCATGTAAGTTTGAAAAATCTCGATCATTGTACGTCACCTACCTTAAATCCCGGAATCTGACCGAACCATTTCAGAAGTAGTTGATTATAGGTCCCGTCAGCCTTCATTTCTGCTAGGGCCCGATTAATCTTCTTCAACAAAGGTCGTTGCCCTTTATTCACAGCAATTCCGTAGTCTTCAACCGTAAAGTTTTTACCGGCTAAGCGATAATTCTGATTGTCCGAAAGTAAGCCATACAGCATCACATTATCTGACGTCATGGCGTCAGCCTGGCCTGATTGGAGCGCCGAAAACGCCTGCGCCGCGTCAGGGAGCTGTAAAATTTTGGTGAATGGTGCGACCTTTTTGATGTTCTGTACTGAGTTAGAACCTTGCAGACCGATTACCTTTGTTCCCTGTTTCAAGTCAGTCACAGATTTAATTTTGCTGTCGCGCTTTACCATAATGGTTTGACCCGCTTTGAAATAAGGCTGAGAAAAATCCACGACCTTTTGCCTATCTGGGGTAATCGTCATGGTTGCCACGAGCGCGTCAATATTCCCATTCTTTAGTAGAGCCATCCGTGTATTACTGGTGACTGGTACGAAGTTCACTTGGACATCCTTACCGAAAATTTCGGTAGATAGTTTCTTCGCTAAGTCGACCTCGAAGCCCTCGAGCTGGTTATCCTTAATGCTCAGAATGCCGACCAAGCGCAAGTCGGATTTCACACCCCAGGTAATTTTTTTTGTTTTCTTAACTTGCTGGACAATATTCCTTGATGCCACACTTTGACCAGAGCAAGCGGTAGTCAAGAATGCTAGCGCCAAGATGCCCATGAGTGCAATGAAAAAATGCTTCTTTTTCATAATCTATTCCTCCTCTAATGGGAGATGACCTTACTCAAAAATTCACGAGCACGTTCATCTTCTGGGCTGGCAAAGAACTTCTCCGGATTATCCGATACTTCGAGTATTTGACCGGAATCCATAAATACGACCCGATCAGCCACCGAACGGGCAAAGCCCATCTCGTGGGTCACAACAACCATAGTTATTCCCTGTTCTGCGACCTTTCGCATTACCTCGAGCACGTCGCCAATCATCTCGGGATCAAGCGCACTGGTCGGCTCATCGAAAAGTATTGCTTTAGGCTCCATCGCAAGCGAGCGAGCAATCGCAATCCGCTGTTTCTGACCGCCGGATAGCTGTTTAGGATAGCTGTTGGCTTTATCAGCCAGTCCAACCATTTTGAGCAACTCCATCGCCCGTACCCTGAGCTTTGCCGGATCTTTCTTCAGCACAATCTTTGGCGCGAGCGTGATATTCTCCAATACGGTCTTGTTAGCATAGAGGTTAAAGTGCTGGAACACCATGCCGACATCACGCCGAATTTTATTTAAATCGGTCTTCTTGTCTGCGAGGTCAAAGCCATTCACGATCAGCTTCCCATCCTCAATTGATTCCAAACCGTTGATCGTCCGTAGTAGCGTCGACTTTCCCGACCCAGATGGCCCGATGATGGAGACGACCTCTCCCCGTTCGACCTTCAAGTTAATATCCTTCAAGGCCTCAAATTGTCCGTAAAACTTGTTGACATGTTCGAATTCAATCATTGCCATATAGACCACATCCTTCTCCAAAAAGTAAATCTGCTTTAACTTTACCAAAAAACAGGCCATTTGTCTTAAATAACACGATTTTTCCAAACAATTGACATTTTTCGCCGTGAAATGTACCTAATTTCTACGAGAGTACAAAAAAATACCTCCAGTAATTTACTAGGGGTACCAAGTTAATCGTTAGTTTGATTAAAGTACGCGAACACCAAATGATGCAGGATTATATGATGACAATGTTGCAATTTGTACATTTTGACCTGGTCTTGGTGCGTTAATGTACCGGTTATTACCAAGGTAGATACCTACATGGTAAGTGTTTCCGTGTGAACCCCAGAAGACCAGGTCTCCTGCTTGTAATTGAGAGACTGCTACTTGCCGACCAGCTGACTCTTGTGGGACAGTCCAGCCACCAATGTTCTTACCAACAGCATTTAAAAATACATATTGTGTAAAGCCAGAGCAATCAAATGCGCTTGGTCCCTTACCACCCCATACATACGGCTTACCAAGTTGTTGCTTAGCTAAGTTGATTACTGCTTGGATTTTAACATTTCTGTCCGAACTTTGTGATGCTGAAGTAACATCAGAAACATAACTAGATTGAACCCAATCGTTGTTACCAAGATCATACCAGACCTCTCCATTAACACTTTGAGCAGCACGAATCACCTTCCATTTAGAACCTGAAGTAAGCTTTTGACCAGTTAATTGTGGATTATTAGGATTACTGTAAATTGAAGCAGTGTAGCCAGTCTTAATCTGAACAACCTTAACTGAGGTTGAATAAATATTCAGAGTATTATTTGCAGTCAATGCACTGGCTTCAACCCAATCATTGTTCCCAAGGTCATACATTGTAACACCCTGAGTGTTTACAGTAGCGCGAATAACTTTCCACCTTGTGTTTGCATTAAGTGTTTGTGCAGCTCTTGTTTTGTCAGCATCACGATAAACTTGTACTTGAGTACTAGTCTTTGCAACTGCTGGAACTGTACTTGCACTTGAAAGAGCAGTTGATGATGCTACTAGGTACTTCGCTTCAACCCAGTCATTCTTTCCTAAATCCGCCCACTTAACACCATTAGTATCCGTTGTATAGCGGATAATCTTCCACCTAGTACCGTGTTTTAGATATTGACCAGTAAGGTTATTACCAACGCTAGGTGACTTTCTAACAGCCAGGCTGTAACCAGGTTTATAGTTAATTTTACCAACTTCTGTTGCTGCTTCTACAGTATTTGATGTAATATTTGAGTTTACTTGTTGTGCTGCTACCAGGCCAAAAGTACCCAGTAATGCTGCAGCAGAAATCTTCGTCACATTAGATTTAAATTTATTCAATTTATTTCCCCCGTTTTTACGTCCAGGTGTCTAGACCTTTTCTTACTAACGAAGATTATTGTAACCTCGTGATATTTCGAGACTGTTACAGAATAAAAGCCCTTTGGTTACACTTTATTTCTTTCTTAAGTGTTTTTTTGATTATTTAAACATTAGTTAGCGACTCAATCAGTTGATCAATCGCTGCTTTAGCAGCATCTAAACTGTCGTTCTTGATGATGTGCGCCCGCTGTAAAAGATCATCGTCAAGTGCTAAATCACGCTTGAATTCCGGACTGTGCAGCCTCTTCTCAATCTGACTTTTCGTGTCGCCCCGCTCCTCAAGCCGTTGCGCTAACTCGGCAGGTTCTGAGACAGTCAAATAGACGAACACAGCCTGCGCTGGTAGCTCCTGCAGGTAGGTGTGAACGCCTGCCGTTTCAACTATTAGTGAGACGATATCGCTCTTTTCAAAGGATTTCTGCAATGATTCCCTTGAAGAACCATATTGATAGCTACCGTATTTAACGTGTTCAAAGAAGTGCAGTTGGCGAAAGCTGTCGGCACTCTCGAAATAATAATCAACGCCGTCCTGTTCCCCAGAACGCAGTGGTCGCGTGGTATGAGTGATTACCCGTGGTATGTTGTATTTTTGGGTGAGATACCGACTAATGGTGGTTTTCCCAACACCACTTGGGCCGGCAATAATAATTAATTTCTTCATATTGATTCTCCTACTTGAAAAATGGTGCAAGATATAATACTATTTTCCTATTGCAAAAAATTAAAGAGGGCGGTTGTTTCATGAAAAAAGAAGAACTCGAAGTTGGTCAAACCGTAAGTGCAACTGTTAAAGAAGATATTAAGAAGCCATTCACTGGTAAAGTTGAAAAAATCTATGAAAATTCGGTATTACTGGAAATCGTCTCAAATGAAGCCGAAGATAACACAGCAGTTTCCGAATTAAATAATAAAATCGTGGTCAACCTGAGCTCGATTAAGAAAGCAAAGTAGCACTCAACTTCACTACAAAACATGAATAAAGGCTTGCTCATTCAGATGAGTAAGCCTTTATTTATTTGGTCTGTTGATCTTTCACAAACGTCTGATCAGGTATCCGAATCAGATAATATTCAGTTGCTACCCTGCCAGCACTTAGTCCTAAGCCGTTACGCCAATTTTTTTTATACCTGGCAACATAGGTTGCCAGATAGGCCTTTTGGTAATTTTGATCCATCTTAACCAATACCTTTTCGTCAAACGGATAGGCACTTGCGGCCGGCGATAATGGGCTCGCGCCGTCTGAGATAGAGGAGTTTGCTCCGTTAATCGTGATTTTGTTGCCGTCGCTAAGGAGAGTATATTCGACCTTTGAGTCCCTGCTTTGTACGGTGTTCACCTTAACATAGAAGGATTTATCTTGGTCAACCGTCATAATTAACGGGCGGAACTTAACACTATCCGTGATGCGCGCATGGTCATTTAATGATGGATTATCAAAGAATGTTACGATACTCATCGAAACCAGGAGTCCGCCCCAAACCACAATTTCCAGGACATCAAGTACCAGATTTTTGACAGAGAAACGCACATGGTCCATGACAATCATCTTGATATGACGTTTACGAATATTCTGGATAATAAATACGAGCAACAGAAAAACAATTATCCAGGCAAAAACACCGATATAGTTATAAGCAGATTTCATAGAATCCCTCCAATTACTTCAATTATGAGTATAAGGGAAAAAAGATGCAAGGTCACCAAAAAGAAATCAAAAATAGACCAAAATTTTATGCAGTTGAGCAAATATCCTATTCCACGTACTATATTTAGATAAACCAATTAATAAAATAACAAATCCAAGGATTTACTATTGACAATCAAGGCAAAAAATCAGACAATCACATTAACTAGTATTCAGACATTCAATTCCATACAACATCTTGTGTCTGGATGCCAAAAAAATACAAAAAATCTCACAAAAAGGATTGACTTTTTAAAATTGTGAGTGGAGGACATTATGGGTAATATTACTGTATATACTAAGAATGATTGTGTTCAGTGCAAAATGACTAAACGCTTCTTAAAAGAACACCATATCAACTACGAAGAGAAGAATATCAACTCTGACCCAGACGCAATTACGTATTTAAAGAGCCTCGGCTTCAAGAGTGTTCCTGTTGTTTTCCCTAAAGATGAAAACCCAATTGTCGGTTTCAGACCAGAACAGCTTAAGGGTCTTGTAAAATAATGGTTGAAATTGCGTACTACACGGTTACTGGGCAAACCAGACGGTTCATCAAGAAGACTGAACTTGATGCTTACGAGATAGACGATGCTGATCCATATCACGACATGGACCAGCCTTTTATTTTAATTGTCCCCGCATACGACGACAACATGATGGACTCCGTCATCGACTTCCTCAATTTCGGTTCGAACAAGGAGAACCTCGTTGGCGTGATTGGCACGGGTAATAGAAACTTCAATCAGTTATACATCCACACGGCAAAAGACATTGCCAACAGCTTAAAAGCACCAATTCTTTATGATTTCGAATTCAATGGCACGCCGACTGATGTGGCGCGCGTAAAGGAGATAGTGGCGAACTATGAGTCTACAGAAGCTTAACATTCAAGATGTAACATATTTTAAATTAAACAACGAATTAAACCGACCTATTGATGGGAAAATCCCATTGGAGAAAGACCGCGAGGCACTGGCAGCCTTTTTCAAAGAGAACGTCGAGCCAAACCTCAAACAATTCGCCAACCTGCAGGAACGCCTAACTTATTTGGTCGACAACAACTATATCGAAGCAGAGTTTCTGCAGAAATACACATCAGAGTTCCTGGAACAACTGTACAAACGCCTGCGGGACTTCAATTTCCACTTCAAATCATTTATGGCGGCCTACAAGTTTTTCAACCAGTACGCCCTGAAGAGTGACGACAAGTCCGAATATCTAGAGACTTTCGAAGACCGGGTATTTTTCAATGCCCTTTATTATGCTAATGGGAACGAGCAGCTGGCAACTCAGTTAGCCGATGAAATGATCAACCAAAGATACCAGCCGGCGACACCGAGTTTTTTGAATGCGGGCAAGAAACGGCGGGGCGAATTTGTGTCCTGTTTCCTCATTCAAATTACCGATGACATGAACTCAATCGGTCGTGGCATCAACTCGGCGCTGCAACTGTCACGAATTGGCGGTGGTGTCGGCATTACACTCTCGAACCTGCGTGAAGCTGGAGCACCAATTAAGGGAATTGTGGGTGCGTCAAGCGGCGTCTTACCAGTGATGAAGCTGCTGGAAGACTCCTTCTCCTACTCAAATCAATTGGGCCAAAGGCAAGGTGCCGGGGCTGTTTACCTCAATGTTTTCCACCCAGACATCATCAACTTCCTATCTGCAAAGAAGGAAAATGCCGATGAGAAGATCCGCGTAAAGACGTTATCTCTTGGCGTTGTCGTGCCTGATAAATACTACGAGTTAGTTCGGAATAACGATACGATGTACCTCTTCTCCCCTTACGACGTTGAGCGCATCTACGGCACACCATTCTCATACGTAGATATTACAGCTGAATATGACAACATGGTGCAGAACCCCGAAATCAAAAAATACCCAATTAAGGCGCGCGAGCTAGAAAATGAAATTTCCAAGCTGCAGCAGGAATCAGGTTACCCTTATATTTTAAACATCGACACCGTTAATCGTGTTAACCCAATCGACGGTAAGATTATCATGAGTAATCTTTGTTCAGAAATTCAACAGGTTCAAGTCCCATCAAGCCTGGATGACGCACAGAACTATACCCAGATGGGTACGGATGTTAGTTGCAATCTCGGTTCAACTAACATTGGTAACTTGATGAAAAGCCCAGACTTTGGTGTTTCTGTCCGTGCAATGGTAGACGCACTAACATTTGTCTCAGACACATCAAACATTACCGCCGTTCCATCAATCGCCCGTGGTAACGAGCTCAGCCACTCAATTGGACTAGGTGCAATGGGACTCCACACGTTTCTCGCAACCCACCAGATCGATTATGGCTCAAAGGATGCAATTGAGTTTACCAGTGTTTACTTCATGCTTTTAAACTACTGGTCACTCGTCGAGAGTAACCACATTGCTACGGAGCGCAATGAAACGTTCGCTAATTTTGCCAAATCAACTTATGCAACAGGTGAATACTTCGACCAATATCTGAATAACAGCTTTGTCCCAACTAGAGCGCGTGTCAAGGAACTCTTTAAGGATATCTTTGTGCCAACTCAGGCAGATTGGGTAGAATTAAAGAATAAAATCCAAACCACAGGGCTATACAACGCATACCGTTTAGCGGTTGCGCCAACAGGTTCAATTTCATACATCAACGATACTTCAGCAAGCTTGCACCCAATCACCCGTTTGATTGAAGAAAGAACTGAAAAGAAGAACGGTAAACTATACTTCCCAGCACCAGGACTCAGCAATGATACAATTTCATTTTATAAGTCTGCATACGATACTGATATGCGCCTGGTAGTGGATACCTACGCGGCAGCACAGCAGCATATTGATCAAGGAATGAGCATGACTTATTTCATTCGATCAAGTATCCCTGCTGGTTTATACGAGTGGAAGGAAGAGGAAGAACAGACGACAAGAGACCTATCAATTTTGCGTAATTACGCTTATTATAAGGGTATTAAGTCAATTTACTATGTGCGGACTTTTACAGATGATTCAGAAGAAATTGGCTCAAATGAATGTGAGAGCTGCAGCATTTAACAAGTTGTGACACCTTGCGTTTAACTTAGGCACATCAATAAAGCAAATGGAGACGAATAAAATGGTTGAAACCTACTATAAATCAATCAACTGGAATGCGATTGAGGATCAAGTTGATAAAGCGACCTGGGAGAAGCTAACCGAGCAATTCTGGTTAGACACGCGTATTCCCTTGTCGAATGACCTTGACGATTGGCGCACCTTAACGCCAGAGGAGAAGAACTTGGTCGGCCACGTTTTCGGTGGCTTGACACTCCTTGACACCCTTCAATCACAGGACGGTAATGACCAACTGCGAAAGGACGCACGGACACAGCACGAAATTGCGTGTTTTAATAATATTCAATTCATGGAATCGGTCCATGCTAAAAGTTATTCCTCAATCTTCAGTACGTTAAATACGGACTCGGAAATCGAGGAAATCTTCGATTGGACTGACCATAACGAATACTTACAGACCAAAGCTGAGATTATCAACGACCTGTATCAAAATGGCGAGCCTTTGCAGAAAAAAATTGCTAGCGTCTTTCTAGAAACCTTCCTCTTCTACTCTGGTTTCTACACGCCGCTCTACTATCTTGGAAACAACAAACTTGCGAACGTCGCAGAAATTATCAAGTTGATTATCCGTGATGAGTCAGTCCACGGCACCTATATTGGTTACAAATTCCAACTCGGTTTCAACGAGTTATCCGAGGATAAGCAGACCGAAATCGCGGACTGGATGTATGATCTCCTCTACAGGTTATATGAGAACGAGGAGAAGTACGCCGAGACGTTATACGACGGGATTGGCTGGACAGAAGAGGTAAAAACCTTCATGCGTTATAACGCCAACAAGGCACTCATGAACCTCGGTCAGAATCCCCTCTTCCCAGACACCGCTGACGACGTCAATCCAATTGTCATGAATGGCCTCTCAACTGGTACCAGTAACCACGATTTCTTCTCGCAGGTCGGAAATGGCTATCTATTTGGTCACGTAACCGCAATGAGCGATGAAGATTATAATATCGGTTTAGATAGATAATTAGTTAACTTCAACCATTTTAAAAATAGGCCCAATTTTAGGCCTATTTTTTGTGTCTGCGGTATCTTCATGTCTGATTATTACCCCATCATTATTAAAAAATGATAAGCTTACAGCACAGAGAATGGAGGTTATAGTTATGTCCATATCACACTCAAAGGCCGTTGCAACAAGTGTACGCGGCTATCAAGTTCGAATTAATGTCCGTGACCACGAGCTCATGCTCGATGAACCCACGGAGACCCCGGGTGGTCTCAATTCGGGTATCACGCCGGTGGAAACCTTACTTTCGGCTGTCGGTGGTTGTAAAATCATCATGGCTAAAAGTTTCGCTCACCGTTTCGGTATCAAGTTAAACGGTATCAGCGTCACTGTCGACGGCGAGCTAGATCGTAGAGGGTACCTCGCTCAAGACGATAGTATTCGTCCGGGATTACCAAAGATCTGGTGTACTTACCAAATTGACGCAAATAACACAGATGCAGAGATTGCCGAATTCATTAAATTTGTTGATCACTATTGTCCCGTCGCCGATACCATCACAAATGGTGCGGAGATTACCACGCAAATCGAGCGCGTCAATCTCGATGCCAAATGAACCAGAAGTAAATAAGGTACAGTCGAGTTGACTGTACCTTATTTCTTTGTCAGATTATTCAACTGTTACACTTTTGGCCAAATTACGTGGTTGGTCGACATTTAGACCACGTTGCAGTGTCGAGAAGTATGCAATCAATTGCCCAACAACACCAGTCAACAACGGCATCAACTCCGGCGTCAAAGTTGGCAGCACGAATTGGTCTCCGCTTCCCTTGGTCTCCTCGGTACTAACGACCACTACGTTGCCGCCGCGTGCCTTAACCTCTTGCACATTACCCCTGGTATGAGACGCCGTCAATTTCTCGGTAATGAAGAAAATGGCTGGGACGCGGTCCTCGATGAGTGCAATGGTGCCGTGCTTCAACTCGCCAGCGGCGAATCCCTCCGTATGGACGTACGAAATTTCCTTCAATTTGAGTGCAGCCTCTAGACTAACATCGTAGTCGATGCCACGGCCCAGGTAAAATGCGTGTTCCTGGTCCGTCAGGTACTCTTTTGTTAATGCAGCAAATTTATCCTTCTCGGCTAACACCCGATCAATTCCGACCGCCGCCAAACTCAATTGCTGCTGTAGATCCCACTCAACTGCTAAACGTTCTTGTAACTGAACTCCCAATGCTTTTGCCAAAACCGCTTCGACAGCAATCTGTGCTGTATATGCTTTAGTTGAGGCCACAGCAATTTCTGGTCCCGCAAGTAGCGGCAGGTGAAAGTCCGCTTCCCGGGCCAACGTCGAGTTAACCACATTAGTCAAGACCAGCGTGCTTAACCCCCTCTTCTTCGCTTCAACCAAGACTTGACGGCTATCTGCGGTTTCCCCACTTTGAGAGAGAAAAATAAAGAATGGCTTCTGCGACAATAACGGCCAGTGATAACCAAATTCGCTTGCTACGCCGACCTCAACGGGTTTCTTCGTGTACTTTTCAAATAGTCGTTTACCAACTAGACTTGCGTGGTAACTCGTACCGGCCGCCACGAAGTAGAACCGATCAGCCTGGGCCATTAACTGGAGGAGCTCAGCGGGAACGTTAATACTGCTATTGTTAGCCAAATAATGCTGGCTGATCCGTCGCAAGACAGCAGGTTGCTCATCAATCTCCTTGAGCATAAATGTATCATACGTACCTTTTGTGGCAGCGGCATGGTCGATCTTGATCGTGATGGGAGCGCGGTGCACATCTTGGCCGTCCTGATCAAAGACAGAGACAGTCGTCTTGGTCACAACGGCAAAATCGCCATCATGCAATTCAAGGTATTGGTCTGTCACGTCAAAGGTCGCCAGTGCGTCTGAGGCGACAATGTTATAACCATTAGCTAGGCCAATCAGCATCGGACTCTTATTCTTAGCCACGTAGAGCTGCTCTTCGTTCTCCTTATCAACGAGCATCAGAGCGTATGAGCCCTCGAGCAAGCCTAGTGTTTTCTGAAAAGCGGCCAGAGTAGTCAACCCATCTTGCTCAACAAACTTGGCGATTAACTGGACAATCACCTCTGTATCGGTCTGGCTGACAAAGGTAGTGCCGGCAAGTTCCTGTTCCTTTAACTGGGTGAAGTTGCTGATCACACCATTGTGCACCAAATAGAAGCGTTCGCTGGTCGAGAACTGTGGGTGAGCATTTTCAATGCTAGGCTGACCATGTGTTGCCCACCGTGTATGGGCAATTCCCATCGTACCGCTCATCTCAGGCGCAATTTGCTCCTCCAAGTCCGCAATCTTACCAACAGATTTCACCAGCTCGTCAGACCCATCCTCACTGAGGAAAATACCGGCTGAATCATAACCGCGATATTCCAGGCGCTCGAGCCCCTTCAACAAAATATTTTTACTTTGGCTCGTGCCAATCGTTCCAACTATTCCACACATATAATTTTTACTCCTTAAATTGGTATAGACTAATCTGTGAACTTATCACAAAGAGGTGTAGTGCATATTATATGTTTAATGTGCGATATAAGTCAAATAATTTTTAATTGGTATAGTTCAATTTGTAAGTTGTGGTCTAGAACCGTTTCTGAACAAAAAAAGCTCAACCGATTTCCGGTTGAACTTATTCAATTACTTCACTTAATATTCAAATTTCGCCGCCCGGCCAACCAGCGAAGTCGGCTCATCAATCGCCTTGCGCAAAACGCGGACGAAATATTCGTGTTCGTTCTCGTGGCGCACGTGGCCACCGTTCTTCTTCATCACCTGGAGCGACGCGAGGTTCGTCTTTGCACACGCCAAGAAAATCTCCGGTTCGTTTGATGGTAGGATCTTATCTGCTTTTCTCAAAGCTAACTTTAAGCCCGCGGTCCCATACCCACGCCCTTGAAATTCCGGGAGAATGCCATAACCAATGTGACCGGGACCTTGACGCAGAAAGTCATTTAGGTAGTGCCTAATTTTGAAGAGGCCCACAATTTTGTCATTATCCCAGAGAAAGAAATACGTGTCTGGTACGTGACCGTCTGGGAGATTAAGTCCATTGCTGCTATCTTCACGCTCATCTATTGCGTTTGTCAGAAATTCCGCAAATGAAATATTCTGGTATGGCACTTCGAAGCCATTAATTTCAGGCATCTTTTGAAAAAACTCATATTCTACCGCCGCATCAGCTTGATTTAAGCGTTTTAAATAAACTGTCATCTGCATCCCTCACTTTAGATTATGATATGTACATTAATCTTTTCTAAGAGAATAAGCAACAATAACATGATTATTTAAATAAAAAAGACCAACTTGTTGCTAAGTTGATCTTTTAGAGCTCCACCACCGCGCTAAAAAGATTACCACTCGTAGTCCGTCTGATCCTTTAAGCCACGACCCGTAGCCGCATCGATGAGAATTCGCTGTTCGAAGTGCGCCACGTTTCTCTTCGTCTCCTTCACCATGTCCGGGTTTACCGACACATAGTCAATACCACTTTGAACCAAGAAGTTCGTAAAGTCTGGAAATTCCGATGGCGCCTGACCACAAATCGAAACTGTTTTACCAGCAGCATGTGCAGTCTTAATTAGATGGCGAATGGCGCGTTTCACCGCCAGGTTCCGCTCATCAAAGAGGCTGGCCACCGTATCGTTGTTCCGATCACACCCGAGTAAGAGCATCGTCAAGTCATTCGAACCAATCGAATAGCCATCGATATACTGGTTGAACTGGTCCGCCAGAATGATGTTGGACGGGATTTCGGCCATCATATAGACTTTAAAGTCGGCAGTCCGCTCTAGCCCCTCGACACGCATAATCTCCGTGACCTTCTCTACCTCGGCGACGGTTCTCACAAAGGGAATCATCACGTTCAGATTGGTCAGGCCAAACTCTTGGCGAACCTTCTTCACCGCAGCTAACTCTAGTTTGAATGCCTCGATGTATTTCGGATCATAATACCGTGAAGCACCACGCCATCCTAACAAGTCTGCAGGTTCATTTGGTTCATACTTCGAACCACCCTTCAACTGGCGGTACTCACTCGACTTAAAGTCCGAGAGTCTAAGGACCACCGGCCGTGGGCTCATGGCACGTGCCACCTTTGCAATACCCGCTGCAAGCATTCGAATTGCTTTACCCTGCTGTCCCTCCTCAATCAGATACAACGGGTGCTCATGGATATAGGATGTCCAGATGAACTCCTCACGCATTAGGCCTATGCCATCAACCGGCAAGTCCGCATAACGTTCAATTAGGTCAGGATCGCCCAGGTTCATCATCACGGGTGTTGCGGTTGGTGCAAACGTCTCACCCACAGCCTGCACTGTCCCAGTTTGGTCTACTGGTTGAGGTTGAGTAAACATTGCAGTCACATCACCCTGATAGACAATACCGTTTGAAGCATCGACTGTGACTGTGTCTCCGGTCTGTAGGAGCTTCGTGGCAGGTGTGCCCTTGCTACTTGTACCAACGATACATGGAATCTGCATTTCACGCGAGATAATCGCTGCGTGACACGTCATTCCGCCGTTATCCGTGATGATTGCCACCGCCTTTTTCATCGCTGGAACCCAGTCGGGCGAGGTCATGATGGTCACAAGAATCTCGCCGGGCTGAAACTCCTCAATGTCTTTCGCGTCATCAATCACATGTACCACACCACTAACGACCCCAGGACTTGCAGGTAATCCACGCAACAACGCTTCAGCATAACTTTCATTGAAATCACTGTGCTGTTCAGTACCTGCCTTTCCCTGCTCCTTCTTTCTCCTGGACCAGACTGTCTCTGGACGGGCCTGAACCACCCATACTCGGTTCGTATTACTGTCGAGCGCGAATTCCATATCCATGTAAGAGCCGTAATGCTCCTCGATGGCCTTCACATAGCCGGCAATCTCTAGAATTTGTTCATCAGTTAAGACCTGCTGCTCCTGCAATTCGTCCGGTACCGGTACCTCGACAACGCCACCATCCGGTTCCCGCACTAGTTGCACATCTTGTTTAATCACACTTTTATCGACAATTTGCATGGAGTCTTTTGCAACCACATAATGATTCGGCGTTACTTTCCCCAGGACAATGTACTCACCCAAACCATAGATTGCGTCAATCACAATTTTGGTGTCATCGCCATTCGAGACATCAACCGAGAACATGATGCCTGATGCTTTCGAGAAAACCATCATCTGAATAGCCGCAGAAAGAGCGACTCGCTCATGTGGAAAGTTCTGCTTGTGCCGATAATATGCCGCTCTATCTGTAAATAAGGAGGCATAACACTGCTGGACGCGATTAACCACATCTGCCTGACCACGAATATTCAAGTAAGACTCCTGCTGACCTGCAAAAGATGCATCCGGCAAATCCTCCGCTGTTGCAGAGGACCGAATTGCCACAAAGGGGTTGTCTTGGTTCATCTTCTGACCTAGCTCCTGGTATGCAGCAGTAATCTCGGCCGCTAAATCAGCCGGCATCTCGGCAGTCACAATCAGCCGCCGAATCTCTGCACACGCTAGGTGCAACTCAAGTGAATTCTCGTAATCCTTAATACCTGCCAGTAAGCTATTCACCCGCTCATTCAGGTGAGTTTGCTCCATAAAATAACGGTAAGCATGGGCAGTTGTCGCGAACCCGTATGGTACGGGAACCGACATGGCGGAAGTCATCTCTCCTAAAGAAGACGACTTGCCACCGACAAGATTGACATCTTCACGGTGTAGTTCATCAAACCATAAAACATTTGTGGTATCACGGTTACTCATTAGATTTTCCTCCTACCAATTCTACGTCAACAACATTACTTCCCTGTCTAGCTCTTTTGAAAGCGATTTCATATTACACCTATATTGTATTGCATCGTGAACAGAAGTTAAAGGGGCCAATTGGTCTAACCACTTTGGCACGAGCAAAATAAAAAAAGACGGTCTATTTAACCGTCTATCGCCATTTACATTTTTGACAAAAATATCACTTATTGCGCTACAAAAGCAGCAGACTGGGTGCCTGCTTGGCGTCCAAAAATAACAATATCAGCAACTGCGTTCCCACCGATACGGTTGTTACCATGCAAACCGCCAGTAACTTCCCCGGCAGCGAACAATCCCTTGATTGCGGTGCCCGATTTATCTAAAACTTGGGTCTCCGTGTTAATCTTGACGCCACCCATCGTGTGGTGAATACCTGGGGCAATCTTAATGGCGTAGTAAGGACCATGGTCAAGCTTTTGGTCCATCCCAAAGGAGCTATCCAGTGGAACATAAAGTAACAGAGGTGCTCAAGATATTGCAGAACGCTGGTTTCACGGAGGATAGAATTAGAGGTAGTCACCATAGATTCAAATACTCACATGGTCATTATGTGAGCGTAGCATACGATAAGCCTGGCAAGACAATACCAATCAAAACCTACAACAGTATTTTACGGCAAGCCGGTATCAAGTAAAATATCCCTAATAAATTCATTTAGACAAATCAGAAAGGACATAAATATGAAACGCTTAGTGACGTACGCAGCTGTACTAGACGACTCTGAGAATAAGCCTAACGAATACACAGTGACTTTCCCGGATATTCCAGGTGCAATCACCGATGGTCAAGGCCTCTCAGAAGCGCTCAATAACGCGGAGGAAGTGTTAGGACTAATGCTATTTGATCAGAATCCTTTGCCAGCCGCTACAGATATCAAGGATATTCAAGCTCAACATTCAAATGCTACGGTTTCATACATCACAACAGACCTTGAACAAGCAAAGAAAGAAGTACACGTTCCGCTGGTCAAAAAGAATACTACAATACCAGCAGACCTAGCTCGAGAAGCAGAGAAGCAGGGAATCAACTTTTCAGCAGTACTAACCGCCGCACTAAAAGAGCGCCTGGGGATTAAATCCTAGGCGTTCTTTTCTTTACCTACTTGTTAATAAAAACTTCTTCTCGCTGATACTTCGCCTTAACTATCGATAAAGAAGCTGCCAGCAAAATCCGCTAACCAAACAAATACCACCCCTCACCATTCGGAGGTGGTATTTTGTTGCTAAAACTTCTGGCGTAACTGCCTTTGGTGATAAATAGGACCAATTAGAAGATATTCCTTTTCTTGATCTATTCGATAGAAAATTGCATACAATCGCCCAATTTGAATCCTTCGTGTTTCCATGGAAAAGCCAAAGGTCCCAGAAACATCAGCAAATCGTCTCGGAAAACATTTCAATGATTCCAAAGAACTTTGAATTAGTACTACGTACTCACTAATTTTTTCCTCTGTCAGGCCAACTTCTTCCCAATCTTGAACTAAGCTTTGGAGGGACGTCAAGAATCCATCAGTCATCACAAGTTCGAGTTTTTCCTCTTCCATTCCTCTATTTCCAGCCATACTTACCAAATTCTTTTTTTAATCTCTCATTGTCAACAATTAATCCCTTTTCAAAATCTTTGAAACCCTCGTCAATCACCCGTCTATCGTGTTCCAAATCAGATTCATAACGATCAATAATTATTTTATTTTGTGAGACTTCATAGTGTAGTATATCGCCTTCTGAAACTTCCCAATTCTTTGGAATAATCGCACCTAGGCTGTTACCAACTTTACGTACTTTCAATTGATTTCTCTTTGCCATTATCCTCACCTCGTAGGCAGATTATAACATCAGTTATAACTTTACTGTCAAGCACAAATATTGCAGCCTGGAAAACTAGCCAAAACAAATACCCGCCCTCACTATTCGGGGCTGGTATTTTGCTGTTAAAACTTCTTCTCAAACTTGGCCTGATACTTCACTTTAGTGAAGCCGTTATGCTCATAGAACTCGTGGGCGGATGTTCTCTCAGCACCGGAATTGAGCCGCACGCCGGCGAATCCCAGCTCATGCGACCACTCCTCTGCCGTCTTGACTAACTGGCTCCCAACACCCTGCCCTTGAAACTCGTGGACAACCGCCAGCTCCATCACGTTGACCAACTTCTCGTTAATTAGGCTGATGTATTCAGCCAGTTGAATATAGCCTGCAAACTGGCCATCAACCTCGGCAACATTAATCTTGAGCCATGGCCGCGCCAGGACTTCTTCAAGCATCTGTGCCGTATGCTCCACCGTGTAATCGTAATGCAGTTCGTCATAATTCAGTTTGGTAATCGCACGCACATCTTCAGGTTTCACTGGTCTAATAATCATTCACTTGCCCTCTCCTTATTCGAATGACCTTAGATTACCACTTTCCTCCGCTAGCTTCATGGCTTAATTTTCCGGGAAAAAACGCACAATTGCATCACAGTGCTATAATCTAGTAATCGAAAATAATCTCTGAAGGACATTAATTGTGGAAAAGTTAAAAGAACGGATGGATTTCTTCAGTGACGCAGTAATGGCCATCATCATCACGATTATGGTCTTGGAGCTGACCCTGCCTACCAGCAATACGGCCGCCGCTTACCTCCAGTTTGGTAAGTCAATTGGCAGGCCGATATGCAGCAAGCACTGGCCCAGCTTTTCGAAGATGTCAACGAGAAATAATAATGGAGAGTAATCATGAAAGAGAACATTTACGATAACGAGCAATTCTTTGAGAAGTACAGTCACTTCCCGCGGTCGGTCGCGGGTCTCTCTGCGGCGGGGGAATGGCACGAACTAAAGAAACTCCTGCCTGATTTCCACGGCAAGCGGGTGCTAGACATAGGTTGTGGCTTCGGCTGGCACTGCATGTACGCCGCCGAGAATGGCGCAGAAACTGTACTTGGGACTGATATTTCGAGTAAGATGCTGGCGGTGGTGAATGAGAAAAACACGTTTGACAATGTGCACTACCAGCAGATTGCGATGGAAGATATTGACTTCGCCCCTAACAGTTTCGATGTGGTCATGAGTTCTCTGGCCTTTCACTACACGCCGGACTTTCGTGCCATCTGTGAGAGGATTAGTCACTGCCTCACAGTTGGCGGCCAGCTTATCTTTTCCGTAGAGCATCCCGTGTTCACAGCGTTTGGCACGCAGGACTGGATCTATGATGAAGATGGTAAGCCAAAATATTGGCCGGTCGATCATTACTTCACCGATGGTAAGCGTAACGCCGTGTTTTTAGGGGAATCCGTGGTGAAATATCACAAGACACTGACGACATACCTGAATACACTGTTGCAAACGGGCTTTACGATTACGGGAATTGTCGAGCCGGAGCCGGGCGCGGAGTTGCTGGATACTGTTCCGGGGATGCGCGATGAGTTGCGCCGACCAATGATGCTTCTTGTGTCAGCGACGAAAGCGGCTTAACGTCACGTTGTTAAAATTTTCACCTTGCTAAATATTTTGAGGACTTTGGGGCACTAATCGGTTAGATTAGTGTTTTTTTGTTTGGTCGTTGGAATTGGGGGAAGTGTTGGATTAGTGGGAAAACAAAAAAACCCGCAAATGCGGGGAATACAACCTGGATATGTATTAAATTAGCAAACATAACAGGATCACACCCGCGTATGCGGGGAAAACCACCCTAGTATTATAGCATTAATACACATTTCCTAGTGAGAACAAATACCCTAATATGCATAATGACTGTATATTAAAGTATAATCGCAAATATTTCTTTGACTAATTAAACTTGCCAGGACTGAACTTCATGCTTAGAACGTTCATAAGTTGTAATTGCTGACTGATATAAGCTATCGGTGTATGAATCACCCCGTATATACAGGGAACTAAAAAATCAGATTTGAAATATTCCGGCACCAAGGATCACCCCCGCCTGTACGGGGAAAACATTGAAAACCGCAAATTTATCACTCAACTTGATCAGTCACCCCCGCCTGTGCGGGGAAAACTTGAATGACCTCCTAATTATTTATACTGTGCTAGGATCACCCCCGCCTGTGCGGGGAAAACTGATGCATATTACACATGGCAAGATAATGAATAGGATCACCCCCGCCTGTGCGGGGAAAACTCGTGCAAGGCAGAATTGGTGGTGTTGAGTGGAGGATCACCCCCGCCTGTGCGGGGAAAACGACAAGGCATATCACATCATCAAGTGGGCGGTAGGATCACCCCCGCCTGTGCGGGGAAAACCGCTTACAAATATCTGCAACCAGCCTAGCACAAGGATCACCCCCGCCTGTGCGGGGAAAACTTTGAAAATCTAGGTAAATTTATCGAACACTTAGGATCACCCCCGCCTGTGCGGGGAAAACGATTATGCATAAATGCCGTAAAAGCGGTTGTAAGGATCACCCCCGCCTGTGCGGGGAAAACTAAACGCATAGTCGATAATAGCCTTGCTTGCTGGGATCACCCCCGCCTGTGCGGGGAAAACCTGCCAACACGAAAATTAGAAATGCTCTGGCGAGGATCACCCCCGCCTGTGCGGGGAAAACTACTGAGCCGTGGCTTTGCTGCTAGACCCCTGAGGATCACCCCCGCCTGTGCGGGGAAAACTTTTAACTCCGATAATCCAATTTTTAGTTGGAGGGATCACCCCCGCCTGTGCGGGGAAAACGTAAACATTTCAAAAACTTTTGAATTATCATGAGGATCACCCCCGCCTGTGCGGGGAAAACCCCGCGCGACTACACACACGCCGGCCCGTATGAGGATCACCCCCGCCTGTGCGGGGAAAACTTAACCTCTGCACCTGTTAAATCATTGCGCGGAGGATCACCCCCGCCTGTGCGGGGAAAACTATCCACCTTTGAACCATCAGCTTTTAACTTGAGGATCACCCCCGCCTGTGCGGGGAAAACGGTCTGGCACTATTCAGCAGGTTTTAAGCTACGGGATCACCCCCGCCTGTGCGGGGAAAACTTCTCCCTCTCTCTATCTCTCTTACAATATCTAGGATCACCCCCGCCTGTGCGGGGAAAACGAAAACACTAAACTACTATGGTTTAGATACTAGGGATCACCCCCGCCTGTGCGGGGAAAACAATTGTCGGTATTGATATGCCATGGATTAGCAAGGATCACCCCCGCCTGTGCGGGGAAAACGACTACACGGGCTATAACGATTTAAAGGAATTAGGATCACCCCCGCCTGTGCGGGGAAAACTCGATAACGGCGTCCGCCGTTAAAACGACCATGGGATCACCCCCGCCTGTGCGGGGAAAACTGTTTCATTAAATCAGACGGGTTCAATGTATCAGGATCACCCCCGCCTGTGCGGGGAAAACCGATGGTGTTAAAAGTATAATAGGAAGCGATGGGGATCACCCCCGCCTGTGCGGGGAAAACACAGACGTCTGATAGAGTAGAGGAAATTATTTAGGATCACCCCCGCCTGTGCGGGGAAAACTCGGTCAAGCTACCATTACAAGAACCACTAGTGGGATCACCCCCGCCTGTGCGGGGAAAACATTACGCAAAACAAGGTAGATGTCGATGCGGCAGGAT
>NZ_AZCV01000009.1:0-41369 GCF_001434555.1 Amylolactobacillus amylotrophicus DSM 20534
CGCTTGACTGTTAATCAAGATGTCGTCAGTTCGAGTCTGACATCCGGAGCTTAGGGGAGGATTAGTCGTTGACTAATCCTTTTTTGGTGGAAAAAATAGACACTCAATCTAGGTTGAGTGTTTATTTGAATTTATGCTGACTTCGTCAAGAGTGTGGGTACAGGGAAAACAGGGATGTTAATTGTGACCGATTCAAGCGCTGACGTTCCGACAGTTTCAAAACAGCTCAACAAGTTGTTTCCCAAGTACCAACAGAAGTCGCGTTATGCATTGACTCATGGTGAATTTGCTGCATCTTACAATAAGCTACTCACCATGCTAATAGTGGGTGTTCTGATTCTTACTGGTTTATTGACGTTGATTTTCGTGTTTCTTAATCGCCAGCTGATTGGTGCTAGACGGAAGGAATTGGCAATTCTTTATAGTCTGGGTTATTCGAAGACCGATGTGGTAAAAATCATTGCTGGTGGAATTATCAGCCAATTCGTGGGAATTTATTTGGGTGCTACCTTAATTGTCTACTTACTCAAAACTTTCCTATTGGATCGTTTCTCTTACGGTGCGATGTTCACCTCGCTGTACTCATTCTCAAACCAGATTGTCATTGTGATTATCATGTTGATAGCCATTCCAATTTCTGTTTTGTGGGGCGTTTCTTCCGTAAAAAAGAAAAAATTCATTGAGAGTTTGAGGTAGGGCAAATGAGGAAGAAACTTTTGATTGTTCTCGGTATTATTATACCGGCAGTTGGTGCCGTGTTCTATCTGAAAGATCGTGGTAAGACAGTGATTGCTGAGCAAAATACTGTGCTAGTTACCAGTAAAAAAACGGCCATAAAAACCGTGATTACGATTAGTTCAAGAAATAAAAAACAAGATTTAAGTACTGAGATTACCGATTCCGACCACTACACAATTTATTCAACCGGCAAAATGCCCTGGAACCGTGATGATGGAACAATAATTAAGCTAGAGTACGAATTACTATCTGATGGCACAGTGAAACGGCCAAACGGGACGATTGTCAAAGATTCTGACCACTTGAACGTTGAACTTCCGTATGCAGCTGATAAGAGTCAGCTAGTTAAACTTAGATAAATAAATTTAAAAAAGATGTGCTCATTTTTACACATCTTTTTGAGGTTAGTAATTTATAATAGGTGATACCAATTAGATACTGTTGATAAATCTTGCTAAATGTTCATTATGTGGCGAAATATCTTTGAAAACGCCGGTATTTTCTAGAATATGAGTAAAAACCAGTCCAATTTGCTGCTGCACAAAAGTATCTGGATCCTGCTCGGCCGTGTATGCTTGTTTAAGCTCTTCAGCCCACGCTTGATGGATGTTCTTCACCGCGCTTTTCTTGCCGGTGATATAGTTAGTGACCTCAGTCAATTCCGTCCTAAGACGGCCCGGTAGGATTGCCAAGCCCATTGCCTCAATCAGGCCAATATTTTCTTGCTTAATGTGTTGATATTCAGGGTGAACGTGAAAAATTCCATCAGGATAGACTGCTGATGTATTGTTGTCTCGCAAAAGAATGTAGAGGGTGTATTTTTGGCCGTTTTTGCGGACAATTGGATTAATTGAGTGATGCCAAACAGCGGCATCACGTGCCCCGATACCCAAATCCTGATCGTCAAATTGTAACCAGGCCTGCAAGATTTTGTCGGCGTAATCCACTAACTTATTCCGATTGGTGGACTCTAGCCTAATTGTCGTCACGGGCCAGTTGAGGACAGCAGCGCGAACTTCCGACTCACCAGTTGCAAAAGTGAATGCTGCCTGGGCACGTTCAAGTGGAAAGACATGCTTACCGCCCTGATAGTGTTCGTGTGCGAGCATCGAACCGCCAATAATCGGCAGTCCGGCGTTGCTACCGAGAAAATAGTGGGGGAAGATATCCACGAAGTCAAACAGGTTAACGAAAGTATCGTGATTAATCCGCATTGGTTCATGTTGCTTATCGATCACGATGACGTGCTCATTAAAGTATTCGTATGGCGAAAACTGCATTGCCCAGGGATGATTATTCAGGGTCAACCTGATTAAGCGGTGAGCACTTCGTTCCGGGTAGCCAGCACCGCCTAAATAGCCCTCATTTTGAAAGCACAGGAGACACTGCGGGTAATCTCTTTTCGGTGCTAGTTTGGCCGCGGCAATCTCTGCAGTTGTTTTCTCGGGTTTAGACAGGTTGATTGTGAGTTCCAATTCACCGTAAACTGAGGGCTCGGTGAATTGAATGTTTCTTGCTATGTCGGCTACTTTGAGGTAATCGCTGGCCACTGACAGGTGATGGAAATAATCTGTAGCGGCACTTGGACCGTTTGCCTGGTATTCGGACCAGAATTGGCGGTTAACGGCACTCGGTACGGGTGTGTATAAATCTAATAATTGAGCAACCTGGACTTCATTTGTGGCCAATTTCTGTGCGGTTTGGAGCGCAGAAAAAGACACAGGTACTGTGAGCTCCCGTGCTTCATCTTGAACGATCGTCAGTACTTTGTTGGCTAAGTATGTCTGATCAATTTCTTCAAATTGATGGTTATTTACAATAATTAAAGAAGCCAGATGTTCAACTGCATTTACGTTCAAAGCTAGTCTCCATATCCATTTGGGTGTTTCTGGTGCCACTGCCAGGCGCTGCTAATGATCGTATCGATTTGCTCGTAACGAGGTGTCCATTCGAGGATTTCACGCGCCTTTTTGCTCATTGCTACAAGCGAATCAGGATCACCGCCGCGTCGAGCACCAATTTCGTAAGGAATATTCACTCCGGTAACCTTGATGGCACTCTGTAGAATTTCTAGGTTAGAGAAACCATTTGAGGAGCCCAGGTTAAAGACGTTACTTGGATTCCCGGCCTGTAAGTACTTCATCGCCGCGATATGGGCATCGATGAGGTCGAGGACGTGGACGTAATCACGTACGTTTGTGCCATCCTTCGTGTTGTAGTCGTTACCGAAAATGGTAATCCGATTCCGGTTACCAAGTGCGGTATCTAGGATGATTGGAATCAAGTGAGTCTCTGGGTGGTGCGCTTCGCCGATTGAACCGTCGAGCTTAGCGCCAGCAACGTTAAAGTAGCGGAGTGCGACGAATTTGATGCCATAGGCCTGGTCAGCCCAACCCATGATTTTCTCCATCATCAGCTTGCTCTCGCCGTATGGATTGATTGGATTAGTTGGTGATGATTCCGTAATTGGTAATTCTTTGGGTACACCATACGTTGCGGCCGTGGAGGAGAAGACTATTTGATTCACACCATGGTTCTTCATAACTTCAAGGAGGTTGACCAATCCCGCCGTATTGTTTTTGAAATACTTAAGGGGCTTAGTCATTGATTCGGATACAAGTGAGAACGCGGCAAAGTGCATGACGGTCTCGATCTCTTCCTGCTCGAAGACGTTATTCAAGAATTGTTCATCTAAAATATCGCCCTTGTAAAATTTGGCCTGCTTGTTCACTGCTGCTCTATGTCCTGTGACTAAAGAATCAACAACGACGGTATCGTATCCTTCATTAACAAGTGTATCTACTGCGTGGGAACCAATGTAGCCGGCGCCACCAAGTACTAAAATACTCATAAATTATTCCTTTCGATTTCTCTAAATGTAGTTCCATTCTACCACATAATTTAATATATTAAGTAAAAAAAATATGTTTGGAATTTCTTGCGCTATTTGCTATAATGATTGTTGTTCTTGCCGTCTTAGCTCAGTTGGTAGAGCATCGGTATCGTAAACCGAGGGTCACAAGTTCGAATCTTGCAGACGGCATATTAACTATAACTTAAAAACACCCAGTAAGCGCAATACTATGCGGTTGTTGGGTGTTTTTTAAGCGTTTATAAATTGGAAAAATGCCAAATTTTTAGAAAGAAATTATAGAAAATTGAAACTGGTTTGCGGGATAGAGGAATGTTTGTTAAACTTTCTAACCTGTACGATATCAAAATGGTGGTAGTAAATTATGAAAAATGAAAAAGTAAAAACTTTTCTAGGGCATCCGTTAGGTCTGAGAACCTTATTTATGACGGAATTCTGGGAGAGATTTAGTTATTATGGTATGCGTGCTATCCTGTTGTACTACATGTACGATGCGATGGCAAACGGTGGCCTTGGAATTGATAAGGCGACAGCTGGTTCAATTATGGCCATCTATGGCTCGATGGTCTATCTGACGTCGGTCATTGGCGGGTTCGTCAGTGATCGAATTCTTGGCAGCAGAAGAACTGTCTTTTGGGGTGGTATTGCCATCATGATTGGTCATATCATTCTCTCGATGCCGCTGGGCTTCGCCGGACTACTGTGGTCGATTGCCTTCATCATTATCGGTACCGGCCTCTTGAAGCCAAACGTCTCTAACATGGTAGGTCACCTGTACGGTGAGAATGATTCACGGCGGGACTCTGGCTTCAGTATCTTCGTCATGGGAATCAACCTTGGTTCATTCATTGCCCCACTGGTTGTCGGAGCGATGAAGGGTGCATACGGGTACCATGCCGGTTTCTCACTTGCCGCAATTGGGATGGCTGTGGGACTAATCTTCTATGTCATAGATTCGAAGAAACAATTTAACAAAGAGGACGACAAGGCTCCCGATCCGATTCTAAAAGCCGAGCTCAAAAACATTGTGGTGCGGGTAGTGATTGCCTTAGTTGTGGTGGTCGTAATCATTGTGTTGATGGCGGTAACGAACACATTGACGATTGACAATATCGTTGCTGGACTAAGTATCATTGCAATTGTGATTCCGATTTTTTACTTTGCACAGATGCTAACCAGCCCGAAAACAAACAAAGAGGATCGCTCACGAGTGCTCGCGTATATTCCGCTGTTTATTGCAGCTGTAGCCTTCTGGGCTATCGAGGAATCGAGCTCGGTTGTGCTCGCGTTCTTTGCGAAAGACAACACGCGAATTCTGCATATTTTCGGTTACACGGTTGACCCAAGTCAATATCAATCATTGAATCCGCTCTTCATCATCTTCCTCTCTCCTATTTTTGCATGGCTCTGGATCAAGCTTGGTAAAAAACAACCGAGTTCACCAATGAAATTCGTAATCGGGCTGATTTTCACCGCGGCATCATACATGATTATGGCCGTGCCGATGATTGGCCGAAGTGAGGATGTGCGTGTAAGTGGCCTCTGGCTTGTGGCCAGCTTCTTCTTGGTGGTGATTGGGGAGATGCTCGTCTCACCGGTAGGCCTTTCGGTGACGACAAAACTGGCGCCAAGGGCATTTAGCTCGCAGATGATGGGGATGTGGTTCCTAGCTGATGCGGTGGCTCAGGCGATCAATTCACAGATTATTCGCTTCTATCATGAAGGGAACATTGCAAACTACTTTATCTACGGCGGAATTATCGCGCTTGTGTTATCATTAATTATGTTCATGTTGAAGGGCAGGATTTCTAGGCTCATGGCTGGAGTGAAATAATTGGTGAGAATTGCTTTTGCAAGCGACTTACACTTCGATGTAAATCAGCTTGACGCGAAAAAGTTAATCCAACAACAAATCGACTTCTTGAACAGACAAGAAGTCGATTATTTTTTTGTGACTGGCGATACCTTCAATGACTTCAACAAAACACTTGAATATTTTGAGCAATTCAACAACTTGGCGCGTAATACCAAGGCCTACTTTATTGCTGGAAATCACGATATGGTTCGCGGCGTCAAATACTACCAACTGGAGGAGCCACAGTCGAAATACTATCTCCACCACAAGACGTTATTGATCCCTGATACAAACTTTGCCATAGTGGGGAATAACGGTTGGTATGATTATAGCTTTGCTAAGACCCGGCTTAATTTGACTGATAATGATTACTACCATTTCAAGCAGACATACTGGGTTGACGCGGTAATCGATGCCCCGCTATCCGACCGGGAGCGTTTTGACCGCACCCTGGCACAGATAGAAGAGTCGATTGAGCAGGTCCAGGCTGTGGGGCAATCTAATAGGCACATTATTTTGTTAACGCACTTTGTGCCAAGGCTGGAGTTTATCAAGTTCACTGACTATGAGAAGTGGAACATTTCCACCGCGATGCTCGGCGGAGTCGGGCTGGGTGAGCTGATTGATCGTTATCAACTGGACTACGTTGATTTCGGTCACTTGCATATCCGCACACCAGACACGCAGATCGGGCAGACGACATACCTCCATCAACCGCTTGGCTATCGTACCAAACGCAGGCATGAGTGGGAGAACGCTGACTTTATGACGGAGTTTATGCAGACCACTAAAATAATAGAAATTAACTAAAAACGCTTGATTTTTGGCTGTGGTTTAGCTATGATATTTAGGTGCTAAAGTTATGGAGGAGTAGCGAAGTGGCTAAACGCGGCGGACTGTAAATCCGCTCCTTCGGGTTCGGTGGTTCGAATCCACTCTCCTCCATTTGTATTATTGGGTTATAGCCAAGCGGTAAGGCAACGGACTTTGACTCCGTTATGCGATGGTTCGAATCCATCTAACCCAACTAAATAAAGACAGCTAGGGTAATTCCTAGCTGTCTTTTCATATTGTTGAAACTAGCTGAGTAGTTCACGGTGATAGCCACCGTAGCCGACTGAAGTGAATGCTGGGTTGTCCTCGACATCCTTGATGGCCGTGACGAGCGCGTCTTCGGCCGTGGCCCCATGACTGAGAGCGCAAGCTGCTTTCTTGACGCCTTCTTCGGCAATTTGCCACGTTGCAATCATAAAATAACTCGTAATTAAACCTCCCTGATTGGACTGATTTCAATCTTGTTGGTGGAGTGGTAAATTTTTCCTTTTTGGTCTAGTTGACGTATAATCTTTTTAAGGAGTGATCATATGCAAGAGCCAATGTATATCCAAATACACAACAAAATAAAAAAAGACATTGAAAATAAGAAGTGGTTGGTTGGCGAACGAATACCAGCAGAACGCCAATTAGCCATTGATTTCAATGTTAGCAGAATGACCCTTAGGCAAGCAATCAAAACTTTAGAAGATGAGGGCATTTTAGAGCGGCGTTTGGGCTCTGGCACGTATGTTGCTAACCAAAAAGTGCAGGAAAAAGTAAGTGGTATAATGGGCTTTACCGAAATGATGACCGCACAGGGGAAAAAACCAGCTAGTCAAACCATCTCATTTCGGATGGTGCAACCTTCCCTGAGTGAAAAGGAAAAGCTCGAACTAGGGGATGAGGAAGAGGTTCTCCGGATGGAACGTGTGCGATTCGCCGACGGCGTGCCTATTTGCTATGAGATAGCTAGCGTACCACGTTCCTTGGTCAACAACTATACCAGAGAAGAGATTACGTCCTCTCTGTATCAAGTCCTCGAGAATAAAGGTAAGGTAAATTTCGGCCACGTAGAGCAGCGGATTGGTGCGTCAATTGCAAATGAAGAGACAGCCCGTTTGTTGGATATTAAGAAGGGGGAGGCCGTCGTGACTAGGCGACAAGTTTCACACCTCGATACCGAGCAGCCATTTGAATATGTACGGGCTCAGTATGTTGCCGAACGATTTGAATTTATCTTCGAAAATTAAAAAAACTTCAGTCAGCACATACGTTTGAAAACGCATGTAGTAGCCTGAAGTTTTTTTCTTGCAAATTTTGAGGTCTTACTAGGGGGGTATATCTTAATGAGCAAGCAAATGGTACTTAGTTATTTTTTGTGCTCTTCATCGTCAGGAGTAAGGAGGTCCTTCGCCTTCTCAACTGTTTCTGTCACCTTTTCTTTTGCTTTACCAAGTAACTCTTCTGCTTTACCTTGGTTCTCGCGCGTCTTATCACCGGTCAGCTTACCTTCTGCTTGCTTGAGGTTACCGGTAATTTTTTCTTTTGTACCATAGTCTTTCGTGTCGTGATCTCTATTCATTTCTGTCTCCTTTAAATAATTAATTTGAATACAATTTAATTATATTAAGGATAAACGGACAAGTATATCATAACGACTTTATTTAAAAAAAACCGGGATAAATTATCCCGGTTTACTTAATTTTATTTCAAATCCTCTTTGATTTTAGTTGTGGAGATTCCGGATGTACGTGGGAGGTACACCACTTCACAATAGTCCTTAAGAAAGTCAAATTGACCTTGCCAATCATCACCCATGACGAACGTATCGATGTCGTATTTCTGGACATCTTTGACCTTTTGATCCCAGTCGTTCTCGGGAATTACTTCGTCAACGTACTTGATGGCTTCCAGAATATATTTGCGGTGTTCGTATGAATTATAAGCCTCTTTGTGTTTCTTGAACTCGTTGAATTCATCCGTTGATAGCCCCACGATTAGGTAGTCACCCATTTCTTTTGCGCGCTTTAACAGGCGAACATGGCCCCAGTGTAAGAGATCAAATGTACCGTAAGTAATTACTTTTTTCATTAATATTCTCCTTTGTCAGGACTATTGTAGCAAATAACCTTGAGAACTTCCTGAAGAATTAGATAAAAAATCAAATTTCGTACAATATTTAGATAAAGATTTGATATGATAAACTAGATTAATTTCGTGGAATACTGAAGGTTACTGATGAAAAACTTTTTATTTAAACTATACCTAGGCTGTATCAAACTGGTCTTACAGTTTACAAAAACTGATGCAAATAAATATGTCATTTTAAATGGTGCCGGTCGTTCTGGGTCTAACGGCTTTTTATTTTACAAATATTTGCGGGAAAACCATCCGGAAATTTCCGTTGAGCTGGTCGAGCCGTTTCCGACAACCCACCTTTCCTTTAAAACTTGGCAGAGTATTTCCCGGGCAAAGTTCATCTTTGTGACACATGAGCCATTTAAAATCAAGCGGAATCAGATTTGTGTGGAGCTGTGGCATGGTATCCCACTGAAGCGCATGGGCTTCATGGCAAAGAATACTAATCCCACTAATAACTTGAAGACGATGAAGACATGGGCCAAGGAGGCTGACTACGTCGCCTCCAGCTCTGCGCTATACGAGAGTCTAATGTCCGCCTGTGTTGGTATCAGTGATGATAAATATCTGCGTGTGGGATTTCCAAGAATCGATGCGCTCTACGGTCAAGCAGATGAGCTTTCTGAGGCTATCATTGAACAGCTCTTTGACGCTCCCAAAGTAAATAAACAGACCAAACTAGGCATTTACATGCCAACATTTAGATTCGAATTAGAGAACGAGTCAGTGATGCAAGAAATTAGTGCGGGGAACTTTCTCGCCGTCTCCGACTTTGACCTCCAGCAACTAAACGCTTTTCTACAACAGCATAACCAATTCCTGCTTGTGCGACTCCATCCTTATGAACAGAAATTCATGAAGCAAGAACTCAGGCTCTCGAATATTGCAGTCTTAGAGGATGCTTATTTAGTAGAGCATGAGTTAGACTTGTACGAAATTCTGCGCGTGACAGACTACTTGATTACCGATTTCTCCTCAGTCTACTTTGACTATCTCCACTTGAATAAACCAGTTTATTTCCTTGCGAACCATCTTAATGAATATCTAGCGAAACGAGGAATTTTGCTCGATCCGTATGAGAAGGTGACGCCTGGCGTGAAGGTCACCTCACAAACCGAGCTCGAGCAGGCCATGGTGTCTGATGATCACTGTGCAGCTAAACGTACGGAATGCTTAGAACTCAGCTACTCTATTCCCAAAAACGCGAATAGTCAGCGGCTGTTTGACCAATTAATCGAAGTGAAGGGGGATTAAGTGTGCGTAAAACTTTAGTTAATATTTTCTACAATGCCGTCTACCAGATTTTTCTGGTCTTAGTCCCACTAATAACGGTCCCTTATATTTCTCGTGTGATGGGTCCAGGACCATACGGTGTCTATAGTTCGGTTAAATTTACGATTCAATTCCTGATGGTATTCTGCTCTGCGGCGATTGGTTACATCGGTACGAGAACCATTGCTCGCTTGCGTGCTAAAGGCTCAACTAAGGAAATGACCGCAGCTTTTTGGGGACTATGGTATATTCAGGCTATTGCAAGTCTGGTCATGATTATTTTGACTGTTGTATTTGTGACGGTTTTTAAAATCAAATATTGGAATTATTTCTACCTGCAAATTCCGTTTTTGATCTCCGCGATGTTTGATATTGCCTGGTTCTTTCAGGGCGTGGAAGAGTTTGGTCGAGTGGTACTCAGAAATACGATTGTCAAATTATCATCTGTGATTCTGATCTTCCTCTTGGTGAAAAGACCAGGAGACCTGTGGATTTATATGTTAATAATGTCGGTTAGCACGATGATTGGTAGCTTTGTCTTTTGGGTTTCAATCAGTCAATATGTCGGGCGACCAACCAAAAGTTTCTACCAACTGAAGCCCACAATCGCTTCGATTATCACCTTGTTGATTCCACAAATTGCCACCCAGGTGTATACGTCGTTAGATAAACCAATACTGGGTGCATTTGTAAGCCCAAACCAGGTCTCGTTTTATGACAATTCCCAACGCATATCGACGATGATTCTCGGAGTTATTACCTCCATTACAATTGTGATGATGCCGAAGATGGCCAGTACTGGTGAGCAATTTCAAAAGTTCTTCGTCAAAAAATCGTATGAAGCAACACTATTTCTGGGGCTGATTTTTGCAATAGTTGTAGCAATTAATACGCATGAATTCGTGCCGTTCTTTTTTGGTCCCAGATACGAACCGGTCGCACAACTAATGATGTTCTCCACACTAACGATTATTTTTATCCCTGTTGGGGGCGTGTTTGCCAATCAGTTTGCGCTGGCAACAAAACGTGATAAGGATTATGCCATTCCGGTAGTTGTTGGCGCAGTTCTAAGTCTAGCTCTCAGTTTTATCCTCTACCCTAAATTTGGTGCTGCTGGTGCCACGGCAACCGTAGTAACAACCGAGTTTATCGTCTGTTTAATGCGGATTTGGATTGTGCGTGATGCACTTGACTTTAGTTACATCTTTAACGAGACACCCAAATATATAATAATGGCACTAATTACACTTGTGGTCGGATTCCTGCTGCCACAACTGGTTGGTAATGCCTTCTTTGATATGGCAATTAAGTCAATTATTGTCATGATTGTTTATGGTGGATTGTTCTTCTTACTCAAATTTGACCTGAATCAAGATGTGTTAAAATTGGCTAAGAGAATGATCAAACGTTAATAGGTGGAGAATATGAATAAAGTTACAGTACTTGGCGTGGATTTTGATAATAAATCAATGAGTGAATTTCAAAATACCTTTATCGAGCGACTGAATAATCGGCAATCCACGTTCATCGTGACGGCAAATCCAGAAATTGTGATGGTGGCGCAGGATGATCCGGATTTTATGGCAACCATTAAGAGGGCTGATTATGTGACTGCCGATGGGATAGGGATCGTGAAAGCTGGCAAGATGTTGCACACACCCCTAAAGGAACGTGTGGCTGGATTTGACCTGTTTATGTGGTTCCTAAACGTGGCGGAGAAGAGAGGAAGTCGGGTCTACCTAATTGGTGCACAACCGGAAGTCATTACGTGCGTGCGGGAGAAGTTGACACTTGATTACCCAAGCATTGAACTCGTCGGTGCAAGAGATGGTTATTTCAAAGAAGATTTGAACGAAATTGCAAATGAGATAGCGGCTACAGAACCTGAAATGGTGTTTGTTGCATTGGGGTTCCCCCGTCAGGAGCAATTGATTGATCTCATGCGAATTAATGGTGTTCCGGCCATGATGATGGGTGTGGGTGGAAGCTTCGATGTCCTTGCTGGCGCCGCTAAGCGAGCACCAAAACTGATGCAGGACCTCCATTTGGAATGGTTTTATCGCTTAATCAAAAATCCGTCGCGGTTCAAGCGTATGCTGGTTTTGCCCAAATTCGTGCTTGAGGTTAAGAAACGCGGTGACGGAGAATGAGAATATTACATATAAACGCAGGCCTCGAACAGGGCGGCGGTCTTTTTCACATAGTCAACTTATTGAAGGTCGCAAGACTTGAACAGCAGGATTTTACCTTGCTAACATTTGCTGATGGACCGGTCGCGGCAGAGGCACGTAAGGTTGGTGCTAAAGTAGACGTATTGGGAATTGATAGTCGGTATGATCTTAGACTACTGCAGAAACTGAAGCGATACATCAATAAGGGTAATTTTGACATCGTTCACACACATGGTGCTCGTGCCAATCTGTTCATGTCCATGATTAGCGGTCAAATACCTGCTAAGTGGGTCATCACGGTGCACAGTGATCCAACGAAGGATTTCGGCGGCCGGGGGTTTGTCGGGCGAGTTTTTACTAAACTGAACCTCCGCAGTCTTAGGAAGGCGGATAGATTATTAGCCGTCACCAAAAACTTCAAGAATCTCTTGGTCCAGCAGGTTCAAGTCGATCCTGCACATATTAGCGTGATTTATAACGGTATTTTTTTCGATCAAGATGAGAAAAAGCAGCTACAGCACGCGGGATTTAACATAATCAATGTTGCAAGAATGGAGCCGATCAAGGGACAAATGCTCCTACTCCAGGCGCTTTCTGAGTTGAAGTTAGCAGACCTCAAGTTGCACTTTGTGGGCGATGGCAGTGCGTTGCAGGAACTAAAAGAGTATGTGAAGGCTCACGGAATGAACGAGAACGTCGTTTTTCATGGTTTTCTACCACAATCAGCAATCAATGATTTATACCAAACGATGGATCTGGCGGTGTTAACTTCTTACTCGGAGAGTTTTCCCCTTGTGCTCCTCGAGGCCGCAAACGCTGAGGTACCTATTCTGTCAACGAACGTTGGTGACATCGAAAAGATGATACCAGATGAACAACACGGCTTCGTAGCCTCGATTGGCGATGGCGGTTCCATCAAAAACGCAATTTTAAAGGCTTATTCAATCCACCAAGAACAACCAAGCACCCTTAATGAGATGGCGCAAATTGAGAAATCATACCTGAGCGCCAATTTTTCGATGGTGCAGCAACTAAACTCGATTGAGAGTATTTACCGCGTACTACTTAACAACTAAGTTGGGTTTTGAAAGGGAATTTTTTAAATGGGTAGACAGACACAAAACTTTAGTTACTTTAAGCAGGTACCAATTGTCATCTTCTTTGCGCTACAACCAATTGCTTTAGGGCTGATTGCAAAAAACGCTGGGGCCAACAGCAATTTAGCTATTTTCTATACCAGCTTAGCGGCCATAATTGGTGTGCTATTGTTTTTAAAGTCAATTGGGAGCGACTTTAGGCTCAAGTTAATCAAAGTGGTCAACTGGCTAGTAATTACATCGTTCACTACGCTAGTCTATCTTGACCTCACTAGTGCTGCAGCGGCTGCGGATTTTCTGACCCCGTTAGTTTTGGCATCTGGAATCACGAGTATTTATTTGCTGCAGCAACAGTTCAATGCTCGACAGGTATTAATTTTTATTTTAACCCTTGTTAATGTACTGTTAGTGGGGAATCCTGTGGCGAGTGTCTTGTTTGTTTGTGATGGCTTGATTGCAATAGGCGCCAGCTTCTACAGGCGAAGAGCCACGGGGCAAATCAATGTTCAAACGACCGTAATCTTGATTATTGCTTTTGTTGGTCTGAGGCTTGACGTGACCGGATTGAAGTTGCTTCAGCCCGAGTTGAATGATTACGTGATAATCTTATACTATTTGGTCGTGTTATTTGCCGGGGTTTATTGGACAAAACAGCTCAAAATCAAGACTAACGGTAACTACTGGCTCATTGCTGGGACCTTGACAGCAAATCTAATTATTGTGCAACTCTCGCTCCAATATGCAGGAATTCTGAACCCGTTAAACGTCGTGGCTGCCGCATTTATTTCTTGGCACCTCTTTCTTTTTGAAGGTGTGCGTGTCGGCGATGATGTCAGCGGTATTCCGCGGGTCTCTGTACTCATGCCCACATATAACAGTGCGAACACGATTGAAGCATCACTTGATTCATTGTTGATGCAGGACTATTCCGATTTCGAAGTAATCGTGATTGACGATGGCTCGACCGATGCCACCCGATCCGTCGTTGAAAGGTATCAGGCCAATCACCCTCAAATGGCGCTTACCTACGTATATCAAGCAAATGCGGATCAACTTGATGCGCTCATGAATGGCCTTGAACTAGTTACTGGTGCTGTGACATACATACTTCATTCTGATGATCTACTTTATAATGAACGGGTGCTCACCGGCGGGGTAGAGGCGCTGCAGCACATTGGCGTTGCGGGAGTCTTCCCCGACTTTGAGGTAGTTGACAATCACCTGGCGCGAATCAAGGTCAATCGTGTTAAGCCATTTGTTGGTGGCAAGTCTACTATTGTCAAAACGGGGCTCCAATTTGGGCGTAATCCGTACAGCGACTTTGCCTTTTGGCGGACCAATATTTTCAGGCAGCAAGTTGCCTCAAATTACTTGGCGAACAATATGGTTGCCTGGTACGATTTTGAGCAGAACGTCCCTTTGAATATGGTTAACTTAAATATCATTGGGTTCAAGTATCGGATCCACGAGGGTAATTATCTGAATTCCACGGATGGCTCGGTCAATGTGCTTAGTGGGGAGCTCCGCACTTTGACACATGTTCTTGCGCGGCACAGGATACCGGCGTTTAAGCTACAATCACTAGTGTTTCGGGCATTCAATAAATTTAAGCTAGATAGCTTAATTCCAGTCATTAGCTTTAGCGGTCAGACAGAGCCGGCCGAGATTGTGGAGCAGGTAATTAAATTACGTGTACCGGAAATCAACCACCCATACCTCCGGACCATACTTGATTTCTTCAGGAATAGGAATAATCAAAAGCAGGCTGAACTGGTGGTACCTGAGGATCTACGAATCTTTAGGGGTGGAGAAATTAGACTATTTAACCGGCAGCTAGCTAGTGGTTCGTTGCCAGATTTCTATCATCAACTGATGGAATTACTTGCAGCTGGCACAACGACTATCACCGTGGCTAGCGCAAGTTCTGCTACCAAGATTACGCAATTATTAGAATTTTTCTGTGTCCGCGATTATGTCAAAGTTGAGGTGATTAAATAATGATTCCAAAGAAGATACATTACGTTTGGGTTGGGGGGAATGAGAAACCTGCCGCCATCCAGCAATGCATGGCAACCTGGCGCAAACAACTGTCTGATTACGAGATAATCGAGTGGAATGAGGATAACTTCGATCTGAAGCAGAATAAGTATATTAGGCAGGCCTATGAAGCAAAGAAGTGGGCTTTTGTCAGTGATTATATCCGTGCTAGTGTCGTGTACGAGTATGGCGGTATCTATTTGGATACGGATGTCTTAGTCTTAGACGACTTGAATAAACTGCGAGAAAATCGGGCTTTCGTGGGCTTTGAGAACGCTCAGTACCCATTTACCGCCACGTTCGGTGCGGAGCCGCACCATCCGCTGGTAAAGGATATGGTCGATTATTTCAATGAGCTAGACTTTGAGTTTGATACTAGTCAACAGATGGCTGGCGTCAATACAGTCAGCGTTTCCGATATTCTCATTGATAAATACCATTGCCTCCCGAATAATCAGGAGCAGTTACTTGAAACGGGCATTCACGTTTATCCGGACAATATTTTGTGTAACCCAAGCGCGGAGTCTAGCACAATTCACGTCTTTACCGGTACCTGGATGGAAGGTAAAAAGTCCTTGAAACGTCAGTTGGTTACTAAATTTAAATTACACATTAAGACCAAGAGGCAGGCTTCATTGTATGCCAGAATTTTTGGTCGTGGCTGATAGTTCGGATACTTGGACTATCTTTTTTTGTGAGATTAGTTATACTAAATATGTAAAAAACTTTGATAATCGAGGACAAACCATGATTCGGAAGACTGAAGATTCGTTAATTTTACATACTGACCTTTATCAATTAAATATGATGTATACCTACTTCAAAGAGGGCATCCATAACAGGCATGCCGTATTTGAATGTTATTTCAGAAATATTCCATTCAAAAATGGCTACGCGATTTTCGCCGGGCTGGACCACTCTATTGAATACCTCAGCAGCTTGAAATTTGCTGAGAGTGACTTGCAGTACCTAAAGGATACTCAGGGCTACGACGATGACTTTCTCTCTTACCTCAGAGACTTTGACTTTAGTTGTACAGTCAACTCTGCAGTTGAGGGTGAGATTGTGTACAACAACGAACCAATCTTTCAAGTTGAGGGTCCATTAGCCGAATGTCAGCTAGTTGAGACCGCATTACTCAATATCATCAACTTCCAGACGTTGATTGCAACGAAGGCGTCCCGAATTAAG
The DNA here is from genome assembly GCF_001434555.1 of Amylolactobacillus amylotrophicus DSM 20534. Classification (NCBI taxonomy): domain Bacteria; kingdom Bacillati; phylum Bacillota; class Bacilli; order Lactobacillales; family Lactobacillaceae; genus Amylolactobacillus; species Amylolactobacillus amylotrophicus. The sequence continues at coordinate 16,189 of NZ_AZCV01000009.1, forward strand.
TCTGCTGTGGGTGACGATATCGTGATGGAGTTCGGTACACGACGGGCTCAAGAGACGGAGGCGGCAATTTGGGGAACTAGGGCTGCCTACATTGCGGGTTTCGACTCTACGAGTAACGTCCGCGCCGGCAAGAGATTTGGTATTCCCGTCAGCGGTACGCATGCACATTCTCTGGTCCAGGCCTATCGGGATGAGTACAAGGCATTCAAGGCGTATGCAGAAACTCATCGCGATTGCGTCTTTCTGGTTGATACGTATGACACGTTGAAGAGTGGCGTGCCAACAGCAATTAAGGTTGCTAATGAGATGGGTGACAAAATCAATTTTGTCGGCGTTCGGATTGATTCTGGCGACATGGCATACATCTCGAAAAAGATTCGTAAGCAACTTGACGAGGCTGGTTATCAAAATACCAAGATTTTTGCATCAAACGATCTTGACGAACAAACCATTACCAATTTAAAGATGCAGGATGCGAAGATTAATGCGTGGGGTGTAGGAACCAAGCTGATTACGGCTTTCGATCAACCAGCGCTTGGTGCTGTTTATAAACTGGTAGCGATTGAAGATGAACATGGCCAGATGGAGGATACGTTGAAACTTTCTAGCAATGCCGAGAAGGTGACAACACCGGGTAAGAAGCAGGTTTGGCGTATCACAAATAACGATAAGGACAACAAGTCTGAGGGCGATTGGGTAAGCCTTGCCAGTGAGAATCCGCGCAGTTATGATTCGCTATTTATGTTTCATCCGCAATATACCTACATCAATAAGGTCGTCAAAAACTACACTGCTCGGCCAATTTTACAAACCATATTCCAGCAGGGAGAATTAGTGTATCAGGTACCTACGCTTGAGGAGACCCGTGAGTACAGCCGGATTCAATTGGATAGTTTATGGGACGAGTACAAACGCGATTTGAATCCGCAGGAATATCCGGTTGATTTGTCCCAGAAGCTGTATGATCACAAGATGACGTTGATTCATGAAATTCGTGAGAAGTATTCAAGGGAGTAGAAAATGCGTGAATTGCAGAAAGAAATTATCGAGTTAGAGAGAACTAAGCCAACGATTGAACCGGAACATGAAGTGCGTCGTTCTGTAGATTTTCTGAAGGATTATCTACAGCAGAATCCAGGCTTGAAGACTTATGTCCTAGGAATTTCTGGGGGTCAGGATTCGACTTTAGCTGGTAAATTAGCCCAGATGGCGATTAGCGAGCTGCGAACAGAAACTGGTGCTAAGGATTACCAATTTGTGGCGGTTCGGTTACCATACGGCGAACAAGCTGACGAGCAAGACGCACTAGATGCAATCAAGTTCATCCAGGCAGACATGACGATGGTTGTGAATATCAAACCGAGCGTCGATGCTCTGGTGGAAGCTGTCACTCAAGATTCCCTTGTAATTTCAGATTTCAATAAAGGAAACATTAAAGCGCGGGCTCGGATGGTGGCGCAATATGCGATTGCTGGTCAGATGCACGGTGCTGTTATTGGCACCGATCACGCCGCTGAAAATGTGACGGGCTTCTTTACGAAATATGGTGATGGTGGTGCTGATTTACTTCCCCTGGCTGGGCTCAATAAGCGCCAGGGCAAGGCATTGCTGAGTTATCTTAAGGCTCCTAGTCATCTGTACGAAAAAAAACCAACAGCAGATCTAGAGGAGAAGAAGCCACTGCTGCCTGACGAGGAAGCATTAGGCGTAACCTACGATCAGATTGACGACTACCTTGAGGGTAGGAGAATTAACGGGTTAGCGGCGGAAAAGATCGAACAGCTTTATCTGAAGTCAGAGCACAAGCGGCATCTGCCTGTGACGCCTTTTGAGCGGTAAAAATCTGGCTAATTGCAAATTGTCAAAAGGTTAAGCTTGCATAATTTAGTTAATTTATTTTATAATAGTTTTATCCATAAGGGAGTAACTTGCAGAATAATGTGATAAGTTCATCAACCGGAGATATTCTGGGCTTATCTTAATTAGTGAGACTTATGTGCGGATTATTTTCGTGCGTAAGTCTTTTTTCTTAAGTTATCAATTTTAATATCGGAGGAACAAATGGACGTTAAAAAACGGATTTATGCTCAAACCAATAACGAGATTATGGAGCAGTTTGCCACTACAAATCGTGGCTTAACTAACGCTGAAGTACAGGAGCGGCTAGCTAAGTATGGTCCAAACGCCTTGGAAGCTGGTAAGAAAAAGACTATGCTCCAAAGGTTTTTAGATCAATTTAAGGATTTCATGATCATCGTATTGATGGCTGCTGCACTGATTTCTGGGTTAGTAGCACAGGAATGGGCCGACTCAGCGCTCATTATGTTGGTTGTGATTATCAATGCTATCCTCGGTGTTTTCCAAGAATCAAAGGCTGAGGAAGCGATTGATGCATTAAAGAAGATGTCAACACCAGACGCCCGTGTACGCCGCGACGGGGCAATCGTGTCCATCCCGAGTGACCAATTGGTTCCGGGTGATTTGGTGCTCCTGGAGGCTGGTGACGTTGTACCGGCAGATATGCGTCTGATCGACGTGGCTTCGCTCAAGATTGAGGAGTCAGCTCTGACTGGTGAATCCGTCCCGGTCGAGAAGAGTAATGAGACCTTGAACGACGAAGATGTTCCTCTGGGGGACCGGATTAACATGGGTTACATGAATAGTAATGTAACCTATGGCCGTGCAGAAGGTATCGTCACTGGTACGGGAATGCAGACTGAGGTTGGTCAAATTGCCCACATGATTAATCAGGCCGACGAGACCACAACGCCACTCCAAATGAATTTAAATTCGCTTGGTAAAACTTTGACAATCTTAATTCTGATTGTTGCTGCTTTGATTTTTGGAATTGGAATATTAAACAACCCACAAGGCTTACCAATGAACGAGTTGATCATGAATATGTTCTTGGTTGCTATTTCATTGGCCGTGGCTGCGATTCCGGAAGGGTTACCAGCCATTGTTACGATCATTTTGGCACTTGGGACACAGAAGATGGCCAAGGAAAATGCACTAGTGCGTAAACTGCCAGCTGTAGAAACTTTAGGTAGCACCGACATTATCGCTTCTGACAAAACCGGTACGTTGACGATGAACCAGATGACGGTGGAGAAGATGTACTACCAAGGTGTGCTCAGGGATGCTGATGCCGATATCGATTCAGATAACAAAGCGCTGGTAGTAATGAGTTTAGCTAACGACACTAAGATTCAAAATGATGGGAACCTGTTAGGCGACCCAACAGAGACCGCGCTCATTCAATATGGTTTTGACCACGATTTCGACGTGCGCAATCTGTTGAAGAAGCAGCCACGTGTGCAAGAAGTGCCATTCGACTCGGAGAGAAAGCTGATGTCGACGGTCCACGAGCAGGCAGACGGTAGATATCTTGTGGCCGTCAAAGGTGCGCCGGACGAGTTGTTGAAACGCATTACTACTGTAGAAATCAACGGTGAGCTTTCACCAATCACGGACGAGCAGCGGGACAATATTCTGCAAACTAATGAGGACATGGCTAAGCAAGCATTACGTGTACTAGCAATGGCTTACAAGACGATCGATGAGCGTGTGCTGGTTGCAGACAGTGAAAGCTTAGAAAATAACCTTGTGTTTGCCGGACTTGTTGGGATGATTGATCCACAAAGACCAGAAGCTGCCCAGGCTGTTAAAGAGGCTAAACAAGCGGGTATTCGGCCAATGATGATCACTGGTGACCACCAAATTACTGCCGAGGCTATAGCCGTGCGGCTAGGGATTATCGAGGCAGGTGATGATGACGCAGTCATTACCGGTGCTCAGCTTGATGCGATGGATGATGCTACTTTTGACCAACGCGTAGGTGAATTCTCAGTCTATGCGCGTGTCTCACCGGAACATAAGGTAAGAATCGTTAAGGCATGGCAGAAGCGCGGTAAGGTTGTTGCCATGACAGGTGATGGCGTCAACGATGCGCCAGCTCTTAAAACATCAGATATTGGTATTGGGATGGGTATTACCGGAACCGAGGTATCGAAGGGTGCTAGTGATATGGTGCTTGCGGATGATAACTTTGCCACAATTGTGCTTGCTGTGAAGGAAGGTCGTAAGGTCTTCGCAAATATTCAAAAAGCCATTCAATATCTGATGTCGGCGAACCTGGGTGAGGTATTAACACTATTCTTTATGACCATTCTTGGTTGGGATATTTTAGCTCCTGTCCAATTACTTTGGATTAACCTGGTAACTGATACCTTTCCTGCCATTGCTCTTGGTGTTGAGCCAATTGAACCTGGCATAATGCAGCGCAAGCCAAGAGGAAGAAAGTCTAATTTCTTCTCCGGCGGCGTAGCCTCATCGATCTTCTACCAAGGAATTATTGAGGGTGCATTAACGCTGGGAGTTTATCTGATTGGTTTACACGTTGGCCCGCATGTGAGTGATCCTGCATTACAGCATGCTGATGCATTAACGATGGCTTATGTAACTTTAGGCCTGATCCAGTTATTCCACGCATTTAACGTGAAATCGGTGCATCAATCGTTATTCAAGATTCACCCATTTGCAAACAAGATGTTCAACTTGGCAATCGCGGTATCCTTTGTCTTATTAGCAGTGACCATTGTGGTTCCTGGTTTCAATGGCTTATTCCACGTAACGCCACTTGACCCAATTCAGTGGGCGATTGTCATTGCGGCGGGTATTTCAATGCTAATCATTGTTGAAGTTGTTAAATTTGTGCAACGTAAGATGGGTAAGAATTAATTTGGGCCAGAAGATGTATAATAATTAATTAAAAAACAAAACGACCTGCGGGTCGTTTTTTAGTGGGGGATGATTAGTAGTGACTCAGCAAGAATTACAGCAACTGGTTGAGCAAATCTCACTCGAATATTTTAAACGGCCGTTTCGCCACCGAGTCGTGATCAATCACCGTTTCAAGACCACTGGTGGTCGCTATCACTTGGCAGACCACCATCTTGAGTTTAATCCTGCATTTCTGACAGCCGAGCTGCGAACAGATTTAATTGGCATTGTAAAGCACGAACTGACCCATTACCATTTACATCTCTTACACCGTGGATACCGTCACCAAGACCGGGATTTCAAGGTTTTACTACAACAAGTCGGTGGGAGCCGCTTTGCGCTAGACGTCGGCAATCGGCGGCCGCAAGCGAAGAAATTTCACTATATCTGTACTAACTGTGGGCAGCAATACCACAGAGTAAAAAGAATAGATACAAGGAGATATCGTTGTGGTGTGTGCAGTGGTATACTAAAAATAACAACGAAAATGTAATTAACTTTCTTTCGATTTTGGTGAAAATAGGCTTGAAAAGAATATCTATCTCTGATAAACTTTTCAAGTACGCGGGCGTGGCGGAATGGCAGACGCGCAAGATTAAGGATCTTGTGATCAATTACGATCGTGGAAGTTCGAGTCTTCTCGCCCGCATAAAGAAAGTTGATTCTTTGGGTAAATCTTCCCATGACAATATGACAGATAGTGTCATATCCGTTGTGAGAAGTTTTTTGTTTTCAATTATTTTTTTGGAGGAATAGATAATGAAAAACAAACTAATTGCTGGGATTTCTGCTGTTATTTTTAGTCTTGCTATTGGTGTTATACAGGCTGAACCAGTAGATGCTGCGGTAAATCAAGATTTATTCGTCGTAGCCGGTCACCGTGGAGCAATGGGGGAAGCGGCGCAGCAAACACTTGCTGGATTTGATCGCGCCGTTTCTGAGGGTGTTGATGCGCTAGAATTTGATATTCAGTTTACGGCTGATAATGTAATGGTCATCAGTCATAATCCAACAACATGTGAAATTTTTAATCAGAATTTAAATATCAGAAATAGTACACTTGCGCAGTTGCGCCGACTGAGATACAAGGCATCTCCATATGAGACAATCCATACTGTTGAAGAAATTTTTCAGCGTTACCATTCAAATCCCACCTTAGGTTATGTACTTGAATTGAAGACTGTAGTTCAAAACCAAGAGAGAATGCTAATCAACTTAATTAATAAGTATGGTCTCGCATCGCGGGTCATCGTTGAGAGTTTTCAGCCATTGTCATTAAGTAGAGTTAAACAAATTGCTCCTAATATCCTGACGCTTCAGTTGACAGCATCTCAGCCGACTCTAACGGATTATTTACGTGAATCACATGATGAGTTCTTCGGTATTCCCGATACAATGGCAACGGCCAACAATTTATCACTGATTAGTAGTTTTCGTAAAAAAATAATGGCTTGGGATATATCGGCGAACGGGAGTGATCTATCGTCTGCGAGCGTAGCATCACTACCTATTCAGGGAGGAATTGTTAACTTCCCCGCTCAGGCAAAGCAGGCGTTAGAGGGCAGTATCAGTGTTAATGCCGCTAGACAAAATGTAAATCAACAGGTGGTGCACGTGAATACGCATGAGGACATTTGGCTTTGGAACAATCCTGAAAACCCAACAGTTAGAACACAGAAAATTGCCGGAAACACAAATTGGCGAGTAACTGCAATGAAGTTAGTTGACGGGGTAATCTGGTATCAACTCGCGACGAACGCATGGGTTAATGGTAAGTATACCGGTCCCCAAACGCCTACCCTTACCAATGTTCCCAAGGTGGTTAAGGTTACTACTAGGGGTACGGCATGGCTCTTCAGTGATCCAGTAAATCCTAACGTTCATGTATCAACGGTTAACGGTGGATCTAATTTTAAGGTGGTTAGCTACAAGCTTGTTGATGGTCTATATTGGTATGATTTGGGTCGTAATGAATGGATTAGTAGTCAATATGTTGTTCCAACTTCTTTTGGTGAAAAAATCAATTCTACGCCAACGGAAGTAACCATTATAACGAAACCTGTCAACAGACAAACGAAGATTACCAGTAAAATTTTAAAAGTCCATGTGCCATCTGAAATCTGGCTTTGGAGTAATCCGACTACAAATGCTACACATGTCAAATCCGTTTCGTTGAATAGTCGTTGGAAAATCGTTACAACCCATAAAGTGGGTAATACAACATGGTACAACTTGGGCCGCAATGAATGGATAAATGGCCAGTATGCTGTTGTTGAGAGTGACAATGTTTTACGTGCTACTAAGGATACCGGAGTTGTTTTATGGAGTGATCCAACAGTTCTGACAACTAAGAAACAAGTTGTATCGTTCAGTAGCAGCTGGAAGATTGTGGGTACGAAGAATGTAAATGGTATGTACTGGTACAACTTGGGCATGAATGAGTGGATTAGTGGTCAGTATGCACAGCAGGTAAACTCAGGGGTTGATACCGATGCCGAGGCAGCTGAACCAACCAATAAGCCAGCTCAAACAACAGAGCCAGAGAAGACTGAACCAGAAATAAGTAGACCCGTAGCGAAAAAGATTGTTACAATCAAGAATCCTACTGATATCTGGCTCATTGGTAACCCAGGAGTCAAGCCAATTCATACAAATACTGTTCAATATGGTACACTCTGGAAAATTGTAGAGATAAAGCAAGTAAATGGGATAACCTGGTACAACTTAGGCCGTAACGAATGGATTAGTAGTCAAAACGCACAGATTGTTAACTTTGCTGGCGGGAAAGCTTTAAAAGTTGTTAAACCGGGCCAGGCATGGCTCTGGAATAATCCAACGAGCCCAACTCAACGTACTCTATCGGTTAATATTGGCAGTCAATATATCGTTGGTGAAACTAAAAGAGCTGGTGGGTTAACGTGGTACGAACTTGGTATTAATAATTGGATAAGCAGCCGAGAAGCAGAGTAATAATGCTTTAAATAGCTATAAATATAACGATATTTAGACTAATATAAATGGCGGATAGTTCCGCCATTTTTTGTTTTAACTTAAAGATGATAGTGCAGGATTGACATCAATTAGTGAAATAGTTTAAATTAAGTCAACTAATGTCAACTAATATAGAAGTAGCAAGGTACAAAAATGCGTAATCAGAACACATTCAACCTAACTTTAATCGCAATCTTTACCGCAATTATTTTCTTACAGGCATTCGTGCCGAATCTTGGCTATATCGTGATTGTTCCCACTTTACCCGCAATTACCACTATCGTACTGACGGTCTCCATTGGTGGTAGCCTGCTGGGCCCATGCCAGGGAGCGATTCTGGGACTTATCTGGGGGCTGATTTCACTCTACATGGCATACACGAGAGCGACTGATCCGATCACACTCTTACTTTTTCAAAATCCGGTGATTGCTGTTGTACCGCGAGCACTCGTGGGCGTTTTATCCGGCTTGGTTGCACAGGCATTAAAAAAAGGCAAATACCAAAAATTAGGTTTAAGCCTTAGTGGAGTCGTCGGCGCGTTGACCAACACCTTGTTTGTAATTCTGCTCAGCTCGCTTTTTTATCTGGGCAATCCTGATAAGCTGACCACGCAGCTCGGGAACATTAACCAGGGGAATCCGTTAATCGTTATCCTCTTAATCGCACTTGGGTTAAATGGTGTACTTGAGGCGCTTGCTGGCGCAGTTGTGACGCCAATCATTGTTGCACCCTTGCGGAGAGTATTGGGGCATTTTAGAAACAGGTAGTAGCTATTTAAGCGACTTAACCAGACTTGCTGCGTTGTTTTTACTCCGAACCGCATTAACCTGCCAAATTTCTATTTGCTGCGTTAGCGCGCCATAGTATTGGGTTGTGGACTCCACAGCAGCTTTCAAATCGGACCTATCAGGTTGACCATTTTTGTATAAATCAGTGACGCGTTGTTCAGTTTCCTTCGCCTTGTCCAAGTATTTCATAAAGGTTTCGTGATCGAGAGTGGTAATATCCTGGCTCTGCGTCAACCGATTTAGACGACTTATTGGAAAGTTTTTATTATCTTGCTTCACTGTATTTTTAAAAGTAGCACTTAGCTCTGCTTGAGCTTTGTTAAGTTTTGTGAGTTCGGCGACTGTAGCGTCGCGGGCCTCTAGACTGACATTTAACTCATCTAAGTCTGAGTCGGGTACCAGTTGGTCATAGAGCGCAACGGTCGCCTCAAGCTCCTTGCTGAGGCGCGATAGTGCAGTGTCTTGTCTGTGGCTATTCTGTTCGAATATTTGACTCTCCTTAATCAGCTGTGTCTTCGTGGTAATTCCGGCATTACTACATCCTGCAAGCAAAAAGGTGCCAACTAATAAAAAAATAAAAAAAGTTTTTCTCATAACAATCCCCTACTTTCAGCTATTATCATACCATAGAGCATTAGCTAGTCATTTATTTTTACACCTATTCCTTGTTATTATCGAATTTATGTGCTAATATTCTAATTGTATTTGTGAGTGGTAATAACTGGTTGTAAATTGGTTTTTCTAGTAAGACTTTCTTCTTCCACACGTACCAAGCATTAATTACACATATTATATTTAAGATTCCTTAAGGAGGAAGTTTTTACTATGGAAAACGGCACAGTTAAATGGTTTAACGCAGAAAAAGGCTATGGCTTTATCACTCGTCAAGATGGCAGCGATGTATTCGTACATTTCTCAGCTATCCAAGGTGACGGCTACAAGTCTCTTGAAGAAGGTCAAGCAGTTTCATTCGATATCGAAGAAAGCGATCGCGGACCTCAAGCAGTTAACGTTAACAAACAATAATTTTTAATTATGTTTTGGTCAGCCTTTGGGCTGGCCTTTTTTTTAAATAGAGGAGCTAAGTTTGTGGCTAGAAAATACACCAATCAAAAGAAACTTGTCAAATATCTCAAGCTTTTTCTGGTTGCGTTAAGCCTGATTGTACTTGTTGCATTTGGCTTTTACCTTAAGGAACGCCATGATGAGGATGTTGCCATTCGCCAAGCAGAACTCGCTAAACAAAAAATACTGCAGCAAAAATTAGATTTCATCAATGAAGTTGCGCCCATTGCGCAAAAGATTAACAAACAGTACGGTATTTATGCCAGCGTCACGATCGCCCAGGCTGCACTTGAGAGTGACTTTGGCCGGAGTGTGCTTGCCGCTAAGTACCATAATTTATTTGGCGTGAAGGGCTCTGATTTGAGCAATACAAAGGAACTCGAGACAAAGGAGTATCTGAACGGCAGTTGGGTTACCATTAAGGACCGCTTTCGGGTCTACTCGTCCATTGAAGAGTCGATTACCGATCATTCACTATTGTTCGTAAATGGCACTACCTGGAACAATAATCAGTATGAACATGTACTGGCGGCTGACTCTCCGGCTAGTGCTGCTAAAGCCCTAGAACAGGACGGTTATGCAACTGATCCAACTTATGCACAGAAATTAATCGAACTAATTAAACAGTATAATCTAACAAAATATGACTAGTTTGTTCACATTTTGCGTTTTTTTTGTTATGATACTTACAATCGTTGTTTGTAAAAAAAGTGGAAAAGGTGGGTCAAATTGAAACTTCTAGAAGAAAGAATTGAAAAAGATGGTCAGGTACTTGGCGAGAATGTGTTAAAGGTTGATAGTTTCTTAAATCATCAGGTTGACCCAATGCTCATGGATGCAATTGGCACCGAATTCTATCAATTATTTGCGGGTGATAAGCCAATTACTAAAATCCTGACCGTGGAATCATCGGGAATTGCACCGGCAATCTTTACCGGCTTAAAATTTGGCGTGCCAGTTGTTTTTGCCAGAAAACATAAATCGTTAACTTTAAAGGATGATGTTTACTCTTCTGAAGTTTTCTCCTTTACGAAGCAAGTCAGTAATAAAATTAGTATCTCCCACAAATTTCTCAATCAAGCTGATCGCGTTCTAATCATCGATGATTTCTTGGCCAATGGTCAGGCAATCGAGGGTCTCTTAGATATCATCGGTCAAGCAAATGCATCACTAGCGGGTGTGGGTGTTGTGATTGAAAAATCATTCCAGAAGGGCCGGGCAATCCTTGATCAGAAGGGAATCAAAGTCGAGTCATTGGCCAGAATTAAGAAATTTGCAGACGGTAAAGTGATTTTTGTGGAGGAGTAGGAAAAATGAAATTATCTGAGGTATCAGAACCAAAAGCAGCAATATTAGGTTTACAACATCTACTTGCAATGTACTCGGGGGCAGTACTTGTACCACTTCTGATTGGTGGTGCGCTTGGCTTTAGCGCAACTCAAATGACTTACCTGGTATCAATTGATATCTTTATGTGTGGACTGGCAACGTTAATTCAATTGAAAACCAACCGATTTATCGGCGTCGGCCTACCAGTTGTACTAGGGTGTGCGATTCAAGCCGTGGAGCCTTTGAAGATGATTGGTAAGGAGTTTGGTATTCAATACATGTACGGCGCAATCATCGCTGCCGGGATTGTGATTGTGCTCATCTCAGGTTTGTTTGCACAGTTAAAGAGATTGTTTGCACCTATTGTCACTGGAACTTTATTGATGGTCATTGGTTTAACACTGATTCCCATTGCGTTTCAGAATATTGGTGGTGGCGATGCCACTGCTAAGGGTTTTGCCAGCCCAGAGAACCTGCTGGTCGGATTTGGTACAGTCATCATCATTATACTGATCAACGTGTTTGCTAAGGGCTTTTTGAAAGCTATTGCCATTCTGGTCGGGCTCGTTGCCGGAACGGTTGCGATGGCCTTCATGGGGCAGGTCTCATTGCAACCTGTGATTGATGCGACCTGGTTCCACTTACCACAAATATTCTACTTTGGCACACCCAAGTTTGAAGTCTCCTCGATTGTGACCATGGTGCTAATCATGATGACTACTCTGGTTGAATCAACCGGTGTGTACTTTGCTCTGAGTGATATTGTGGGTAGGAAACTGAAGAAGAGCGATATGCGAAAAGGGTACATGGCTGAGGGAATTGCCGTGATTCTCGGCGGTGTCTTCAATACATTTCCGTACACCAGCTTCTCGCAAAATGTTGGTTTGATTCAACTGACCGGGATCAAGACAAAGAAGCCAATTTACTACGCAGCTGGCTTCTTGATGCTTCTTGGACTATTGCCGAAGGTGGGCGCTCTTGCGACAATCATCCCTGCGCCAGTGCTTGGCGGTGCAATGCTCGTGATGTTTGGTATGGTCGCGATGCAGGGAATCAAGATGCTGAAGGCAGTTGACTTCAATAGCGATAAGAATCTGCTCACTGTGGCAATTTCGACGGGACTAGGACTAGGCGTAACGTTCTACCCAAACTTCTTCTCAATCTTCCCAACAACGTTGAGAATGCTCTTAAGTAACGGAATTGTGATCACGATTGTGGCAGCAATCATCTTGAATTTGGTCTTGAACGGCAAGCAGGGCCTGGCTCCTGACGACGAGAAGTTAATTGCGGAGCTCGAGGCTAAGGAACTGAATAATTAGTTTGGAATTGGGATTAAGCTGACTGTAGCTTAGTCTTTTTTTGTCGTCTCAGAACTACAAGCGAGTATGGCTTTCTGCTATACTTATTTAGTTAGTTAAACAATTGCAAAAAGGAAAAAAGGTAATTTAATGAGTGCAGATGCATTAATCAAAAATCTGAATGAACAACAAAGTCTGGCCGTCAGGACAACGGAGGGACCACTCCTTGTGATGGCTGGCGCTGGTAGTGGTAAGACCAGTGTTTTGACTAGAAGAATTGCCTACCTGGTTGAAGAAAAGAGTGTGTTGCCGTGGAATATCTTGGCAATCACCTTTACGAATAAGGCTGCAAAGGAAATGCGCGACAGAATTGAGCAGCAGCTTGGGGCGCAGGCAAACGACATCTGGATTTCAACCTTCCATGCTCTTTGTGTGCGGATTCTCCGTCGTGAGGCAGAGAAAATTAATTATACGAGTTCATTCTCGATTGCTGATCCCGCGGAGCAGTTAACGTTGGTCAAGCAAATTCTGAAGCGCTTGAATTATGATCCTAAGATTTATGACCCGAAAAATATTCTGCACCAAATTAGTAACGCGAAGAACGATTTGGTTGACCCAGACGGCTATCAGAAACTCGTCGCTACCCCTTTTGAACGCGTTGTTGGTGAGGTCTATCACGAATATCAGGCAGCGCTCCAACGCGACCAGTCAATGGACTTTGATGATTTAATAATGCAGACCATTATCTTGTTCAAGTTAGATCCACCAACGCTCCACTTCTACCAGAATAAGTTCCGCTACATCAGTGTGGATGAGTACCAAGATACTAATGAGGCTCAGTATCAGCTTGTGAAGATGTTGGCTGCCCAATATCGCAATCTTTGTGTCGTGGGTGATGCTGACCAAAGTATCTATGGTTGGCGTGGTGCGAACATGGAGAATATCCTGAACTTCGAGCAGGATTATCCAGATGCCCAGACGATTATGTTGGAGCAGAATTACCGGAGCACATCGCATATTTTAAATGCCGCTAACTCGGTCATCAAAAATAATGTCAACAGAAAGCCAAAGGATCTGTGGACGGACCAGGGTGAGGGAGCAAAGATCACTTATTATCGGGCTCAAAGCGAGAGCGATGAGGCACACTTCGTTGACAGTAAGATTGTTGAGGCCATCGAGGCGGGCAAGCGAGAATACAAGGATTTTGCCGTGCTCTACCGGACTAATGCTCAATCGCGTTCGGTCGAAGAGGGTCTGTTAAAGGCGAATATCCCTTATAAAATTGTGGGTGGCCACAAGTTCTATGATCGAAAAGAAATCAAGGACGTACTGGCGTACCTGAAATTGATTGCGAACCCGGCCGACTCGATGAGTTTAAATAGGATTATCAACGTCCCTAAACGGGGTATTGGTCCAGGCACGATGGAGAAGCTAATAACGTTTAGCGACGCAAATGAATGGTCGTTGTTTGAAGGGATGCGAAATCTCGTATTATCGCCGATCAAGGGCCGTGTGGCGCAGACGATGATGGATTTGGCCACAATTCTCACCGATGCCAAAGAATACAGCACTAGCCACTCGGTGACTAGCACCACGAACAAGATTCTTGAGGACACCGGTTACGTAGCGGCACTGAAAGCGGCCCATACATTAGAGGCGGACACACGAATCGAGAATATCGATGAATTCTTGTCGGTCACCAAGAAATTCGATGACCAGTATGAACCAACTTCTGAGGAGAGTAATCAACTAAGTGATTTCTTGGCTGATGTATCGTTATTATCGGACCAGGATGACTTGGAGAATCAGAATAATCAAGTTGCTTTGATGACGCTCCATGCTGCAAAAGGGCTGGAATTTCCAGTGGTCTTTCTTGTTGGACTCGAGGAGGGGCTCTTTCCTCTGAGTCGTGCAAGTATGGATGAGAGTGAGCTTGAGGAGGAGCGCCGCTTGGCCTATGTTGGTATTACTAGAGCGCGTGAACAACTTTACCTCACCAACGCAGTTTCTAGATTGCTTTATGGGCGGACACAGGTGAATATGCCATCTCGTTTCATTGGTGAGATTGCCGATGAGGATCTGGAACAAGAGAACCCAACCGCCGCAAATGTTTTTGTCGGGAGTGGGAATACGACGAATGTTCCATTTGCTAGAAGAAACGACCGGGCAACCGCCACGGTTTACCAGCCGAAAGTTGCTGTGCATAGTGCAGGTGCTATTGGGGCTGAGAAATCAACCTGGAATGTGGGCGATAAGGTGACACATAAGGCGTGGGGCGAGGGAACAGTCGTCAAAGTCAGCGGTAGCGGTGATGATCAGGAATTGGATATTGCCTTCGAAAATGAGGGAATTAAACGATTGCTGGCCGCATTTGCACCAATCAAGAAAGTCTAAGTGAAGTTAGGAGGGTTTAGCATGGCTGAAAAACTCACGAAAGAACAAGCTCAGGAACAGATTCTTGCGCTTCGTGCGCAATTGAATGTCTGGGCGGAGCAGTATTATGATCGGGATGCACCAACAGTTTCCGACCGGGAATACGATCTTACCTACCAGCAGTTGGTTAACTTAGAGAGCGAGTTTCCAGAGCTAATCACACCTGATTCCATCACACAACGCGTTGGGGGGACGGTCGAGGATGAGTTTAGCAAGGTGCGACATGAGATTCCCATGCTTTCGATGGGAGATATTTTCTCAAAGGAGGAACTGATTGAGTTTGATCAGCGTGTCCAAAAGGCGGTTGGTAAACCGGTAGACTATCACGTAGAGCTAAAGATCGATGGCCTCTCGCTCGCACTCGAATACCGTTTGGGAAAGCTCTTTCGTGCTTCAACTCGTGGTAACGGTTCGATAGGTGAGGACGTGACGGCTAACGCCAGAACAATTGCGGATATCCCTCAAACCTTGCCTGAGCCGTTGACAATTGAGGTCCGAGGTGAGTGTTTAATGCCTAAGGCGGCCTTTGCCAAGTTAAACGAGAAACGAGAGCAGGCTGGACTGCAAGTTTTTGCCAATCCTAGAAATGCAGCAGCGGGTTCACTCCGACAGTTGGACGAGAAGGTGACGAGAGAACGGGAGTTGAGCACGTTCATCTACACCTACGTAACGCCGCCGGTAGCAGCGATTAAAACGCAGCAAGAGGCAGTGCACGAGCTTGCCAGATTAGGATTTACAATCAACGAAACATCGATTGAAGCCAGTTCACTGGACCAGATATTTGAGTTTATTGACCACTACGAGCAAGAGCGCGATAGCCTGCCCTACGGCATCGATGGGGTGGTCATTAAGGTAAACAGCTTACAGTTGCAGGAGCAGTTGGGAAACACAGTGAAGGTGCCACGTTGGGAGATTGCATATAAATTCGCACCGGAAGTCGCCGAGACAGTAGTGCGTGACATAGAATGGACCGTTGGCCGTACCGGCGTTGTAACGCCAACAGCTGTGATGGACCCAGTATCTCTTGCCGGCACCACAGTTGCTCGGGCCACACTCCATAACCCCGCCTACATTACCCAGAAGGACATTCGGTTGGGGGATACGGTTAAACTACATAAGGCTGGGGACATCATCCCCGAGGTTTCCGAAGTGATCCTAACGAGAAGAGCAACAGATAGTGTGCCCTATCTCGCGCCGACAAAATGTCCGTCTTGTGGTCAAGCGCTGGTACATCTGGAAGACGAGGTGGCGTTACGCTGCATTAACCCAATGTGTCCTGCCCAAATCCAAGAGGGATTAACACATTTTGCATCTAGAAATGCAATGAATATTGCCGGCCTTGGACCGAAGATTGTTCACCAATTATTTCAGAAAAACATGATTAAAGATGTTGCGGATCTTTATAAATTAACGGCGTCCGATTTGCTGCAGCTAGACGGCTTCAAAGAAAAGTCTGTGAATAATTTGCTAGAGGCTATCGGTGCTAGCAAGGACAACTCTGTTGAGCGGCTAATTTTTGGATTAGGAATCCAACATGTCGGTGCTAAAGCAGCACTTCTGCTGGCACAGAAATTTCAAGATTTAGATAAGTTAAGCGAGGCAACGGTGCAAGAAATAGTATCTATTGATACAATAGGTGAGACTATTGCACAGTCTTTAACATTCTATTTTGCCCAGCCAACTGCCAGCACGCTTTTAGCTGAACTAAAGAATGCCGGTGTCAACACACAATATCGTGGTCCGAAATTAACGCAAATTGCTGATAACTTCTTTAAGGACAAGACGGTAGTCATTACCGGAAAGTTTACGGAATTTAGCCGCCAGGAATTGACGAAAATGTTAGAGGAGCGCGGTGCTAAGGTCACTGGCTCTGTATCCAAAAAAACCGATATAGTGGTACATGGTACAGATGCAGGAAGTAAATTAGACAAGGCAAATAAATTAGCAATACCTCTCATGAATGAGGCAGAGGTGCTAGCTGAATTCAACTAATCGGAGGCGGATTTTGAAACGATTTTTGCAAATTATAACTGCTCTTAGCGTGGTAATCTTTCTGGCAGGGTGTGGTAACTTGAAAAACTCTGACTTGTCGAATAACGCGACCACGTCGACGAAGAAAAAGAGTTACCAAACGACCGGATCGACAGCCGGTGAATATAGCGTACTTCTACGAAATGGTCAGTATAAAATAAGCCCAATCAGTGGTATTACCGCAACGAACAATAGTAATGATGTGGATCTAAAGAACCTGGAAAGCGGCTTGATGAGCTTATCATTGGCCGAATTCTCCGCTAATAAATTTGTTTTTCAAGAGGGCCAAGAGCTGACACGTGCACAGGTTAGTGCGTGGTTGAACCGCTATGACAAGAAATCTAATAAGAACGGCCTCAACCCTGTTGATAATAAGAAAACCGACGCGGACACCAGAAATCCAATTTACTTGGAGCAGGTAATTGAACAGGATTACTTAACTGGCAGTGGGAGTACATATGAGCTTGGTGGCATCAGTATTGGTCTTGCAATGAATTCTGTGGATTATTTCACGAAGGTCAAGGATGGGCCACAGTATAAGACAACGATTAATAGGGCGACACAGCTTGAGCAGGGGAAGAAGATTGCGACTAAACTACTCAAGCAGCTGCGCTCACGGAAGAAATTTCAGAATATTCCGATCATGATCGGGATATTTAGTAAAACGGCTAGTGATTCGCTGGTTGGCGGTAATTATTTGGCAACTGGCTTGGCACCTGATAACAAGAAGTCGATCACAGATTGGAAAACAGTTGATGAGCAGTC
This sequence comes from Amylolactobacillus amylotrophicus DSM 20534, assembly GCF_001434555.1. Taxonomy (NCBI): domain Bacteria; kingdom Bacillati; phylum Bacillota; class Bacilli; order Lactobacillales; family Lactobacillaceae; genus Amylolactobacillus; species Amylolactobacillus amylotrophicus. The sequence continues at coordinate 33,672 of NZ_AZCV01000009.1, forward strand.
ACAGGTTCTACCGACGATTGGCAACGACAAGCCGATTAACAGCAATGATGCGGAGTCTTTCTCAAACTTCAAGGCCGCCGTGCAAGGGTATTTCCCAAATATTAGTGGTGTAATTGGGCGGGTGCACTACCGTTCAGGTCAGTTGACTTCGTTTGAGATTACTGTTAACACCCAGTTCTATGGTTATGCCCAGATAAACAGTTTTGCTAAATTGGTCTTGTCTTCGGCCAAGAAGTTTTTGCCGAACAACGTACCGCTCGAGATCCTTGTTCAATCCGTCAACGATCCACAGGCACTTATTTCCAAAGAAAAGGCCAACTCGGCTTATAATGTACATGTTTTTAGATGATGAAAGAGGTAAATGATGATTTCAAAGGAAGACATCAAACACGTGGCGTCACTTGCAAAGCTTGAATTTACGGAAGAGGAGCTCGCAAAGTTCACTACGCAAATGGATGAGATTATTGAAATGGCAAATCAGTTAGGCGAAGTCGATGTGGCAGAAGTTGCACCCACAACGCAAGTGGTGGCAGAACACAACGTATTCAGAGAAGACGTCATTGTTCAGGGTGAATCACGTGCAGTATTATTGCAAAACGTGCCTGAAAGCCAGGACGGGTTCATCAAGGTGCCAACGATTATTGATAAGGATGAGGACGAGGACTAATGAATTTTTTAAACGAAAATATTGATTCACTCAACCAGAAGTTAAAGAGTGGGGAGTTAGATGCGAAGACGCTCACCGCTGATACCTTAAAGGCAATCGAGGAGAAGGAGACGGCGCTGAACGCTTTTGTGACTGTGGCAGAAGATGCTGTGCCAGCCGAGCAGTTAGACTTGAACAACGTGCTTGCTGGTATTCCAATTGCAATCAAAGATAACATCATTACAGAAGGCTTGCGCACGACTGCATCGAGCCATATTCTGGATAACTTCGTGCCAGTATATGAATCAACGGTTGTTCAAAAGCTGAAGGAAGCCCAGATGACCATCATTGGTAAGACAAACCTGGACGAGTTCGCCATGGGCGGCTCTACCGAGACCAGTTATTTCGGTACTAGCAAGAATCCGTGGGATTTAACTAAGATTCCCGGTGGCTCTTCTGGTGGATCTGCAGCGGCTGTTGCCGGTGGTGAGGTTGTGGCGGCCCTTGGTTCTGATACGGGTGGTTCTATTCGCCAACCAGCGTCTTACACGGGTATTTTTGGTATCAAGCCAACCTATGGGCGAGTTTCACGCTGGGGTCTAATCGCCTTTGCTTCGAGTCTTGATCAAATCGGTGTGATGACGAAGCGGGTCAAGGATGCCGCTCAGGTATTGAACGTGATTGCCGGGCCTGATGATAAAGACGCTACGACATCCCAAACGAAAGTACCAGATTATACCCAATATTTGGGGCAAGATATTAAGGGATTGAGGGTTGCTGTACCGGCCGAGTATATGGCAGAAGGAATTAATGCTGACGTTAAGGCAGTTGTGCAATCAACCATCGATATGCTGGCACAAAATGGCGCAATTATCGATACCGTGAATTTGCCGCACACCAAATATGTGTTGCCGACGTACTACATCATCGCTTCCAGTGAAGCATCAAGTAATTTACAGCGTTTCGACGGTATTCGCTACGGCTTCCGCGCACCTGATGTGAAGAGCCTAGAAGATGTCTTCGTTAAGACCCGTTCAGAAGGCTTTGGTGATGAGGTAAAGAGAAGAATTATGCTAGGAACTTTTGCGCTCTCAGCGGGATACTACGATGCCTACTTTAAGAAGGCTTCACAGGTACGGACGATGATCAAACAAGATTTCGATAAAATTTTTGCAGAACACGACGTCATCGTTGGACCGACAGCACCAACGACGGCGTTTGGCATCGGCCAACAGGTCTCTGACCCCTTAACGATGTACGCAAACGATATTCTGACCATTTCTGCAAACTTAGCGGGGATTCCGGCAGCAAGTGTACCGGCAGGTCTATCTGAGGGGATGCCCGTTGGACTCCAGGTGATGGCCAACCGCTTCGATGAGGGAAGCATCTTCAAAGTGGCAAGCTTCGTCGAACAACAGAATAAATTTTACGCAAATAAACCAACAGGAATGGAGGATTAATCATGAATTTTGAGACAACAATCGGACTAGAAGTCCATGTAGAACTTAAAACCAAGACCAAGATGTTCAGTCCTTCAGCAAACCTGTTCGGTGTCGAACAGAATACAAACACGAATGTCATTGATTTTGGTTTCCCTGGTGTGCTACCAACGGTGAACAAGAATGCATATCGCCTGGGTGTGATGGTTGCGTTAGCGCTCCACGCCGAGGTCGCACCTTACACGCACTTCGACCGTAAGAATTATTTCTATCCCGATAACCCAAAGGCCTACCAAATTACCCAATTTGAGTTTCCACTAGCTAAAAATGGCTATTTGGAGATCGAGGTTGATGGTAAGAAGAAGAAAATCGGGATTGAGGAGCTCCATGTCGAAGAGGATGCCGGGAAGAATACCCACGGCTCTGACGGCTACTCATATGTCGATTTGAACCGTCAAGGCACGCCTCTAATTGAGATTGTTTCAAAGCCAGATATCAAGAGTCCAGAAGAAGCTTATGCTTACCTGGAAAAGCTGAAGCAGACAATCCAATTCACGGGCGCATCCGATGTGAAGATGGAAGAGGGTTCGATGCGGGTTGATACCAATATTTCAATTCGCCCAATCGGCCAAAAGCAGTACGGCGTTAAGTCGGAATTGAAGAATTTGAACTCATTCAATCATGTTCGCCTGGGTCTAGCCTATGAGGAGAAACGCCAGGAGAAAATTCTGTTGAGTGGTGGGACAGTTCGGCCAGAGACCAGAAGATACGATGAACCAACGGGACAGACGTATCTAATGCGTGTCAAAGAAGGCAAGGATGATTACCGTTATTTCCCAGAACCGGATTTGCCAGCGTTTTTCATTGAGGATGAATGGGTGCAAGAAATTGCGGCAGCTATCCCAGAGATGCCTGAGAAGCGGCGCGCACGCTATGTCTCTGAATTCGAGATTCCAGAATATGATGCTGGTATCCTGACCCAGACCAAGGAGATGGCAGATTTCTTTGAAGCAACTGTGAACTTAGGTGCTGATGCGAAGCTAGCCTCCAACTGGTTGATGGGCGAGGTTAACGGTTATCTGAACGAGCACAAACTAGATCTGGAGGAGACTAAACTAACTCCCGAGAATCTGGCGGGAATGATTAAGCTAATCGTCGATGGGACAATTTCCTCCAAAATCGCGAAGAAGGTTTTCCAAGAAATTATTACCAATGGCTCGGAACCAAAGGCCTGGGTCACTGAAAAGGGCATGGTACAAGAATCGAATCCGGATGTTCTGTTACCAATGATTAACGAAATTCTGGATAACAACGCACAGTCAATCGAAGACTACAAGAACGGTAAGGATCGCGCATTAGGCTTCTTGGTTGGACAAATCATGAAGCAATCGCGTGGTAAGGCAAATCCGAAGATGGTCAATAAGTTCTTACTCGAGGAATTGGCGAAGAGATAAACGAGGGCAACATGGTAAAAAAAGCACGGTTAATTTACAATCCAGTATCAGGGAACGAACAGATGCCGGCACAAGTTGCGGGTATTTTAAACACGCTTGAGCAGGCGGGCTATGAAGCTAGCGCATTTCAAACGACTGTCGAGGAAAACTCGGCAATGAACGAGGCAAAGCGGGTCGGTCTGGCCGGTTTTGATCTGGTAGTCGCGGCTGGTGGAGACGGCACGATTAATGAGGTCGTGAACGGTATCGCACCACTTCCTGAGCGGCCCAAGATGGCCGTTATACCAGCAGGGACTACCAATGATTTCGCCCGTGCCTTACATATTCCGCGCGATGACATGCAAGAAGCGGCCAAAGTCATCCTAGAGGGAAAGACGATGGGCATGGACATTGGCCTAGCAGGCGATAAGTACTTCATGAACATCGCAGGTTCTGGTAGCCTGACGGAGCTGACTTACGGCGTGCCTTCTGAGTTTAAGTCTGTACTCGGATATGCGGCCTATGTGATCAAGGGTGCCGAGATGTTACCGAAGATTCATGCGGTCAACATGCACTTGAAATGGGATGGCGGCGAGTACGAGGGTAAACTGTCCCTCTTTCTACTGGCGATGACCAATTCAATTGGAGGGTTTGAACAAGTCGTTCCCGATGCATCACTCGCCGATGGTGAGTTTACCCTGATTGGCGTCAAGACAGCAAACCCAGTTGATGTGTTGCGCTTGTTGGCAATGGCCTTTAACGGGAATCACATCAACGATCCCCAGATCATCTATGAAAGGACAACCCACCTGTCCGTTAAGGTACTAGATGAGAATGAGGAAGTACCAGTCAACCTTGATGGCGAACTGGGGGGCTATTTACCACTTGAGTTCCATAATTTAAAGCAACATATCGAGTTTTTTGTCAAATAGTGTGTATAATATGAGTTTGTTGATGCAAACTCATATTTTTTAGGAGTAACTTTTGGAAAAAAATCAAATTATCAAATTAGAAATTACAGATCTGAGCTATGACGCACTTGGTGTGGCGCATACCGAGGACGGCATTACCGTTTTCGTGAATAATGCACTTCCCGGTGAGGTGGTCGAGGCACAGATTCTGAAGGTCAAGAAAAATTTGGCTTTCGCGCGAGTTCAGAATATTCTGGTCAAGAGTCCGGAGCGAATTGAGGTTAAGAAGAACCAGTGGGTGCAAACCGGACTGGCTTCTTTAGCCCATCTGAGCTATGATGCCCAACTGAAATTCAAGCAACAGCAGGTGGAGAATCTACTACAAAAGGCGCACCTGACTGACGTCACGGTGAAGGAGACCCTGCCATCACCGCAAATTACTGGATACCGCAACAAGGCTGAAGTACCCGTGCGGCAAATTAACGGTAAGCTCGAAATTGGCTTTTTCCGTAAACACTCGCATGATATGGTGCCACTCGAGAATTTCTTCACGACCGATGCTAAGATTGATCAGATTTTGGTCGCAACACGGGACATTTTACGTAAAAATCACGTTAGTGCATATAATGAGAAGTCGCACCTGGGCGCGATTAAGTACCTGATGGTCCGCGTAGGCCATTACACCGGTGAGATCATGGTTGTCCTGGTCTCTACTGTCAAGAATTTCCCCCAATTACCACAGGTAATTAGTGAGATTGAGCAATTACCAAATGTGAAGAGTGTTGTGCTGAATTACAATCCGCAGAAGACGAATGTGATTCTTGGCCGCAAGGACATTTTGTTAGCGGGTAATCCGTACATTACTGATCAAATTGGGGAACAGAAATTTATGATTTCGCCGCAATCATTCTTTCAGATTAACTCTGAGCAGACGACCAGATTGTACGATTTGGCAGTGCGGCAGGCAGATTTACAGGCAGATGATGTTGTGATTGATGCTTATTCCGGGATCGGTACCATTGGCCTATCTGTCGCCCAGCACGTCAAAAAGGTGATTGGTGTTGAGGTGGTGAAATCGGCTGTCGAGGATTCCGAGAACAATGCCGCGCTTAACCAGATTGATAATGCTGATTTTGCCCTCGGTAAGGCCGAAGAGATGATGCCTAAGTGGCAGGAACAGGGTTTATCCACGGATGTGGTCTTTGTTGATCCGCCGCGAAAGGGCTTGACACCAGAGTTTATTGAAGCAACAGTGAAGACCGGGCCGAAGAAAGTGGTTTATATCTCATGCAACCCTGCAACGCTGGTGCGTGATTTACAACAATTCCAAGAATTGGGTTATAAGTTCGATACAATTGCTCCGGTCGACATGTTTCCAATGACACCGCATGTGGAGACGGTAGTATTGATGTCAAGGGTTGATAAGTAAGCGTGTAATAAGATAAGTAAATAAAGGCTTTCCGTGATTTGAGGTCTGGTTCTAAGCCGGAAGGATAATCACGGATTTTTGCTTTGGGGAAGATATCCAAGAGTGGTGGATTACTCACCGGATTTACGAATTTGAATATAGGCTTGGTGAGTTGATAAGATTGCTGGCAAAAATGTGGTGAGTTGACAAGATGGCTATTGGCTTGAATGGACAAACAAGATTGAAATGCACTTATAAAGTAATTACTTTTCAAGTGCATATAAAGGTTGAAATAAGAGCTGTAAAAGGCAATTAATTCGTTCTAATGCTTTCCCAGTAAAACCGCCGCAGCTTTTAAAATTTCAAGTTCCTCCTTTAATCACTTATTTTCCTTTTGAAGTTGTTTGAATTCTTTGGACGTTACTTCAGTACCGTCTTCTAGCTCAACTGATTTAGCGCCTTTAACCCAGTTATGAATTGCGGCTGGAGAAACACCGTATTCCTCGGGAAGCGAGCGAATAGATCTTTTCTCTTCAGGATGCATCTTCACAATGCTGGCTTTAAAATCATCTTGATATCGTTTCATTGGAATGCTCCTATCTTGTTTTATTAATTATGGCATAACTGTTCAGAAATTTATGTACCAAATACTAGGATAGGAGCAATAAGTATCCCATCAATAACTTATAGGAGGAGGTCAAATGACACGGAATATAATTAATGTAAAACCAATTAAAGACAAGAAGGTAATGCTAGATTTTTTATCTGAGTTAAACAAAGGAAAACATGGGAAAAGAGACCATTTAATATTTACCATAGGCATTTTCACTGGCTTGCGGATTTCTGATATTTTAAATTTAAAAGTGTCTGATGTTCAAAATAAAACGACAACTATCATTGTTGAAAAAAAGACGAACAAGCAAAGGGATTTAAATTTATCGAATCTAACAAGTTTAATTATTGATTATTTGAATACCTATCACGATAGGCAATCTGATTGGCTTTTCTATCGTCCTTCAGACCATTCACAAGCTCTAGGCACTCATCAATATTATAAAGTGCTTCAAAGAGTCGCAAGTGTTCTTGAATTGGATTATATTGGCACACATACAATGAGAAAAACATTCGGATATAAGTATTATCGTCAATTCAGGGATATTCCCACATTGATGAGAATTTTGAATCATTCTAGTCAAGCAGTGACTATCCGATACATCGGATTAGAAGAAGAATAAATACGAGCTAGCTTGGATAAGTTCAATCCATTAGATTAAATTGGTGGTTATAAAATATTTTACAACTCACTTAAAATAACTTATAGTTGGATAGTAATAAAAATAAATAGTTAAGAAAGGAGAAAGAATGTCAATTTTATCAACAGTATTGATTTTTTTAGTAGCTTTGGAATTTTTCTATATCCTATATTTAGAAACGTTTGCTACAACTTCAGACGCTACAAGTCGAGTATTTAACATGACAAAAGAAGAGTTAAAAAGCAAAGCTTTAAACAAACTTTTTAAAAATCAGGGTATTTATAATGGTTTGATTGGTGTTGGGTTATTATATAGTGTTTTTCTTACAAGTAATCCAATAGAAATTAGTAGATTATTATTAGTTTATATTATTTTAGTGGCATTATATGGCAGTATTACAAGTGATAAAAAAATTATTCTAACTCAAGGCGGTTTAGCCATTTTAGCACTTATTTCAACATTTTTTTAAGAAAACAAAAAGCACAGTCAATTAAGAGTGGATATACTCCTAGTTAGTTGGATACGGAAATAATTAAAATTCCGGTCTCACGAACTAGGAGTATTTATTTTGGCTAAACATTATAGTGTTGAGGAAAAGATTGAGATAT